>DATBMR010000254.1:0-5641 GCA_036554745.1 Binatia bacterium
CGGCGGGACGATCTAGTGTTGAGCGCCCAGCGCCGCGAAGCGGCCATTCCCGAACTTCAGTCCTGGGCGAATCAGATAACCGAGCGTGTCGACCCGTCGGTCGACGTAAGGGTGGAGTTCGACGCGGACTCGAACACCTTCCTGCTACGGTTGGCCAAAAAGGCTCGCGTGCTGATCTTTCGTCTATCTCAAAGCCAAGTTCATACCGATGGGCGGGAAGGCGAGTGCGAGCGCACGCTGATTCGAAAGATCAAAGACTTGTGGAACCTGATTTAGCGCCGTGGCTTTGATAGGGATAAACGATCGGTTAAAACCCGCCACGCATTAGGCGCGCTGCTTCCTTCGCAAAGTAAGTGAGGATCATGTCAGCGCCGGCGCGACGGATCGCGAATAGGGTTTCCATCATGATCCTCGGCTCATCGATCCAGCCGTTCTGTCCCGCCGCTTTGATCATTGAATACTCGCCGCTAACATTGTAAGCCGCGACCGGATAACCGAATTGCTGCTTCACGCGATAGATGATGTCGAGATATGCCAGTGCCGGCTTGACCATGACGATGTCGGCGCCTTCGCGTATATCGAGCTCGACTTCGCGCAGTGCTTCCTCTGCATTGGCCGGATCCATCTGGTAGGAACGCCGGTCACCGAATTGCGGCGTCGATTCGGCGGCCTCGCGAAATGGACCGTAAAAGCCCGACGCATATTTCGCCGCGTAAGCCATGATCGGCGTCTGAGTAAATCCGTTGTCGTCGAGGATCTTGCGAATCGCCCCGACCCGTCCATCCATCATATCGGACGGTGCTACGATGTCGGCACCGGCGCGCGCGTGGGATAGCGCCTCGCGAGCGAGCAGTTCGAGGGTAGCGTCGTTTTCAACATCGCCGTCCTTGATCACGCCGCAATGGCCATGATCGGTATATTCGCACAGGCAAACATCCGTAATCACGAGTAATTCTGGAAATTTTTCCTTGATCGCGCGAATCGCCCGCTGCACAACACCGCGCTCATCGTAGGCCTCGCTGCCGATGGCATCTTTGCGCTCCGGAATACCGAACAGGATCACCGCCGGAATCCCGAGGGCCACGACCTCGTGGCATTCGCGCACCGCACGATCTACCGTCAGTTGACAAATTCCCGGCATTGAAGCAACCGGCTGAGCCTTGTCCTCTCCCGGCCCGACGAACAGCGGAAAGATAAGATTGTTCGGCTGGAGCGTCGTCTCGCGAATCAGGTTTCGGAGCTTTTCATTGCGCCGCAGTCTTCGCGGCCGATATTTGGGAAAATCCATAAGACACTCCGCGCTAGCTCTTGTTCAGCGAGGACCTGGCGGACAGACGAGCGCCTGGCGTAGCCAATGCCAGCCCCATAGCTAATGAACTCCAGTACAAACGTCTGCCATTATGCATGCGCTAACTATGGCTAAATCTCTCACGCTTCCGCCACGCCGTTCAGCGGTTTCATTTTCGACCGGAAGTGCTCGATGATGGCGCGCATGAGTCCCGCCACAGTAAATTCATTTGCCACGATATCTGCCCGACCGCCCAACCGAACGACTGTCTGCGCCGTAATCGGACCGATGCAGGCAATTTCGCACCCGCCGGTAGCCTCGGCCAGATTCGCGCAACCCAAGAGCCGCACGAAATTGTTCACCGTGCTCGAACTGGTGAAGGTAATGACGTCAATGGCGCCTTGGTGCAACAGTTCGGCGAGCGGCTGAACATCAACATCGGAAAGCCCCGTCCGATAGGCAATGACCACATCAACCGAAGCGCCCCAGGCCCGTAACCGTTCGGGCAAGATCTCGCGCGCTTCGGCCGCTCGAGGAATCAGCACCCGTTTCCCTTTCATCGCCTCCGGCGTCACCGCATCGAGAATGCCTTCGGCTTGATAGCGCTGCGGTATCAAATCCACTTTGATTCCAGCCGACGCTAATGTTTTTGCCGTTTCGGGGCCGATGGCGCCTATTTTGAGCCCCTGCAACGAATCTAGCGTCTTACCAACGCGGAGCAAGCGCGACAAGAACGGCTCAACCGCATTGACGCTGGTAAAAATCAGCCAGTGGTAATTCTCGATCTTCTCCACTGCGGCATCGAAGTCCGCGAAATTTTCCGGCGGCTGGATCTCGATGGTGGGAAATTCAAAGACCTGGCCCCCGGCGGCCTCGATCTGCTCGGCTAAATCGCCCGCCTGCGCTCTCGCGCGGGTGACGACGATCTTCTTCCCCGCCAGCGGCCGATCTTTGTCCATCATCTCTCAGTTGCCGGCGCCGCAAGCAGCTTATCCGCACCTTGGCTCAATAACTGATTGGCGAGATAACGACCGAGATCGGCAGCTTGGTGCGTGGACCCGGTTATTTGACTGCGGCATAGCCGGCTGCCGTCGGTGCTGGCGACGATCCCGATCATCTTCAGATCCCCGCCGCTCGCCGTCGCCCGGGCGCCAATGGGCACCTGACAATCACCGCCGAGACAATCCAACATCGCTCTTTCGGCGGCGATCTCCGCGCGGCTCGCCGGGTCATCGAGAGACCCCAGACGGTCGCGAAGCGCGTTTTCTTCGCGCGACTCGATAGCCAGAGCACCCTGTGCGACGGCGCTCACGCAAACCTCGTCAGCGAGAATTTCGCTGATGCGATCGGCGCGACCGATGCGCTTGAGACCCGCTGCGGCCATCACTAGAGCGCCAACTTGACCCTCATCCAATTTGCGCAGCCGAGTATCCACGTTGCCGCGAATCGGCACGATCGACAAATCGGAGCGGTGATGGAGAAGTTGGGCGCGCCGACGAAGACTCCCGGTACCGACGGTCGTACCGAACGCCAGATCGCGAAGCGTGCTCTTCCCCGGCGTTACCAAGGCGTCGCGCGGATCTTCTCGTTTAGGCACCGCAGCGATGATCAGGCCGGGCGCCAATCGGGTTGGCAAGTCTTTCATCGAATGGACCGCGAGATCGATCTCGCCGCGCAGCAGGGCGTCGTCGATCTCCTTAGTGAACGCTCCTTTATTGCCCAAGGTCTGAAGAGGCGTCTCGGCGAATCGATCTCCGCTCGTCTTGATCACGTGTAACTCGATCACCAGATCGGGATCATGCTGTTGGAGCTGAGCCTTCACCCAGTTCGACTGCGCGAGCGCGAGCGCGCTGCCGCGCGTGCCGATCCGGATGCGGCTCATTTTTCCTCCAGATCGAACAGTCGTTTCAAGGCCGCCGCATAGAGGGCAACATCATCGCCGCCCTCGCCCGTATTCTTTTTGAGCTGGGATATCGGGCCATGAAGCAGTTTGTTGACCATCGCCGTCGTCAGATCGTCGAGCGCGGCGCGCTGTTGATCCGACAAATCCTTGAGCCCACCGCTCAATGACTTTTCGATCTCCCGCCGGCGGATCTCCTCGAAACGATCGCGCAAAGCGGTGATCGTCGGCACCTGTTCAAGCGAATCCATCCAGCGTACGAAACTCGCAACCTCTTCGCGCACGATCGCCTCAGCCTTGTTAGCCTCGCTGGAGCGTTCCAGGCGATTGTCGTCGGCCACGCTCTTGAGGTCGTCGATGTTATACAGGTAGACATTATCGAGGTCGTTGATCGCCGGATCGAAATTGCGCCGATCGCCGATATCGAGAAACAACATGGCCTTCTGCTTTCGCTCCCGCAGCACGCGTTCGACCGTTGCCGCATCGATCAGCACTTCCGCCGCACCGGTACATCCGATGATGAGGTCGGCCAATTTGAGGTAACGAGAAAAATCTTCGAAGCGTATGGGACTCCCCTGGATGCTCTCGGCGAGCGCGACAGCGCGCTCAAACGTGCGATTGGTCACCATCAAACTGCGCACGCCGTGGCCCTGCAGATGACGCGCCATCAGATCGCCCATCTTGCCCGCGCCAAGTAACATGACGGTCTTGTCGTCAAAACGGTCGAAGATCCGTTTCGCCAAATCGACCGCAACGGAACTCACCGATACGGCACCGCTGCCGATGCTGGTTTCGCTGCGTACTCGTTTGGCGACGGAAAACGCCCGATGAAACAGCCGGTGCAGGATAGCACCGACGCTTCCCGCTTGCTGTGCGGCGTCATAGTATTGCTTGAGCTGACCAAGAATCTGCGGCTCGCCGACAACCATGGAATCGAGGCTGGCTGCAACACGAAACAGATGGCGGACCGCGTCGATGCCTTGATAGGCATAAACATGCTCGTGCAACGATCCCGCGTGACGATTGGCTTTTTGTTGTTCGAGGAAGTCACCGATAACGCTGCAGCCCGACCGGCCATCAGCCACCGCGGCAACCACTTCAACGCGATTGCAGGTCGACAAAATCACGCCTTCAAGGATTGTCGGATAAGACCGCAGCCGAGCCAACCCTTCACGGATATAGGAATGTTCGAATGCTACGCTTTCGCGCACTTCGATGGGAGCGCTACGATGATTTAGCCCGACAATGACGATCTCCTTTTGCACGCCTTATTCGAACCGGCCCCCATGCCGGCTGGGGAAGAGCGCGTCTCCCCACAGAAAGTAGCCGAGTACGACACAGAAACCGAACATGGTGAGGAGCGCTGCTTTTTTTCCACGTAATCCGGCGGTGATCCGTCCGTGCAGCAGGGCGCCGTAAAAAAGCCAAGCGATTGCCGATGAAATCTGTCGGGGATCCCAAGACCAATAGTCGCCCCAGTGAATCCCGGCCCACAAACTTCCGGTGAGTATCCCCAGCGTCATTAGAGGGAACCCCCACACCAGGAGCGTGTAGTTGAGGCGGTCCAGGGATTCCAAGGGGGGGAAACGTTTCATGAGCGCTGTCATTTTTTTGTGTTTCAGACGCCGTTCCTGAAGCAAATAAATGAGGCTCACGGCGAAAGCCAGCGCGAAAACCGCATTGCCGAGAAACGCCAGTGTCACGTGCAACGGCAGCCAATAGGTCTGCAATGCCGGCGGAATTTCACCGGCTCCCTTGCCGACCGCAAAGGCGGCAAACGTCATCAGAAACGCCAGCGGCGCGATAATGCCGCCGAGAATTGCCAGCGGATAGCGGCTCTGGATGAGCAAATAAATGCCGACCGTCAACCAGCCGTTAAACAAGAATGCATGGCCCATCACCGCAACGCCAGCGAATCCTTCTTGAAAAAATCTTACGGCAAGAGCCGTCGTGTGAAGCACGAATCCAAAGAGCAGCAGCGCGGTGGGTAAACGTGCCGCCGTTTCGCCGCGAAACAAGTAGTAAAAAAAGCTGCCGGCGGAGAACAAATAAACCAGAGCCGTCAGCTTGAATACAATTCCATCCATAGGGGCCAGGTCATTATAAGCGAAGCCGAATCGCCTTCAAGCCTGGGAAAGCCGCGCCGAGCGGCGGCCGGGTTTGTCGACACCACCCGGCGAGAACTCGGTCGGCGGCTCGTCGGCCGCCTACGCACCCAGCGGCAAGCTCTGCAGCCAATGAAAATTTGACCCACTCGGCCAAACCGGCTAATTTCAACTGCAACTCTGAAACGACAATGCCACATTCGTCGCCGCGGTGCATAATGCTCATTTTCCTGAGCATTTGGCTGGTTTTCCTATCCGGTTGCCGGTCGCCTTCGAGCGAGCGCCCGCCGGGTTACCTGGTGGTCGGGATTGAAAGCTACCCGCTGCAACTCGACCCGCGCTACTCGA
>DATBMR010000257.1:0-8133 GCA_036554745.1 Binatia bacterium
CGAAAAAATTCTAGAGCTAGTGCGCGCGGGCGCGCAGCAAATCGTCTTCAATCCGATGTTCGATGAAATGGAGCATCTGGAGATCTGCGCCAAAGAGATCATGCCGCATCTTTGAGAAAGCCTAACCGCAAAGAACTCGTGAGGCAGGATTACGACAATGTTCCCAACTCGCGCCCTTATTGTCCATCACTCCCTCTATTTGCCACCGGTGCGTCAACCGGCGGAGCCGCCGACAAGACGTGCGTGCGCTTGTCGTAATGCCCCTTCAACTCATCGGCGATGGACCCTTCCCAGAGCGGCACGCCGATGAAATACGCTGCGCGGCCGATCATATGGGCAGCCACGGGAGCGGTTAAGAAAAAAAAGACGACGGTCAACAAGGCACGGATAGCGAGACCAAAATCCCCCATCGACAGCGCGACTGCGACGAGGACGCAGCTGATGCCTAAAGTCGCGCCTTTGGTAGCGGTTTGCATGCGAGTGAATAGATCGGGCATGCGGACGATGCCGGCCGCGGCCAACAGGAGGAAGCCGCAACCTGTGAGCAGTAATCCATGTTGTAACAGATCATTCACTGCGCGCTCTCCTTTCCAAGTACCGGGCAAAAGCGATCGTCCCCAAAAAGGAGATCAACGCCAGCACGATGGCGGCGTCGATAAAGACCGCTTGCCGGGTGGCAAGAGTATCGAGCGCCAGCATGGCGGCTGCCAACACCGTTATCAAATCGAGCGCGACCACACGGTCGGGCAGGCTCGGGCCGCGCACCAGGCGGAATAACGCCAAGAACATAGCGACAACGATCATGGCGTAAGCCACATTAGTCGGGTGCAGTATGGCGGCGACGCTTGTTTCGTTCATCTCAATACCTCGAGTACCCGGCGCTCGTATCCTTCTTTGATGGTCCGGCGTGCGGCTTCGATGTCGTTGTGGTCGATGTACATAATGTGAATGTACAAAACACTGCGATCTGCGGCGACATCCAGGCTCAACGTGCCCGGCGTGAGCGTGATCAGACAAGCGAGCAAGGTAATTTCCGCGTCAGTCTTGGCGTCGAGCGGAATAGCGATTACACCCGGCCGCATGTTGTAATTCGGCGTCAGCACTTCGAAGGCAACACGCAGATTGGCGAGGATCAATTCCCAAATCATGAACAGGTAGAGGCCGATGACCTGGCGAACTTTGATCAAATAGTTGGGTGTGCCCACCACCCGGCGACCGAAGAAAAGCACGAGCAAACCCAGTAAGAAGCCGATCAACAAGTTGGACGGCGTGAAGTCTTGGGTCATGCCGGCCCATGCGAGCGCCAGGATGATGTTCCAGAGCAGGCCAGTCATCGGCGTGCTCCTAACACTGCCTGCACATAACCTCGGGTGTCGAGGAGTTGACCGGCGCCGCTCTGCGCTAACGACATGACCGATTCCGCGCTCACGCCGATAACCGCAATCGCCACCGCCATCGTAATCACGGGCGCGTACAAGGCGGCCGCCTCACCCGCCGAAATTGTGCGTTCGTTCCCTAGACCATCTCGCTGCGACGGCGTCTGCGGCTTCCAGAACGCTTCGGTCCAGATCTTGATCATCGAGAACAAGGTCAGCAAACTCACCGCCAACGCCGCGCAGACGACGAGATAGCGTTCGACCGAAAGTCCGGCTTGAATCAGGGCGAGCTTGGCAAAAAATCCCGAGAGCGGCGGCGTGCCCGCCAGCGACAGCGCCGGGATCAAAAACAGCACCGCCAAACCTGGGTGGGATCCATAGAGGCCGCCGAGCGCTTTCAAGTCGTAGGTGCCGCGCTTCCGGTGCACGATGCCGCTCACCAAAAAAAGCGCCGATTTGGCGAGCACCACATGAATCATAAAATAAATCGCCGCCGCCAGCGCGGCCGCCGTCATGAGGCCAAGCCCCATCAGCAGGTAGCCGATCTGACTGACGATATGAAACGACAGCAAACGGCGAAAATCATATTGCGCGACCGCGCCTAATACGCCGGTCACCATTGTCAGCGCGGCGACGATCAAAATGAGATTTTGCGTCTGCCCGCCGCTCTCGCCGAACACCAGCGTGAAGGTCCGTATCAGAGAGTAAACGCCGACCTTGGTGAGCAAACCGGAAAACAATGCGGTCACGGCGATCGGCGGCGTATGGTAGGAGGCGGGCAGCCAAAAAAACAATGGAAAGACCGCCGCCTTGATGCCGAAGGCAACGAAAAACAGCATCGATACTGCGGTGACGAGATGCGGTTCCGAAGTCGCTTTGAGCTTGACGGCAAGATCGGCCATGTTCAAAGTTCCGGCCATGCCGTAGAGGATCCCTACCGCGGCGAGAAACAGCGCCGAGGAGATCAAATTCAGCGTCACATATTTGATGGCGCCTTCCATCTGGGCGCGCTCGCCGCCCAGAGCCAAGAGCACGAAGGACGCCATCAACAGGACTTCAAACCAGACGTAGAGATTGAACAAGTCCCCGGTCAAAAATGCGCCGCACACGCCCATTAAGAGCACTTGCAGCAGTGGATAGTAGCCAAATGTCTCTCGGGCGCGGTCGATCGTCGCCATCGAGTACAACACCACCGCCAAGCCCATGAAGCCGGCCAGAGCCACCATGATCGCGCTAAATATATCCGCGACGAGCGTGATGCCGTAAGGCGCCGGCCAGCTGCCGATCTGCACCGCGGTGATACCGTTCCGGGACACCGATTGAAGCAACCCCAACGCTGCCGCCAAGAGCCCGCCCGATGCGGCGAGACTCAGCCAGCGCTGGGCAGCGCGCCAACGCCACGCGAGCAGTAGCACGGCCGCACACAAGCACGGAATCAAGATGGGCAAGACCAGCAAGACTTTCATGTATCGGTGGATTTCAGGTTGTCGAGATCGTCCGTGCCGGTGGTTTGGTAGACTCGATACGAGAGCACCATGGCAAACGCCAATACGCCGAAACCGATAACGATTGCGGTCAAGATCAAGGCTTGGGGCAGCGGATCGGCGAAGGGTTCGGCCGGACGCGTGGCGCCCAGCGCAACCAGGGGTGGATATCCGCGCGTCAGTCCGGAAGCCGTGAAGATCAACAAATTCGCGGCATTGCTGAGCAGGGCCAGGCCGATGATCAGCTTGACGATGCTCCGGCGCAGCATCAGATACAGGCCGCAAGCATACAACACCCCGACAACCAGAGCCAAAACCGATTCCATCCTCACTCCTCCGCCAGCGCGAAAATTATCGCCAGCGTCACCCCAATCACGGTTAGACAAACACCCAGATCGAACAGCAGCGGTGTCCCGGCCCTGGCGGCATCGGCGCCGAACAACGTCCAGGTCACCCACCGGCCAGTGAGAAATGGCTGGTCGAAAAACATCGACACGACGCCCGACAGACTCGCCGTGAGCAAGCCGCCGCCAATCAGCATGCGCGGATCGATGCGAAGCGCGTTGCGCGCTCGAGTCACGTCGTAAGCCACGGCGTAAAGTACGAAAGCGCCGGAGGCGACCAGACCAGCAATGAATCCGCCGCCGGGTTCGTGATGGCCGCGCAGCAGGAGAAAAATCGCGAATAGCAAAAGCAAGGTGAAAATCAACCGCGTCGTCGTTTGCAAGATGATCGAAGTCACGACGGCTGCTCCTTTCGGCGCCGGAGTTTTAGCAAGCCGAACACGCCGATGCCGGCGACTGCGAGCACGGTAATCTCGCCAAGCGTGTCGAGAGCGCGAAAATCGACGATAATCACATTGACGATATTGCGGCCATGGGCCAAGGGGACACTGTTTTCGATGAAATACTCCGCGATCGAAGGGTGGAGCTGGACGCGGGTCACTGTTAAAACCAGCACTGTCATGAGCGCGCCCGCCGCGATGGCGACCAGGCCGTCGCGTAGGCGCGTGGGTGCGTTGGAGAACGTGGCAAAGCGAGGCAGATAGTAAAATACCAGAACAAACAGCATGACCAACAAAGTTTCGATGAGAAACTGAGTCATCGCGAGGTCCGGCGCGCCGAATAAAATGTAGAGCAGTGCGATACCATAACCGACCACGCCCAAAGCGGCGATGGCGCCCAGTCGGGACAAAGAAAAAGTTGCCGCCAGGGCGGCGACAACGATCAGCAACGCCAAGCCGAGTTCGTAAAAGCGAAAGTTCCCTATGTCGGGCACCGCAGAGAACGCCGCTATCCCAAGGAGCGGACCTCCTGCCGCCGCCAGAGTGGCAACGATGACAACCAGGAGATAAATCCGGAGATAGCCATTCTGCAAAACTTGCGTCTGCCGGCGCGCGAGCGCATTCAAGCCATACAGAAAAAACTCGTAAATTTTTTCCGGGCCAAATTTCGTCCCGAGTTTCAAACGAAGAAGCCCATGTCGGATCGGCAGGCGAAGCGCGGCCATACCTAAGCCGCCCAGTGATGTAACAATGCTCAGCAGCAGCACCGCATTCCAGCCGTGCCAGAGAGACAGATCAAGCTTCATTGGCTGATTGAGCACTGTCGCCGTTGCTGGGGCGAGCAGGGGCTCCGCAGCCAATCGCGGTAACAAGCCGGCAATTAGAGCTGCCGCCGCGAGACAAAGAGGCCCGCTCCACATGGCAAGGGGTGCTTCATGAGCCGACTTGGGCGTGCTCTTCAGACTTCCGATGAAGGGCAGCACGCCAACACCGAACGCGAGCGCGACAAAGATCGCGCTCGCCAACATAGCCAGAGCAGTCAGCAGGGCCGCGGCAAATTCGGCATGAAAAACCGCCTCGTAAAATCCCTCTTTGGCGATGAAACCAAAAAATGGCGGCAAGCCGGCCATCGATGCGGCCGCGAGCAGTGCCGCCGCGGCGCTCAACGGCATCTTACGCCCCAATCCGCCTAGACTATCGACCTCGCGGGTTCCGGTTTCATGATCGATTGCGCCGGCGATCAAAAAAAGGGCTCCCTTGTAAAGCGCGTGAGCGAACAAGAAAGCGACGGCTGCTTTAGCCGCTCCAGGAGTTCCCAGACCGAGCAACATGACCAGGACGCCGAGAGCACTAAGGGTCGAGTAGGCAAGGATGCGTTTGAGATCGGTTTCTTGGAGCGCGAGAATCGCCGCGATAACCATCGTTACCATCCCGGCCAGCGGACCGATCGACGACCATGCTTCGGTGCCCGACAGCACCGGACTTAGGCGCGCCAGCAGATAGACTCCCGCTTTCACCATCGTTGCCGAGTGCAGGTAAGCGCTCACGGGCGCTGGCGCCGCCATCGCGTTGGGCAGCCAAAAGTGAAAGGGAAACTGCGCGGACTTGGTAAAAGCGCCGATGAGAATCAGCACGAGAATTGTCAGATAGAGATCATGTTCTTTTATCCGATCGGCTTGGGCAGTCAAAGCCGACAGCTCCGAGGTTTCGGCGACGTTGCCGAGTAAGATCAGTCCGGCGAGCATGGCCAGGCCGCCCGCGCCCGTGGCTAGCAGTGCTTGGAGTGCCGAGGCGCGCGCGGACTCCTCGTGATCGTCGAAGCCGATCAAAAAATAAGAGCTCAGACTTGTAAGCTCCCAAAAGACGAAGAGTAAAATTAAACTGTCGGCGAGCACTATCCCGAGCATGGAGCCCATAAAGATCAAGATCCAGAAGAAAAAGCGGCCGAGACGCGGGTCGCCGTGCAGGTAGGCGCCGGCATAGACCAGCACCACCGCGCCGATAACCGTGATCAGCAAGCTGAACAACAAACTGAGACCGTCAAGATAAAAAGAAAACTGGACGTGTAGGCTCGGCACCCAGCGATGGGCACTTATGATGAAATTGCCGTCGTTAACCGTGGTGACAAACGTGGAAAAAATCAGCGCGAGACTTACCGGCAGCAGCGACAACAACCAGCCAGAGGCGCGCCCGCTGGCGCGACATACTAACGGCGCCAAAAACGCCAACAAAAAAAGAGACAATATCGCAATTGGCAACGCCATTGGAAAACATCGCTATCAACGGGATTTTGGACCTTAACCGCCCAGCCGAGCGCACAAGGTACGCTACGATCTCGCAATCATGAGCTTCAGTAATCTGTTAACACAAGAAAATGTTTATGGAAGATGTGTCGGAAAAAATCTCCATGTTCCAGTTAGCTTGGCCGCCTCGACAGCGCTTGTTGCGGCATCTTAAAGGATCTCATCGTAAGCAGAGTTTATGATCGGCGTTTGCTCTCTTTGTCTTTCGTTCAGGTGGTATTATTTTAGACAGCGGTTCCAACCATAGCTGCGCGTTGTTTGCCACGAAGAATGGTCAGTGGCCTCTTGATCACCGGTTCGCTGTTCTCACCGGCCCTGAGCCGCGATGCCAAACGCGATCTTCGGCCTCTTGAAAGGCAAACCGCGCTTAATTTTCTACGGCGCCCGAGCGCGGTTTTGCCGCATACCGCACATACGCGATAGCCAACGTTAGCAATGTCAATGGCATGATGAACTCCAACATGATCGCACTAAACGCCGGCAACGAATCGTGGGTTTGCGCCTCTAGAATGAGGTAGGCGGTATAAGCCGAGTAGTAGAGGAGGAAAACGCCGCCTTCCCAACGCGCGATCAAATGGCCGGTGAAAAAGATCGGTGCGCAAGCGAGCGCGGCGGCAACCATCACGGGAACATCGAACGTCAAAGCCGCCGGCGCGACGTCGATGCCCCGGGGTGATGCGATGCTCGACAGTCCCAGTACCGCGAGAATGTTAAATATGTTGCTGCCAACGACATTTCCTACCGCGATATCGCGTTCGCCCCTTATGCTGGCGATGACAGACGTGGCCGCTTCGGGCAGTGAGGTGCCGGCAGCAACGATGGTCAGTCCGATTACTAGTTCACTCACTCCTATAAGTTTGGCGATTTGCACCGCGCCGTCGATGAGCCAGCGGGCACCCAATACCAACATACCGAGACCGACGCCGATCAGGAGCAATTGAACGGGCCACGAAGAAGCCTGCGCGTGGTTGCCAAACTCTGCGGAGTATTGCTGCTCGACAGCCGCGCTCTCTTTCCGACCTTGCTTGATGGCGAAAACGGTATACAAGATCGCGCCGCCAAGCAGGATCACGGCATCAATGTGGCTGATCGTCCCGTCGATGCCCATGACCAGCAGCAAGGCTGAGACGCCGACCATCAACGGCACATCAAGCCAAATCAATTGCTGGGCGACCCGTAATGGCAGAATCAGAGCGCAAATTCCAAGGATAAACAGAACGTTGAAAATATTACTGCCGACAACGTTGCCCAAGGCTATATCGCCCCGACCTGAGTATGCTGATTCCACACTGACAGCCATTTCCGGCGAGCTGGTGCCGTAGGCGACTACCGTCAAGCCGACCACTAACGGAGAAATCCCGGCGATTGCGGCCAGTCGGGATGCACCGCGCACCAAAAACTCGGCTCCCACAGTAAGCAACACCAATCCGCCGCAGAAAAATAAAAGTTGTCCCGAACTCATTCAACTTTCTTAACCCGTGGTGACTTCAGGGCGCGCCGCGAAAACGGAGCTTTCGGTGGCGCGCACCCGATCTGTACGTCTTCACACGGGGCTTTTCCGCCCTGGATTTTTGAGCCGGCGCGGTCCAGTGATTCAGCCCGCGACGCAGATAAGCAGGATCAATCCCCAACGTCTCGCACACATTGGCAAATGAAAAGATCCAAACTTCGGAATCGCCGGCGTTCACCCAGGAATAGGCTTCCGCATAGTACTCCCGCTGCCGACGCCCGCACCGGCGCGGATCGGTTGACAGACAGGCCACCGCGTCCTCCAGGATCGCCGCCATCAGCCGACGTTCCGGATTGGCGAGATGGCTCGATTTCAATATGGCATGAAATTGATCGGGTGCCAGCACATCGGGCTCAAATAGTTGGGGCGCATCCTGATTTACCGCAAAGACTGTGGCTGTTTTCATGATGCCATGCTCCTTTCAAAACACTTCTCGCGTGCAGCTAAAATAGAAATTGCTAAATTGTTTGACAAATTCATAATTTCATCTTAACGCATAGAAAAAAACTAACTATTGGAAAGTCATGGACTGGCTCAACTATCATCATTTGCTCTATTTCTGGACGGTCGCACGCAGCGGCGGTGTCGGCCCTGCCAGCGACGAGCTGCGACTCACGCAAGCGACCGTAAGCGCCCAACTCAAGTCACTGGAGGCATCCTTGGGCGAAAAGCTTTT
>DATBMR010000258.1:0-4114 GCA_036554745.1 Binatia bacterium
GTGGCTGGTCATGCCTGTCGGTACCTTCCACGTTGCGACGGAGCGTGCATCGAGGAGCGCGCGATAGACGATCGCGCGCGGCGCATTCACGCGCCGGCTGATCCGGGTCGAGCTCACGCTCGAAATTTAGCACGTGAACAGACATGAGCAACCGCGTGGGTAAGCGGGGACTCACGTGTGAGTTCAAAAACTTTGTTTCAGTTGGTCGTCGAGCCGGCATCTTATCGATGGCAACAGCGAAAGTAAAACGTGATCGATCTACCCTCAAGGGTGTGGCAATTGATTTGGAATGATTAGTCGCGGTATGTAGCAAATGGCGGATTTTGACGAGCCCATCGGCCAATGGGCAAAGAAGTTGCTTCACGGTGAAAGCTGGCCGTGCGCGACGTCGGCTGCCCAGAAGTAATCTCAGTTGGAGCGAAATAGGAGACCGGCCCAATGCACCAGAAAGGAAGACTTATGTACCGCACACCAAAATACCTACTGTTCAGTTTGATTATGGGTTACTTCATTACGGGAATTGCCTGGGCGGCTACCGATGAAGGATTCTATAAAGGAAAGACGCTTCGTTTGATCGTAGCTTTTGCCCCTGGCGGGGGTTTTGACACTTACAGTCGGGCCATTGGCCGGCACTTGGGCAAACACATTCCGGGCAATCCGTCGGTGATAGTTGAGAATATGACCGGCGCCGGCGGTTTCATTCATGCCAATCACATGTACCGACAGGCCAAGCCCGACGGTCTCACCCTCGGCAATAACATCGGCGGCTTGATCCTGCAGCAGATTATGGGGGCGAAGGGCGCTGACTTCGACGGCAAAGGCTTTGAATATATCGGGGCGCCGTCCGTCGACAATCCGGTTTGCGTGTTGACCAAGGCCAGCGGCATCACCAGCGTGGATCAATGGTTCGCGGCGAAGCAGCCCGTGAGGCTGGGCGGCGTCGGCGCGGGCGGCACGGCTTCCGATGTCGCCAGGGCCGTCCAAACAGCATTGAAGCTGCCGATCCGAGTCGTCGAACCTTATAAAGGTACCGCTGAAATCAAATTGGCTGCCGAAAGCGGGGAGCTCGATGGAGGTTGTTGGGCTTGGGAGTCAATGAAGACGATGTGGCCGCGAGCGTTGGAAACGGGAGATGTGAAGGTTGTTCTCATGGTGATGCCAAAAAAACATCCTGAGCTTCCCAATGTTCCCCTGGCTATCGATTACGCCAAAACTGACGACGCGCGCCGCATTTTGAAGTACGCCGTTCATGATATCGCCACGATCACGCGAATCTATTTCGTGCCGCCCGCAACGCCGAAAAATCGCATACAAACATTGCGCAAAGCGTTTGCCGATACGCTCAAGGATCCAGAGTTTCTCGCTGACGCGAAGAAATCGAAACTGGACATCGAACCCGTGGCCGGCGAAGAGTTGCAAAAGCTTGTGCAGAATCTCTATAAACTGGATCCGTCAACGCTAGCCAGACTAAAAGAGGTGCTGTTGCCGAAGTGACGAACGGACCACGGCCGTCTTTGCTTTTGTGAACAGGTTGCCCGCGGGGATTTGACCTTTCACTAGGGAGGAAAGTATGAAGCGGAGCACTGATCACATCCTCACTACTCACACCGGGAGCTTGCCTCGTCCCTGGGACCTCGTGGAGATGGTGCTCCGTAGGGAGGCAAAGCAGCCGGTGGATGAAGAGGTCTTTGCCATGCGCGTCCGCTCCGCGGTCGCCGAGGTGGTGCAGAGGCAGGCCGAAGTCGGGATCAGCGTCCTCAACGACGGCGAGCAAGGCAAACCCGGTTATTCCACCTACATGAAAGACCGTCTCACCGGCTTTGAAGGTGAAAGTACGGCTGCAGCCGTGTCAGGCGAAGCCAAGGATTTTCCGGAGTACAGCGCGCGTCGAGCCGGAAGAGCCTCCCCCGTGCGCCCGGCGTGCGCCGGCCCGATCGCTTGGAAGGATCGCGACGCCGTGCGCAAAGACATTGAAAACCTCAAGGCCGCCGTCCAAGAAGTCGAAGCGGAAGAGGTATTCATGACCGCCGCCTCGCCGGGAGTGGTGCCGCACTTCATGAAAGATCAATACTACGGGAGCGAGGAAAAATATTTGTGCGCTCTGGCGGACGCCTTGAAAGAAGAATACGACACCATCCATCGCGCCGGCTTGGTGCTCCAGCTGGACTGCCCCGACTTGTGCATGAGCCGCCACAACCGATTTTCGGATCTGAGCACGAAGGAGTTTAAGAAGGTCGCCGAGCTTCACGTAGCGGCCCTCAATCATGCCTTGAGGGACATCCCGGCGGATCGGGTGCGCCTGCACATGTGCTGGGGCAACTACGAAGGCCCGCATCATCTGGATATCCCGCTGAGCGAAATCATCGACGTGGCGCTGAAGGCCAAAGTCGGCGCTCTCTCCTTCGAGGGAGCCAACCCCAGACACGAGCACGAGTGGGTCGTCTTCAAGGAGTTTCATCTCCCCGATGGCTTGGTCATCATTCCAGGTGTCATCGACTCCACGACCAACTTTGTCGAGCATCCCGAACTGGTTGCGCAGCGAATCGTCCGCTACGCCGAGGTCGTGGGGCGCGAGAACGTGATCGCGGGCACAGATTGCGGCTTCGGCACCTTCGTGCGCACGGAACCGACCATCGACCCGCGCATCGCATGGGCCAAGCTCAAGTCGCTGGCCGAAGGCGCGGCCATCGCCTCAGAGCGACTTTGGAATTAGCAGGCATGCAAGCTCGTGATCATGAGCAATGTCGGCATCGACCCATCCCAATCAAGCTGTGACGAGTTGATTCTAAACCTTCGCTTAAAGAAATAAATTGAACGGCGCGGTCTTGGTTTTTTGAACACGCTGGCCGGACGCACCGCACCGCCGCGAGCAGATCGACAAATACGTTGGCAAAGTCAGAATTGCGTATTGACCGATTCGATCGCGACGGCCTACCGGGATCGAGGAACAGATCAGTTGAATTTGACAGCGGGTAGAGCGACGGAATAGGTTCGGTCGAGAACGATCATGTCAGCACCGCAAACGTGTTTCGTTAGAATCCGGCGCGGAGATTTATGACGATCTCTCGCCTTGGATTGCATCTCCGTTGGTTGTCGCAGCAGTTTGGATTACTGCTCGCGGCTTTCGTTATCTTTTTTCTTTGGCCTCAAACGCCAGGCGCGCTTGCGGGGCAGGCCAAACCGCTCGTCAAGGTCGTCATCGGCTATGGCTCCGCCGATGGCGGCGTGGCGGTATTGGGGTTTGCCAAGGACAATAAGCTATTCGAGAAGTACGGTCTCGATGTCGTGCTGGTGGGCATGGGCACCGGATCGGTGTCGTTACGGGCGCTGATCGCCAAAGATCTGCAAATTTCCTCCCTTTCCGGTTCGGGCTTGGTGCAAGCCGCATTGCAGGGAGCCGACACCGTTCTCATCGCTGCCCTCATCAACGGATTCGTTTTCAAGATCTTCACCGCGCCGGAAATCTCCAGCCCGGCGCAACTCAAGGGCAAGAAATTAGGCGTCAGCCGTTACGGTGCGACCTCGGATTTCGCGGTGCGGCTGACGCTTAAAAAGTGGGGCCTGAATCCCGAGCGCGACGTCAATATTCTCCAAATCGGCACCACGCAGGACACGGTTCGCGCCCTGCAGGCCAAAATACTCGACGCCGGCGTGACGAGCGGCACGTCATCGCTGATCGCGCGCAAATCGGGCTTTCGTGAGCTGGCAGATCTTGCGGATCTCGGGCTGGATTACCCGTCTTCAGCCATCGGCACGACCAAATCCTATCTGCAAAAAAACGAAGCGACCGTGAAAGGGTTCTTGCTCGCCTACATCGAAGCGATCCATGACTTCAAGCGCAATAAAGAAGCGGCCCTGGCGGTGTTGAAAAAATATACCCGCACCGACGATCGCGAGGTGTTGGAGCACAACTACGAGGAGATCGCGAGCAAATATCTGCCCCTACCGATTCCGACACCGGAGGGGATTCGCACCATTCTGACGGAGCTTTCAAGCACCACGCCGGCGGCGAAGACCGCCGATCCGGAACAATTCGTCTCGTACAAGATCGCCCGGGAAATCGAAGCGAGCGGCTTCGTCAAACGGTTGTACGAGAAGTAGAGCGAAAAAGCGG
>DATBMR010000259.1:0-8071 GCA_036554745.1 Binatia bacterium
ACGTTCAGCAGCGGGAGAATTAATTGCCAGAGAACAAGAACGCAGAGGAAAAATAGCGCCGACCATTTGATGGACGGCGTGCCCCGAAGCGAGGGGTTGTCCATTTTAGCCTCTAAGCGACCTCAACCAGCGCAACGAAAATTATTACAATCGTTCGCTTTACTGTACGCGGATCCGACAAGAGCTCTGGTGCGGCTGCATTCGCACGCCGGATTTCTGCTTATCCAAACGAGATAATCGTGTCAAGGAGGAAAACGGATAACGCGAAGGTCAAGCGCTCTTCACACTGCGTGCTTATCCTATTCCGGTGGCAGTGACGTTCGTGCTATGTTTTAGACGCCGATCAGTCACGCCTACCTATGATCTTCCTGAACGCGGTCGACTGCATCGCCGCCTCTCCGGCTCCCGGGTTGGCGTGGACGGAGAAGGCTAAGCACCACCTCCGGGCGGTCAGATGTCAGAGGTCCTTGAAAGTCGCTCGGGGTAAGACGCGTGGGCCACATCACAGCCGAAGGAAGCGGAACAATGCACCTAGTCTTGTGCGGTAAAATAGACAGGTTGCTGCGTTGAATTTTCCACAGGATCATTTTGGGCGAAGAGGTGGACATGATTAAGGCATGGGACGCGGACGGGCATGTATCGGAATCCGAAGTGACGTTCTCGGACAAATACTGGGATTCTAAATTGAAAGATCGAAGACCGAGCGTTATCGACACTGGCCCGGAGGGCCCGCTTTACTGGATGATCGATACCCGCTCTTTTCCCGTGAGGAGCGGACCTTATCAGCAAGCCGGCTTTCCCCTTAGCAAGAACGGCATGACGGCCAACGTCACCCCGGGGATCAGTCCTCATGACCCGGTCGACAGCGCGGAAATGCGCTCGGTCAAAGCCCGGCTTGAGCAATTGGACCGGGAGCATACTGCGCTTCAAGTGATCTATCCGACGATGTTTCTCTCCTATCCGATTACCTATGATCGGGATTTGGCCGTGGCGATGATGTGCGCTTACAATAGCTGGATCGCCGACCTCACCAGCCAATGTCCCGAGCGGCTAAAGTGGGTCACCGTTATCGACCCCGTCGATCCCACGGCATCGGTTCGGGAAATCGAGCGCGGCAAGGAGCGGGGCGCCGTCGCCGTGATGCTTCTCGGCGTCACCGGAGATGTGCGAATCGACGATCCGCCCATGGAGCCGATTTGGGCCGCGGCCAACGACACCGGACTACCCGTCGCGGTGCATACCGGACACAGCTTTCGCGCCCTCGGCCAGGTTAACGACACGCACCATGACAAGACCGCAATATCCTTCTGGCTGACCGTCCAGTTCGCCTTTCATCGCGTGATCTCGAAAGGGATCGCCGACCGCTATCCGGACTTGCGGATTGCGTTTCTTGAAGCCGGTTGCTCCTGGGTGCCCGCTTTGGTGGAGCGGATCGAAGAATACAGCGGCTTTCCCGGAGCGCGGGCAGGAGTTGATTTTCACAGGGGTTACAAAGGCAAGCATTTGCCCAAAGAATATATCAGGCGGGGACAGATTTACTTCGGGTTCGAGGTCGATGAGAAGCTGCTCCCGTTTGCCATAGAAGAGTTCGGCGACCAGTGCTGGGTTTATGGCTCGGATATCCCTCACGGCGACCGCCTCTACGGCGCAGTGGATGTCTTCCTCAAACGAGACGACATCAGCGAAGAGAGCAAGCGCAGGCTGCTGGTCGATAACACAGCGCGCTTTTACGGGCTCGACAAGCTGGAAATGTGATCGTCTAGAAGTGCGCTGAGTGCTAAATGCTAAGCACAATCTGTGGTGTCGCATTTCTTCATGTTAGCACCCCTTCCTGATTGTGCGCGCGAGCTAAGACGGGCAGCCGAGTATCCAGCCTTCCTCGCTACGGATCACAGTGTCTTCCTCCGATCCGACCGTGATTCCCGGCGGGATTGCGAACTCCCTGATGAGTAAGTCCTTGGCGTCGAGGTCGCGCGCCCAGTGCCAGATCGCGCGCACTTGACCGCGGTCTTTGATCGTGTCGGTCAGCGGGGTTCGGACACTGGGATAAATCTCCGCGTGCAGAACTCGCACAGCCGGCTCGAGCCATGATCCCGTTTCGGGCGCCCATCCGGTCTCAAATGGCCAAACCGCCGAGCAGCGCGCGAATTGAGGATCGAATCGGATGCGCTTGAGCCGTGGAATGCCGGTGAGTACCTGACTGCCGACGCTGCCCGTGCCGAATAGTCGAAACGGGGTGTCGCTCTTCGCTCTCTTGTCCGTGATACGCAACGAAGCGATTGTCCCGGTGTGGCAGGCGAACGGCTGAGGCGGTCTTTTCTGCGGGACGCAGGCCTGCGCAGCCGACTTGAAAAGACCCCAGAAAGGACCGCGGGAGGCAGGACTGGAAACCGCAGCGTTGATTGCGTTCGCAACCTCGAAACGATTGCTGCAGTTCGTCGGCTTTTGTCCCATCTTCGTCCCCAGATCGTCCTTTATCTGCTTTGTCAGGTACTGCCAGACGATGCGCCAGGGCGGTAATCCATCGGAGACGGGCTGCTGAAGCAATGACGCGAAACCGGCGGGATAGCCATAGCCGAAGTCGGCGCAGAGGAGCATGCGGCCGGTGTTCGATCCAAGAATATTCTGGAGTTGGGAGCGGATGATGTGCTCAGCTTCGGTCCGTGATGGTGGGCTCACCGTGGTCGGATAGTCGGCTGCACCCGGGCCGTGCGCAATCCAAATGCAATCCTGTTTTCCGGTCCGCCGGCTGTTCCCGGCGGACCAGTCCACTATTACATAAGCGTCGAAAAGAGCCATTATGTACAGAATTTTCGTCGAGTTCGTCTGTCGGGCGATTAGCGATCTTCATCATGTATCATGAATTCTTGATTTCCTCTTTACTGGATTGACGCCAAAAAATCATCGCCGAGTCGAGACGATTGCTGACTTCCCTTTCACATTGGTATGCCGTAAAAATCTCATTCGGCGCTTGACCGCTCTGGTCCGGAGGACTCTATGGCAGGTTCATCGTGGTTTCGACGTTTACGTAAAATCGTCGCGGCCGCCGATTTTTGCGAGCGGCGGCAGCTTTCAACACGTGAAGGGGTAGAGGAGTTCAGCGCCCGAGGGGCCCAGTACCGTTTGAGCCGGCGCGAATTTATAGCCGGGGCCGGAAAACTGGCCGTCGGCGCCGCGATAGCCGGCGTGGCGCCGCTGGCCCGCGCGGTTGCTGCGCCCGCGCCACAGCGTCCGATCACGGTAGGTATCGTCGGCGCTGGTCTAGCAGGCCTCGCATGTGCCTACGAGCTCCAGCGTAGAGGCGTTGCTGCAACACTGTTCGATGCCAACGATCGAGTCGGTGGGCGCTGTTGGTCGCTACGCGATTTCTTTCCCGGGCAGGTGGCGGAGCGAGGCGGTGAGTTTATCGACACCCCGCACAAGACGTTGCTCGGATACATCAACGAATTTCAACTGGCCGTCGAGGACGTCGACAAACAACCGGGAGAGGTCTTTTACTATTTCAACGGAGAGCATTATCCGGAATCGCGGGTGGTAGATGAATACCGCGCTTTCGTGCCGGCGATGCGCCGCGACCTGCGCACCTTGTCAGGAGAGCCTACGGCTGCCAATCATACGCCTGCGGATGAGTTGCTCGATCGCATAAGCCTCAAACAGTATCTTGACAGCCGCGACGCCGGTCCACTGATCAAATCGGTCATCGAGCAGGCTTACAAAGCAGAATACGGCTTGGAAATCGACGAGCAGAGCTGCTTGAATTTTCTTTTGTTCATCCATGCCGACAGACGCTCAAAGTTCACACCGTTCGGCATTTTCAGCGATGAGCGCTATCACGTGATCAGCGGCAATGACCGAATTGCTGAAGGGCTGCGCGATCGCCTGGCGGGTCAGATTCAATTGGGAATGCGCCTGGTGGGCGTGGTTAAGACTGCGGCAGGCAGGATCGAGCTTAGCTTCGGGCAGGGGGCAGGCACCAAGCATGCAACCTTCGAAGCCGTCGTCTTGGCGCTGCCGTTCGCGACGCTGCGGGAAATCGATCTCCATGACAGCCTTGGCTTGCCGGATTCGAAGATTAATGCGATCCAATCGCTGGGTTACGGCACCAATGCCAAAATGATGATCGGCTTCAACGGCCGACCGTGGGTAAGCCTGGGAAGCAACGGTGAAGCCTACTCCGACTTAGCCCATCATCAATTGACGTGGGAAACCAATCCGCTCGGAGCCGGCACCAACCGCGGCGTGCTAACCGATTATTCGAGCGGCCGGCGCGGCGAAACTCTCAATCCCAACAACGTCCAGAACGAAGCGAATCTGTTTCTTCAGGATCTTGACAATGTCTTCCCCGGCGCGCTGGCAAGCGCCAGGCGAGGCGCCAACCGCCGCATCCTCGCTCACCTCGAACATTGGCCGTCCAATCCACTCACCCAAGGTTCCTATACCTGCTACCTCCCGGGACAGTTCACGACTATCGCCGGCAATGAAGGCACGCCGGTGGGCAATCTCTACTTCGCGGGCGAGCATGCGAATTCGTTTTACGAGTGGCAGGGTTTTATGGAAGGCGCGGCGCTTTCGGGCATCCAGGCGGCAGAACAAATCTTCCAAGACATCAAAGACGGCCAGTTCGGTTGAATATCCCCGCTTGGCGGTTCACGTGCCGGCATAGCGACATAAGAACAAGATCAATCGTCTGCGATTGACGGCTCGCCGGCTCAACGATAGCGTGAATGCCAGCTAAGCGATAAGTCTTAACGGATATTCACCGCAGAGTAATTCATGTACCAGTCGGTACAACACGGCGGATGAAAATGAGAGTATTTTGATTAACGGCACGGGAAGAGGAAAACAATGACGCAATTCGATCCATTACGCGTAGGCCTGATTGGAGCAGCGGGGAGATGGGGGCCGAGTGCGCACGTGCCAGCGCTCAAGGGTGTGTCTGAAACCGAACTCTATGCGGTGTGCACCGCGCATGTGGAGACTGCGCGGGCAGCGGCCGAAAAATTCGGCGTGGCGCGCGCGTACGGCAACGATAAAGCGCTGAGTGCCGATGCGGGGGTCGAAGCCGTGGTGGTCGCGGTGCGGGTGCCGGCCCACTATGAGCTTACCAGAAACGCGATCGAAGCGGGCAAGCACGTCTACTGTGAATGGCCGCTCGGCGCGAATACAAAAGAGGCGGAAGAGCTCGCCGCGCTCGCGCGCGAGAAAAACGTGCGCACCATGGTGGGTTTGCAGCGCCGTCAGTCCGCTCCTTACTTGTACATGCGCGAGCTAATCCAGCAAGGTTACGTCGGACAGTTGCTGGCAGTGAACATGATACTGATGGGCGGTGGTGTGTTGACCCGAACCTCGGATCGTACCTGGCAGCGCGATGTGACGCTCGGCGCCAATACGCTGACGATCACGTTCGGGCACGCGATTGACGCCATGTGCATGGTGGTCGGCGAGCTGACCGAGGTTTCCGCGATCGTCGCCACGCAGGTGCCGCAGTGGTTCGAAACCGATACGAAAAAATACGTGGATGTCACGTCGCCTGACAACATCATCATTCAGGGTCGCCTCGAAAACGGCGCGATCGTCAACGCTAATGTCGGGGTACACCCGTATCACGGCAGCGGCCACCATTTCGAGATTTACGGCAAGGACGGCACGCTGTCGATGATCGGCGGCGGCCAGGCCGGCGAGGAGCTCCAGCGCAGGATCATGGGAGGACATAAGGACGATAAGGTGCTGCAAGAGTTGCCGGTGCCCGAGCGATTCCGGTGGGTGCCGGAAGCCGTACGCAACGCAGGTCCCGCGTATGACGTCGGCCAGATGTGGGCCAAGTTTGCCGAAGCCATACGCTCCGGCTCCAATATCGAGCCCGACTTCGATCATGCGGTGCGCCGCCACCGAATGTTGGATGTCATCGTTCGCGCTTCACAGACCGGGCAACGGCAAGTCATTGCCTAGAGGCGGCTCAAAGGTTCAAGAGCCTGCCCTAAGTCCCGCGAAGGATTCAAATGTTCAAAGTCCGATTCGCTGTGCTCAATGCTTTTGCTGGGTTCAAGACGTTCAATCGCTCCGCTCCGTTCAAAATGTTGGGCTGCTCTGATCATGACGTAGGTGAAGTCGAGGTGCCAGAGGTTCCAATTAGTTCCAGCGTGGCTCCTTTCCGATCGCTATTCAGATTTAATAAGCCGCTAGTGCAATCGGTTGAGTTTGACGAGCTGCCAGGGTTAGCGATAGCCTTGGCGCCAGAACAGCAGTGGGCCTGGGAAAGAACGTTCACGGCAGAGGCACGAAGTTCGCAGACTTCAAACTTGTTTGATTAAGAACTTTTTAGTCGGCGCCCTCTGCGCCTCGGCGGGGCCAATGTCCAAGCTTTACCAGCTGAGCGCGAATTCGATTGTTTAGAAGAGGAGAGATGGCCATGAAACAGCGAGCGGCAGAGATACGCGCAGGACTGAAGCACCCGGTGATCGATGGCGACGGCCACTGGATGGAGCCGATTCCAGTTTTTCTCGAATACCTCAGCGAAGTGGGGGGTGCGAAATCGGTGGATCAAATCAGAGCGTTATGGCGCGGACGGGACGCATGGTACCGGGCCACACCAGAGGAACGCCAGCACAAGCGGATCCGTCGCACGATTTGGTGGGGCGTGACGAGCAATACGCTCGACAAAGCAACAGCGCTGTTGCCCGCCTTGCTCAATGAGCGCCTTCCCGAATTGGGCATCGACTTCGCGCTGCTCTATCCCAGCTTCGGCCTCAGCATCAACGGCATGGGCCAAGGTGATCTGCATCTGGCTGCAGTCCGTGCCTACAACATGATGACTGCTGACATGTTCGCACCGTTTGCCGCTCGGTTTGCTCCGGTCGCCATTATTCCGACTCATACGCCGGACGAGGCGCTTGAGGAGCTGGAATATGCAGTCAAGCAACGGGGCTTCAAAGCCATCATGCTGCGGGGAAACCAGGAGCGGTCGATCCCAAGCGCGGCGGAGGGAATCGATCGCCAGAAGGCCGCCTGGTACATTGATACGATTGCATTGGACAGCCCCTATGACTATGAGCCGTTATGGCAGAGATGCGCGGATCTCGGCGTGGCCGTGACCCAACACTCGGGCAGCGGCCGTTGGCAGGATCGCGCCTCCATCAGCAACTTCACTTACAACCACGTCGGCCACTTCGCCGAATCGAACCACGCGTTCGCGCGCGGCGTTTTCCTCGGTGGCCTCGTACGACGCTACCCAACCCTCAATTTTGGCTTCATGGAAGGCGGCGTGAGCTGGGCGTGTCAGATGTGTCTCGATCTGATCGAGCACTGGGAGAAGCGCCGCCGCGTCGGCCTGCAATACCCGAACACGACCGATCTCGATGAGCTGAAGCAGTTCATCGACCGCTATGGCGATGCGAAGCTCAAAGCGCATGCCGACGCAATCATGGACAACCTCGACGCGTTCCGTCCCGACTGCACCGTCGAGGAGCTTTTGAAGCCGGAGCACGTCGTCGATGACTTCGAAGCTTCGGGAGTTCAGTCCAAACGTGACATCCGCGATGTGTTCTCACGCAACTTCTATTTCGGTTGCGAAGCGGACGACCGAGCGACGGTGTTTGCTTTCGATTCGCGCATGGGCGTTCGGCTGCGACCCGTGTTCAGCTCGGACTTCACCCATTTCGACGTGCCGGATTTCGAGGATGTGCTTCCGGAAGCCTTCGAAATGGTGGAGAAGGGATTCATGACCGAGCAGGATTTCCGCGAGTTCACGTTTTCAAACGCTGCCCGCTTGCATACCGGCACGAATCCGGATTTCTTCAAAGGGACCGTCGTCGAGCAGGCTGTGGCCGAAGAGCTCGGGCTCAAAGCCCCGACTGCGGCGATGGCCTAGCGCGACATCATCCACCTGCACGCGAGGTCGCGATGACCTCGCTCGCGTCGCTCGCGTGACCTAGGGCTTCTCACCCCGCGGCATACCGGCTTCGATCGCGACCTTGGTCCACTTCGCGATCTCCATCGGGATGATCCTGCGCATCTCTTCCGGCGTCCTGATGTCGAGCACGGCGCCCATGTCGGTCATCTTCTTCTGGATCTC
>DATBMR010000240.1:0-13167 GCA_036554745.1 Binatia bacterium
TGCTATAAAACCGGCCTGAAAAACTGATCGATCGCGAGGCAATCTATGGCTTCTTTCGGACTCACTCTGGCGAACCGCGGCGTGATCATCGGTGCGGTGACCGTCCCCGAACTGTTCGACATGGCGAAGCGCGGCGAAGACTCCGGCGCCTTCAGCGCGGTCTGGGTGGGTGATAGCTTGCTCGCCAAGCCGCGACTCGAATCGATCGCGCTGTTGTCCGCGCTCGCGGCGATCACCACGAAAGTAAAACTCGCCGTCGGCTGCATGGCAACGTTTCCACAGCGCCATCCGGCGCTCCTCGCACAGCAGTGGGCCAGCTTGGATGTGATTTCCGGTGGACGCTCGTGGCTCGCCGTCTGTCTCGGTGGACCCAATGAACAGAGCCCGGCGCAGGCCCTCGAACATAAAGTCATGGGCATCAAGGACACCGAACGCGTCGCGCGACTGGAAGAAGGAATCACCATCCTGCGCAAGCTATTTCACGAAGAGAAGGCATCCCATAAAGGCCGCTTTTATGAATTCGCGGGCGTGACGATTCAACCGCGGCCGGTGCAGAATCCTCTGCCGATCTGGATCGCCAGCAACCCCACGGGCCTCACATGGAAGGATGGCGCGAGCGCGCCCTCTCCGGTCGTGGAAAAAGGCTTGCGACGGGTGGCGAAGTACGCCGACGGATGGATGACCAACAAAGTGACCCCCGAAGAATTCAAATCGCAATGGGCGCGCATTTTGGCGATGGCCAAAGAAGAAGGCCGCGACCCGTCGAAGCTCGGTAGCTCGCTCTACCACAACATCAACATCAACGAGAATCGCCAGGCGGCGCTCGACGAGAGTAAGGCTTTCCTCGACAAATACTACACGTCGAACTTCAGCATGAAATTCGTCGAAGGGTTTACCACCGCGGGCAGTCCGCAGCAATGCATCACTGAATTGAAAGCTTACTTTGACGCCGGCATCGAGCATATCACGTTGCGCATGACTTCCTGGGAGCAGGAAAAGCATCTTAAACGCTTTCTTGAAGAAGTGGTCCCGGCATTTAAATAATCCATCAGAAGATCACACGAGTAAAACTAATGATTCAAGGAGTGGATCATCTGGTCGTCGCCGTCAATGACCTGGATCAAGCGACGAGAGACTATGAACAGCTAGGCTTTACCGTCGTTCCAGGGGGCCAACATCCGGTTGGCAGCCACAATGCTCTCATCTCGTTTGCAGACGGCTCCTACCTCGAGATCATCGCCTTCTATCGCGAGGCCGTGGATCACCGCTGGTGGGAGCCGTTACGCATGGGCGAACGGCTGGTGGACTTCTGCTTCCAAACCGACGACCTGCGCGGCGATACGAAGAAACTCAAGGATGCCGGCGCCGCAATTAACGATCCCGTTCCTTGGTCACGCAAGCGGCCAGATGGGTACGAGCTCAAATGGCTGCTGTCGCTTGCCACCGCAAGCGATCGCGGGGTTGCCCCCTTTTTAATTGAGGACCTGACGCCGCGCACTGAACGTATCCCGCAAACGTTTCAGCACAAAAATGGCGCAATCGGCATCGAGAAAGTGACTGTCGCCGTGGGCGAGCTGGCGCGAATCGCAAGATGGTACACTGCCCTGTTGGGCGCCGACGGACAGGCGATCGCGAATAGCGAGCTCGGCGGCGAAGGACTGCGTTTCGAAGCCGGCCCGCATATCCTGGAATTCCTGACGCCACGCGAAGCTGCGAGCCCGCTGGTCGATTGGCTGCGCCGCTTCGGTCCCTCACCCTACTCCGCTGTTCTAAAAGCTTCCCGTGCTGAAACCCTTGACCCTCGTTACACCCACGGCGCTAACTTCGGTCTCCGGTAGGCGCCAACTGAAGGACACAAACGATTGGCTAGCGCCCACTGGAACCGCGCGCCAAGCGTCACCGATTTGTAAGCGCCGACAATCCGCGCCTTTTGCTGCCAACGCCACCGTGATTAACAATCCCCTGCGGTCCCCGTCCAATGGCCATGGGAGGGATAACCCGATGAAACGGAAAACAGGAATCAACAAAGCTCTCTGTGGTATCTTCTTCTTCGCTGCGGCAGCGTTCATAGCGCTACCCAACCCTGTTCAAGCCCGGGATGAATACTGGGTATGGCGTGAGCGCAGAGCTGAATTCGATGCATTCATGCGCAAACACCCGAAGGCTTCCACCGAGCTGCAGCAAAATCCGCAGCTCGCCTACAATGAAAAATGGCTCAAGAAACACAAGGAAGTCGCCCGCTTTCTTAACCAGCGACCGGAAGTGCGCGAGGCGATCGTCTATCGTCCTGGTTTGATTTACGGACACGACTACCGCCGCCGCTATGACCGGCGGCCGTACGACCGATTCGACCGGCGCGAACCACAGTGGCGGTGGGCGCACCGTTAAGAGAACTCCGTTATTTTACCCTCTGGAAGGCGGCGGACCTTTTTGTAAAGGCCGTCGCTTTTTTTTGCCGATTTGACAGCCTCGTCAACTTTCCCTAAATCTTTGGAGAGTTTCTCCGGTACCCAGCCGAGACCAAGCCTAAGGAGGTTAGCGATGACGCTCCAGGAAAAGCTCGCGACGGCCTGCAGAATTTTGGCGATGCAGGGCCACAACGATATGATTTACGGACATGTGTCAGCGCTCACCGACACGCCAGGACAATACTGGATCAAGGGTTCCGGCATCGGTCTCGAAGAAGCGACAGAAGACGACATGGTGCTGATCGATTTCGAGGGCAACACGCTCGCCGGCAAACGGAAACGGCACAACGAATTTCCGATTCACAGCGAGGTGTATCGCACCAGTCCAGAAATCCGTTGCGTCATCCACACACATCCCGTGTACTCGACAATTATTGCTTCGTCGGAGCACCGCCTCCTGCCGATTACCAACTTGAGTTGCGTGTTCTATCCCCCGGCGATCAACAAGTTCGAGGAATCCTCCGACTTGATCGTAACGGCCGAGCAAGGCACCGCGGTCGCAAAATTGTTGGGCGAGCACAAGATCGTGCTGTTGCGCAATCACGGCATTGTCGTCGCCGGCGCCTCGATCGAAGAAGCTTGCATTCGCGGCGTCCTCCTGGAACACAGTGCCAAGACCCAGGTCACGGCGGCGTCGATGGGCGTTTTCTCCTGGGCCACCGACGCCGAAGCGCTGATCAAGCGCAAGCGTATTTATCGCCCCGATGCGCTGATCAATTTGTGGGAATATTACGTGCGGATGCTACGGAAACACGAAGCGCAATAGGGTTTCGCCGGCTGTGGACAGCTCTAGTTCCAAACGTTCCATCCGTTCCAATAGTTCTCGAACTATCTTCCGATTTTAACAGCTGAAGCTTTTGGACCACTGGAACAACCGGAACGAAAGCTTTCGGTTGTGCTATCGGTGAACCGCCAGAAATGCGAAAACCTTGGCGGCATCGAAGACGCTACCGAGCGGTACGAGATCGTGATCGGTGTGCTGGAAGCGAATATGGCGGGCGCCGTAGTTGATCGCCTGGATACCGCGGGCATTAAACAATCCCGTGTCGTTCGCTGCGGTTGAGAAAGAAAACTTGGGCTCGTAACCGAGTATGGAACGAATGCCGTGTTCGAGCGACCGCACGACGTCGGCGTCTTTTCCCACTTCGCTGGGATACATAAAGTCCCGCGACTGCACTTCGATCTCGAACGGTTCAATTTTCCCGACTGCGGTTTTAATTTGCTGAATCGCTTTGTCCGGGTCGTCTCCCGGCAACAGCCGGCGATCGAACATGATGCGGCACTCGCTCTGAATCGTATGCGTCGCCTTCGGAAAGCTTTCGATTGCATTGGGCGTCAAGCTCACCTTGCCGAGCTCTGGATGAGATTTCGTTTCCGGGTAGGGGATCAGCGGTTTTAGTTTCTCGAGCACCTTCACCGCACCTTCGATGGCGTTGATACCTTCCCAGGGACGGCTGCTATGCGCCTGCTTGCCGCGTACGATCACGAGAACGTCGACACGCCCCTTGTTGCCGAGCTGAATCTCCGGAGGGCCGTCGATGATACACCAATCGGCTTCGACTTTGCCGTGATCGAGAACGTAAACGAGCGAGTCGTGCCGGCCGGTTTCGCCGGCCGTGCTTACCACGAAATACAAATCGCTGGGTAATTCCACCTTGGCTGCGCCGATGAATTTGATCGCTGCCATCATCGCCGCCAGGCTGCCCTTCTGTTCGCATGCGCCGCGTCCCCAGACACATTCGCCGTCGAGTTTGTAAGGGGTGCCGTCGACGATCTCTCCGGAGTAGGGGTTTTGCATCGTGCTCGGCGCCGCGCACATGGCGTACCCAACGAGGATCAAACGGTCGCTGCGCGTCCGTCCTTTGAGATGAAGAATCAGGTTTCCCTTCTTGTCGACAAAGGGTTTGAGAGTGGCCTGCTCCAACTCAGGCTTGATGACGTTGCGGATCAATCCGAGCACTTGCGGCTCGGCTTCAAGCAACTCCGTCTGCGGGCTGGGGTGCTGCACCAGCTTTACTGTGAGCCGCTTGACCTCATCGTAGGAGAGGTTTTTCTCAATCAGTTTCTTAGCCGTGCCCGCATCCATGGTGTTCCTTACCCCGCCGATAGCACAAGCCCACCCTGGAGTGATGGACTACTGGAAGATGGGTTCCACTCCATTACTCCATTACTCCAATACTCCAGTCTGCACTGCCCGGTCTAGTGTCCTTCGATAGCGCCGCCGACCTTACCGATCCTGCGCGCAATCAGAATCAGACCGATGCAAATCACGCTCACAATCAACGCCAATGAGCACATCGGGCCCAAATTGCCGTCGATGTAAAAATGATAAAGCAGCGGCCCCAAAGGCTCGGCGCCGGGCGAGTAGAGAAATACCGACGTGCTGAACTCGCGCAAAAAAATGGTGGCGAGAATAATCCAGCCGGCGATGAAACCGGGCCTGAGCAGCGGCAATAGGATGCGGCGAAAAGTCGTGAAAAAACCGGCGCCGCAAGCCATCGAAGCTTGTGGAAGATCATCGTGCAGCTGCACGATTGTGCTGGTCATTGTGCGCAGGCCGTAGGGTAGAAAGCGCGTGATGTAAGCGATCAGTAGGATCCATAAAGTGCCGTAAATCGGCAACGGCATGTAAACGTAGGTCCAGAGCAAGCCGATCGCGAGTGCCGTGCCCGGGAACGCCCAGGGGATAAATGTCAATGCTTCGATCACCCCGCGTCCAGAGGCTTTGCTCTTGGTTGTTACCCATGCCGTGAGCGCGGCCAATAGCATGCACAGGGTGGCGCCGCCGACGGCAAGCATTAAGCTATTGAGCAGCGCATGATAGGTGCGGTCATCGGTAAGATTGGAAGAGTAGTTCTCCAGCGTCAAAAGCTCCCAAGTTTGAGGACCCGGGACGTGAACGTAAGTCACGAACGACGCGTAAATCAGCACGGAGAACGGCAAGACTACGATCAGGACAAGGATCAATCCGGCGACTCCGGAAGCCGCGTAGCGCCAGCGGCCCAAATCGATGATCGTCGGCCGATAACCACGGCCGGTTACCGTGACGTAGCGTTCGGAGCGCGCCGTGAGGGAGCGATAAAAATAGACGAACAGCATGGTGATCATCAGCAGCGAGACCGCGTAGGCGGCGGCCAAATTCTGATTCGGCGGGAATGCGCCGATCGCTTCACGATAGATTTTTGTTGTGAACACTTCGATCCGAGCCGGTAACGCGATGATCGCAGGTGTGTCGAAGCTTTCGATCGCCCGCACGAAATTCAGCATAAAGGCCGCGAGCATTGCGGGACGCACGATCGGGAAAGTAATCCGCCAAGCGACCTGAAGGTTCGACGATCCGGCGACTCTCGCGGATTCTTCGAGAGCCGGGTCCATGGAATACAGCGCCGCGGAGATGAGCAAAAAGGCCAGCGGCGTGGTGATCAACGCTTCAACGAAAACCATCCCGCCGAGCGAATAGATATCGAGTGGCGCTTCGTCGAGGCCGAACATCTCCATGAGAAATCGGTTGATTAGACCCGTGCGCGGACTGAGCAGCACTGTCCATGCGACGGCGAGCATGACCGGCGGCAGGATGTTAGGAACGATCGCGGTCACCTCGAACGAGCGCCGAAACGGCGCATTGGTCCGAATCGAAATCCACGCCAGCGCAGCCGCGAGTATCGTCGCCAGCAATGCCGCGCCGGTGGCAAAGATGAACGAATTGAAAAACAGCTCGTAGGTCAGCGGATCCGTGTAAGCATTGATATAGTGAGCGAGGGTAAAGTCGCCTTTGACACCCAATGCAGTGGTACGGAAGCTGCCGTAGAACAGCATCAGGGTGGGCGAGAGACTGAGATAAGCAATGACGATCCCGACCAGCGTGACCACGACGAGATCGGGACTTTGCCAGAAGGCTCGAAGACCGCCTTCGAAAAGCCGACTCGATGCCGATGTATTGGTTATCGTCGTATCTTTCACTCGGGGTCACAGAAACACAAAGAGGACCGGCCTTGCGCACGGATCATGCAGGCCAGCCCTCTTTGAATTTGTCCGTCCAGAAAAAAATCCGGAGAATTAGTTGAAAAATATCTCCCGAAAGGTGTTCGTCATAAGCTTCTTAAATTCTTCCTCGGACGGGTTCTCCATAAAGACCATGCTGGGCGCTACCTTTTCCGCGTCTTTAATCGGTGGATAAATCCCCGGATACAGCACGAACTCCCCTTCTTCGGCTGCCAGTTTTTGGCCCTCGGCGGAAGCTACAAACTCAAGGTAGAGTTTCGCCGCGTTGGGATGCATCGCCTTCGCGCTCAAGCTCATATAGTTCGGGTCGCTCAGGTACTTGTCCATCAAGACATAACTCACCGGGCCCTTATACTGCTTGACGTACTTGATGTAGGTGATGCCGACCGGCGCCTCCCCTTTGATAATCGTCGTCGTCACCGGTGCGAGAGATTCGACGAGCAGCGGTTTTTGGTTCGCCAGGCCCTTGACCAGATCCAACCATTTGTCGCCCTTGAGCTCCTTAAGATTCCACAAGAACTGCGCCGTGGTAGTGTGGCGGGTTGGATCCGGCATAGTGATCTTGCCCTTCCATTTGGCGTCGACAAGATCGTCGAAGGTTTTCGGCAATTCCGCGGGTTTGAGCATTTGTGTGTTATACAGGATACTGATCGGCAGCACACGCCAGGGCGTGATCATGCCGTCCTTTTCTTTGAACTTGGCCGGGAACTTCTCCGCTGACGGCGGCACGAATTTCTGGAATAGGCCTTGATCACGCATGATCAACTGAACGCCGCGATTGCCTTCGACCACATCGAAGCCCGGTTTGCCGGCGCGCCATTCCGTCAGCGCGCGCTCGGAGACCTTGGTCGATGAACCGCGCCAGTAATCCACCTGAATGCCGTATTTTTGTTGAAACGCGGCGTGGAGCGGCTTCATGGCCTGCGGCACTTGGGCGCCGTACACGATAACTTTACCTTCCTTTTTTGCCGCTTCAACGTTGATCGCTTGAGCAAACACGCTAACACGGGGCACCAACCCCACCAGAGCTAGCAGGACCAAGGCGATAAACGAGTGGTTGATTTTTCTAGTCACAAGTCCTCCTTTTGGCTCGTATCAAAACCCAAATATAAGTATAAATTGGATGGGGTTAAGTCAAGATCGCTGGCGCAAAGTGCTCTCCGCTAATTCTTTAAGAACAGATCGCGAAACTCGCTCTGCAGCTTGGCCAGCCGTTCGCTGCTGGCATCGTTCATTAGCAACAAGCTGCTCATAATCTTGTCCGCCCCTTTGACGTTTGGGTAGATGCCGGGGGCGAGCACGAACTCGCCGGTTTCAGCTACTCGCCTCTGCCCTTCGTCAGAGCAGAGATATTCAATAAACGTTTTGCCGGCATTGGCATTGGGAGCTTTAGCGCCAAGTGCGGCATCGCTCGGGTCGGCAAACACCTTGTCGATCGGCGCGAAGCTGATCGGCCCCTTGAATTGCCCGGCATACTGCACGTAGGTAATGCCAAGCGCGGTCTCGCCGCGCACGATCATGTTAGGCACCGATGAATAAGATTCCACCAGGTGCGGCTTCCGCTTCGCTAGTGAACGCACGAAATCCATCCATTTATCACCTTTGAGTTGCTCCATGTTCCACAAGAACTGGGCCGTGCTGGCATGCCGCGACGGATCGGGCATGCTGATCTTGCCCTGCCACTTGGGATCGAGCAGATCGTCGAACGTCTTCGGCACATCCGGACCTTTGACCAATTCAGTGTTATAAAGAATCCCCACCGGCGTGACTCGCATAGCCGTGAACTGGCCGTCGTTGTCTTTAAACTTTGCGGGAAAATTGGCAGCGGACGGCGGTGAATACTTGGCAAACACACCCTCTGGCTTACCCAGGGCCAGCGGACCGCGAGCGCCAATGACGACATCGAAGTTTGGTTTGCCAGCGCGCCACTCGGTGAGCACACGGTCGATGACCTTGGTCGCATCGCCGCGCCAATATTCAACTTTGATGCCGTATTGCCCCTCGAAGCCCTTCTGAATGAGCGCCATCACCTTTGGCACGATGGTGCCATAGATCACGACTTTCCCCTCCTTTTTCGCGGCATCGACATTGATCGTTTGGGCGAAGCCGTACGATGGGACGATTGTCCATGCGACCGCGCAGACGAGAATCACGCTAGATAAGAGCGAGCAGTGTCGAAGATACCTGGACATGTCAGACCTCCATAAGATGAATAATACAAAACCCCAGTCTCATAGGAGAAAGGCCGGCGCGGCGAAATAATCTCACCCGGCAATGTCTCGCGCCATGCGGACCACGCGCATGCGTGCCGCTTGCGTACCCATCGGCAGGATCACCGGCAAGTTGAGCCCACCGTTGGTAAACGCCTCAAGTTGCTCGCGGCAATCGGCGGGCGTGCCCGCTACCGAATGAGCGAACACGATTTCGTCGGTGATAAATTTTTTGGCGGCCTCCCAATCGCGCCGCCCCACGGCTGCCGCCAGTCCTTCCTGATCGATGGTAGCGCCGCCCAGGCGAATGTTTTCGGCATGATGGGTATTACGGAAGATATAGGCGAGAAACATTTTATTTGCGTCAATCGCCTCGCGCGCGTCGTCGCTGACCGATGCCGTCACAAAACCGGCGACATCGACTTGATCGAGAGCCTTGCCCGCCTTGGCGGCGCCGGCGGCGATTTCACCGACGCATTTCTCGATGTATTTGGGTGCGCACCCGGCGGAGAGCAGGACGCCGTCGCCGATCTCACCGGCGAGTTGCAGCATGCGCGGACGGACGGCGGTGATGTACATGGGAATCGCGCGGGACGGCTGAAAACCCATCTTCGCGCCATTAATCTGAAACATCTTGCCGGTGAAATTCACGGCCTCGCCGCGTAAAAAACGCCGGAGAATTTCGACGTACTCCCGCATGGTCTGCAGCGGACGGGGCGAATCCATGCCCGCTTCTCTCAAAGCCGCGGCATTGCCCGTCCCTGGTCCGGCGATGACGCGGCCGGGCGCAAGCTCTTCCATGGTGGCAATCGCCATGGCGGTGATGATCGGGTGGCGTGAATACGGGCTCATCGGAGCGGCTGCGACTTTGATCTTCTTGGTGGCTCCCAGCAGCGCCATCGCCGTGGTGAGAGAGTCACGGAAACACAGATGATCCGACATCCAGATCGACTCCATGGCGATCTGGTCGCCGAGCTGTGCCAGCTCGATCATTTCCTGGACCGAATAAAAGCCGTCGAAGCATAGACCGATTCGCATAGACTCCTCTTTACGCGCTTAAAACCAGTTGCCCAGTGACGTGATGGATTCGGCGAATTTCTTCATCCGCTCCTAAAAGCAGATTCTTCGTCGCAAAGCTTTTCAGAATGACATCCGTGGTTCGGCGTCATCGTGCGCCGAAGGCGAAGGGGTCGTTCTCCCCGCTATGAAAGCTAGGCAGTCGTTCACCATCACTTCTCAAGACGACTAGGCAGACCCCCACGTCAGAAGCCGTCGCGCAGAATCTCCGGCAGATTTTCGACCTTCGCTTTAGCAAGCCCCATCTTCTCCAGCGTCAAACCCGTGCTGCGAAAATCGACACCGAGCGCGACTGAGCCGAGGGTGATGAGAGCATCAATGACCGGAGTCCGAACGCCCACCAGTCTGCCGATCTCAGACACGGGAACCAAGCCGAACCCAATGTCTTCGTTGAGATAGCGATGATCCAAAGACGGCGGGGACTTGATTGTTCGGTTCGGGCCGCTCTCCTGAATCGCCTGATAAGCCGACCCGCTTTGGCGGCCGCCCGAGGTCGTAAGTCCCGCCTCGTGAAAGATATCGACAAACCGCAACGGTTCCAGCCCGAGAACACGTACAATCGCCAGTCTTTCCTCATCAACCGCGTCGATCCATCTGCCGATCGCCGGAGTGATACCCTCGGAGTACCAAAGAAAACTGCCGGCGGTCTTTTCGATCCAGCCGGCGTTTCCGAGCATGCCGGCAGGATGCATGATCGCATTGATGTTCGACAAGCCGGTTTCGAGCACGTTCGCCGCCGGAACGATGTTGGGAAACACTTCCTGAATCTCTTGAACCAGCTCAGCCGTATACTTGCCCGGAAACGCAGCGCAACGAAGATGGGTCGGGCGCCGGTAAATCTCCACCTCGCCCGGCTCCGCTATCCGGCAGATATAGGTGAGCGTAACCGTCTCGCACAATCGAATAGCCGCTTTGCACCCGATCGTGCGTAGCAGGTTAGCAAAATGAAGCGAACCCCCGGTGTGACCGGGATTGAGCAGAATCCGCTGTCCATCCGTCAGATCATCGGCCAGGTTCTTTGCCAAATATTCGTGCCCAATTGCCGGCGTCGTGACAACTACCAAATCGGCTCCGCGGACGACCGGCGGCAGATGCGGGCTCATGAAGTAGGGCGCGGCGGATTTTTTTTCGCCGCCTTCAATCAAAGCGATCTCGCCTCTCTTGGCGAGCGTGACGATCGTGCTTTCGGAACGGGAGAAAAGCCGGACCTCATAGCCGCGTAGCGTCAGATCAGCGGCGGCCGCGCATCCCCCGTTGCCCGCGCCCAATATGGCGATCTTTCTGATGGTCATCGAAATGGTTTTATCGCCCTTCTCCTCGCGCGCGTCACCGTGTCAGGATGTCAAAGATGAGGCGCAGCCTGAGAACCCGCTTTGCTTACTAAGGAGTTCATTGGTTAGTAGACGTACCACGAGCGAAGGGGTGAGTCGTGGAAAGCTCGGGCACTGGGACGGAAACCATGCTCCCCCACCCCGCTTCAAAATGAGCACTCGGGGAGCGGAATGGGCGGTGGCCCCTGGTGGCGCAGAGGCATTGCCCGAACTTGGAACGACTCACACTTCGCCTCTAACAATCCCTGTCGTCTAGATACTTATGAACTCCTTAGTAGGTCACAAAAAACCAGATGCTTCGCGGAGTTTATCCTGAGACTTACCGAAAGGCCTCAGCATGACGCTCAGGTGATTTGTAGCATTGCGACACAGTCTCGTGCTGAGGGGAAAGAGGTTCAACCGCAAGGAACGCTGTTAAACTAACCCATTCGGTACTGCTTGAGTTTATCTTCGTCGAGCTCGATGCCCAGCCCAGCCTTTGACGAGACGATCACGTCACCGTCGGCGTACTCGAACGGCTCTGTGATGATATCGTCCTGATAATAGATGCCCGCGACGCCGCCCTTACCCTTACCCTTCGGCGTCGATACCGGCACGACGCAGCCGTAAGTCACGACCGCGGTGGAAGCCGCAAGATGGACATTAGCCGCATTGCCGACGCCGGTCTCGACTGAGCCATTCACATTGGATTTAAGCCCTGACGCCTCGGCGACCGCCGCAACTTTCTTGGCTTTGAAAAGCCCGCCGGGTTTGGTGGTGTAGATCGAGACCAGGTCGGCCGCCTTCTTCCGTGCGATCTCTACCACGTCCTCGGGCGTCCAGGCGCTTTCGTCCGCCATAATCAGCGTATCGACGCGCCGTGCCACCTCGGCCATTTGATCGATGCCCTCCACCGGCTGTTCCATATAAAGAAGATCGTATTCTTCCATCGCCTTGATGGTTCTCACGGCGGCTTTGGCCGTCGGGTATCCTTGGTTGGCGTCGACGCAGATATTCACGTCCGGTCCGATCGCTTCTCGAATTCGCTTCACTAGTTCCACATCGCGTTTCCGATCGACGCCGCCCTTGAGCTTGATGGTTTTCACTCCTTCCGATTTTGCCTGCATCGCCTCTTCGACGGCTTTCTCAATTTCCATCAAACCGAGGCTGTGGGCGATCGGCACACGGTCGCGGCAAAGCCCGCCGAGCAATTGATAAGCCGGGAGGTTCAGCGCCTTGCCGACGACGTCGTAGAGCGCCGCGTCGATGGCAGCCTTGCAGTACGGATAGCCCTTCACCGTTTTGTCCATCAGCGCGTGAACCGTCTCGAAGCGGCCGGGATCCTGCCCGGCCAATGCCGGCGCCAGAATGTCGCTAATTACGTGCATCGCCGTCTGCGGCGTCTCGCCAAAATACTTGCCGTAATCTCCGCCCCAATCCTTCAAAACCGGAGCCTCGCCGAGTCCGACCAGGCCCGCGTCGGTGTGAAGCTTGATGATCACGTACACGCCGATCGGGGTCGTCAGGCTGGCCCATTGGTGCGTCCGCCGGGTCGGCAGGCGAATCGGAATGGTTTCGATCTTCGATATCTTCATGCCGCTCAACCCACGCGCAGAAGCGTGTCCGCCGGAGTCACGTCCGAGAGCAGCTCGCAGCCCTGCTCGGTCACGCAGAACATGTCTTTGTTCTGCATGCCGAAGCGGCCCGGAATATAAACCAGCGGCTCGAACGCGCCGACCATTCCGGGCTCGACAATCTGGTCGCCGTAGCGGCCCATGTAGGGCTCCTCGTGCAGGTGAAGGCCGATGCCGTGGGCAACGAAGCTGATCGGGTCGAAGCCGAGCTCGCTGAATTTTTGCAAGAACTTGCGATAGATTTCGGGACAGCTCGCGCCGGGCTTGATCAAATCCATCACCAGATACTTGCATTCGATCAGGTTCGACCAGATCGTATACTGCTCGGCCGTCGCGTCGCCGACCACTGCCGTGCGGCACACGCCGGCGAGATAGCCGTTTTTTTGGCCGAAGATTTCCATCCGGATGATGTCGCCGTGCCGGAGCCGGCGTTCCGTCGGACCCACGTTGGGAAACTGGCTGCGCT
>DATBMR010000309.1:0-4766 GCA_036554745.1 Binatia bacterium
AACAAACACCAAGGAGCCCTAAATGCGTCAAAAAAGAACTCTGGTTTACACCTGGATAATGGCTTCGGTCTTAATGGGCTCTTGGGGGGAAACCGCTTTCGGAGGCGGCTATGCCATACCGCCGCAAACCGCCAAGGCGGAGTCCATGGGCGGCGTTGGCGCTGCAGGAGTGGACGACCCGTCAGCAGTCTACGTTAATCCTGCCGCGTTAAGTCAGATCGATGGCAATGAAATTCAAGGCGGGATGACTTACATCAATACCTTAAGTAGCGTTAAAAACTCTGGCGCACGATCTAAGAACATTCACGATGATGATTTTGTCCCCAACCTCTTTGCGAGTTATCGAATTCCCGATAGCAAAATTTCCGTTGGCATCGGCAGCTACACACCCTTTGGATTAGCAACGAGCTATAAACCGAACGCCTTCACCCGCTACGCTGCGATCAGATCAGAGTTGCGCACGCTGTTTATTACGCCGACGCTCGCCTGGGAACCCGTTTCCTACTTGTCCGTAGGAGCAGGCATAAGCGTCGTGCACGCATCGGGGACACTCTCCAGAGCGATATTCTTGGGACCAGCCGGAGATGGCAAACTGAGAATCACGGATACCGATAACGCGTACGGTTACAAAATTGGAGTACTCCTGAAGCCAATCACAGGATTAAAGCTGGGGCTGGTTTACACCAGCCACGTGGATGTTCATTTTGATTCCGCGAATGTCAAATTCGTGGACGCGCTCGGAAGCGGCGGACTGGCAACGCAAACCAAAGCATCCGGGATCCATTTGCCAGCTCCAGCAGTCATTAATGCCGCTATTCATTGGCAGATCGATCCTAGGTGGGGCATCGAACTTCAATATGATTACGTTCGCTGGAGTAAATTCAAAGAGTTGAAAGCGGCTTTTTCTACTCCGCTTCCCGCACTCGGAGGATTGGTTCCAATCACCGGTTTTTTGCTGCCGCAAAATTGGCAGGATTCAAGCTCGCTCAGGATTGGTACTGCGTATAAGGTGACAGAAGAATTCGAAGTGCGTGCTGGGCTGGCATTGGACGAAACGCCTATTCCGTCGAGCACTCTAGGTCCCGTAATCCCTGGTGCTGATTACCTAAGCCTCGCCGGAGGTATCGGTTACAAATGGCAGCGGCTGAAGTTCGACTTTGGTTACATGGCCGTCTTCTATAAAACGCGACGAGTAACGAACAACATTTTGGAAACTGGCGGGGAATCGAGCGCACTTCCTTTTCCTGGAGTTCCAGGCAAAGACAAGTACAGTGTATTCCAAAATTTGATCGGCTTACACGCAACCTACCGTTTTTAGAGCGCACAAGCGCGAGATTAGCGCCTTATGGTTTGTTCCATCTTCGCCCATGTATCCCGCAGTGTCACCGAGCGATTAAAGACTAACTTTCCGGCCGGCAAATCTTTGCTGTCGACGCAAAAGTAGCCGAGACGCTCGAATTGGTAGCGGTCGCCGGGTTGGGCATTGCCGAGGTAGGGTTCAATCCGGCACGACGTCAGCCTTTCCAGCGAGTTCGGATTAACGTTCGCCAGCCAATCGCCTCCTTCCGGGACTGCCTCTGGATCTTCTTTAGTGAAGAGGTGGTCGTAGAGCCGCACCTCGGCTGCCCGGGCGTGGGCCGCAGAGACCCAGTGTATGGTGGCTTTGACCTTGCGCCCGCTGCGCGCCGAACCGCTCTTGGTTTCCGGATCGTAGCTGCAGCGTATTTCGCGAATCTCACCAGTGATTGGATCTTTATCGACGCCGACGCACTTGATGATATAGGCGTAACGAAGCCGCACCTCGTTCCCGGGTGACAGTCTGAAGAACCCCTTGGGCGGCTGTTCACGGAAGTCGTCTCGCTCGATATAGAGAACGCGTGAAAACGGAACTGTCCGCGTGCCCATGGTCGAATCTTCGGGATTGTTGATTGCTTCTAACTGCTCCACCCGCTCTTCCGGATAATTTTCCAGCACGACTTTGATCGGCCGCAAGACGGCCATGACACGCGAGGCGCATTTATTTAGGTGTTCCCGCAAACAATGCTCAAGCATGGCGATGTCGACCACACTGTTGCGTTTGGCCACGCCTATGCGCTCGCAAAAGTTGCGGATCGCCTCCGGCGTATAACCACGGCGGCGGATACCCGCCAGCGTCGGCATCCGCGGATCGTCCCAACCTTCGACATAACCCTGCTGTACCAGCTGGAGCAGCTTTCGCTTGCTCAATACCGTGTGGGTGAGGTTCAGACGCGCGAACTCGATCTGTTGAGGATGATGAATGCCAAGTTGGTCGAGAAACCAGTCGTAGAGCGGCCGGTGGTCCTCGAACTCCAAAGTGCAGATCGAATGCGTGATCCCTTCAATGGAGTCCGACTGGCCGTGGGCGAAATCGTAGGTGGGATAGATGCACCAGGCGTCGCCGGTTCGATGATGTGTCGCGCGCAACAGCCGATACATGACTGGATCGCGCATGTTGATGTTGGGCGAGGCCATGTCGATCTTCGCACGCAATGTGCGGCTGCCGTCGGGAAACTCGCCGGATCGCATCCGCTTAAACAATTCCAGATTTTCTTCGACCGAGCGATCGCGAAAAGGGCTGTTTCTGCCGGGTTCGGTCAGCGTGCCGCGGTATTCGCGAATCTGTTCAGCGGTTAGATCGCAGACGTAAGCCTTGCCAGAGCTGATCAGCTCCATCGCGAACTGGTAAAGCCTTTCGAAGTAGTCAGAGGCGTAGAATTCTCGATCGCCCCAGTCAAAGCCGAGCCAGTGCACGTCCTCCTTGATCGAGTCGACATACTCGATGTCTTCTTTGCTGGGGTTGGTATCATCGAAGCGCAAGTTGCAGAGGCCGCCGAACTCCGCCGCCAAGCCGAAATTGAGGCAGATCGACTTGGCATGGCCGATATGAAGATAACCGTTGGGCTCGGGCGGGAAACGGGTGTGCACGTGTCCCTGATTCTTGCCTTGCTTCAGGTCCTCGGCAACGATATTACGAATAAAATGAGTTGGCGCGGCTTCGGCATTGCCGGCCGCCGCACCGCCGCCAGCCGTTTTGGTCTCCACTGGTTTTCCTCCGAATACACCGAATCATAACACAATCCGAAGGTGATTGAACGCTCGGTTTGACCACTTTTCCACGCCCTGTTAGCTTACCGGCATGGCTCAAGTTCGCACTCGATTCGCTCCCAGTCCGACCGGCTATCTCCATATCGGCGGCGCGCGCACCGCTCTGTTTAACTTCCTTTTCGCGCGCCACCATGGCGGCAAATTCATCCTCCGCATCGAAGACACCGACCGCGAACGATCCACTCCGGAGGCGATTCGCGCGATCTTGGAAGCCATGAGCTGGCTAAGGCTCGACTACGATGAAGGTCCGTTCTATCAGACCGAGCGCTACCCGCTGTACAAAGAGAAAGTCGAGTCTTTGCTGGCCAAAGGCAAAGCCTATCCCTGCATCTGCACGCCGGCAGATTTGGAGGCCAAGCGGCAGCTCGCGCAAAAGGAAAAGCGCAAGCCCGCGTACGACGGCACTTGCCGACCGGAGCACGGAGCGAATGTCGCGCTGCCAGCCGATCGGCCCTACGTCGTTCGTTTCCGCTCGCCGCTCGAAGGATCGACCGTCGTTAAGGATTTAATTAAAGGCGACGTCGTTTTCGACAACCGCGAACTCGATGACCTGATCATCGCCCGCTCAGACGGCACACCGACGTATAACTTTTGCGTCGTCGTCGACGACATCGATATGGGGATCACGCATATCATTCGGGGTGACGATCACCTATCCAACACGCCGCGGCAGATTCAACTCTATGATGCTCTCGGCTACGAGCCGCCTCAGTTTGCGCACGTGCCGCTGATCCTCGGCATCGACAAAGCTCGCCTAAGCAAACGACACGGCGCCACGTCGGTCATGGCTTACCGAGACATGGGTTATTTTCCTGAAGCGGTCGTGAATTACCTGGCCCGGCTCGCCTGGTCTTACGGCGACCAGGAAATCTTCTCCCGTGAAGAGCTGATCGAGAAATTCACCCTTGAAAACGTCGGCAGATCGGCGGGAGTCTTTAATCCGGAAAAATTTCTATGGGTGAATTTTCATTATATGAAAACAAAACCGCTTTCCGAACTCGCCGGCGAGGTCGTTCCGTTCATCGAGGCCAAAGGTTATCCAGTTCCGCACGACCAAAAATGGTTGGAAAAAATGATCGTCACACTGCGGGAGCGGGCCAGGACAATGACGGAGCTGGTCGATTCCGCGCGCTATTATTTGTCGGATGAAATAAGCTTCGATGAAAAGGCGGCGAAGAAGTTTCTGACCCGAGATGTCGCAGCCCCGATTGAGGGCTTGATTCAGAAGCTATCAAACCTGAATGAGTTCGACGAAACGGCTATCGAGAGAATTTTCACAGCCACACTCAACGAACATGAGTTGCAGATGGGTAAACTCGCGCAACCGGTCCGCGTCGCTCTCACCGGTGGCACCGTGAGCCCGGGCATTCACGACGTGATCGCGGTGCTCGGTAAACAACGCACGCTTCAACGGCTGCAGAACGCGCTGGATTACATTGCGCAACTTGACTCGAATCAGTAATTCTTTTAGGTTTATCATTCGCAATTTGAGGAGTCGGCTAATTGGTAAGCCACCTGACTCTGGATCAGGCGATTGAAGGTTCGAGTCCTTCCTCCTCAGCCACGGTCCCATCGTCTAGCGGTTAGGACACCGGCCTCTCACGTCGGTAACGCGGGTTCGATTCCCGCTGGGACCACCA
>DATBMR010000276.1:0-20454 GCA_036554745.1 Binatia bacterium
TGCGGTTCCGTTGCCGTCAACCGCCGCGGCGCCCGGGTCGGGAAGGGCGGCGGCTATTCCGATCTGGAATTTGCCTTACTCACGCAAAGAAAATTGATCGGACGCCATACGCCGATCGTGACCTCCGTCCATCCGCTGCAAATCGTCGAACAAGAAATCCCGATGACCGAGCACGACATTCCGCTCAGCGCGATCGTGACACCCGATGAAGTGATCGAAATCAAGGCGTCGTTCCCTCGTCCCAAAGGAATTTACTGGAACCTGTTGCCGCAGGAAAAAATCGATGAGATTCCGGTGCTGAAAAATGCGCGGCAGCGAACCGCGCAAGCACGCCCGGTCAGTTGAAGCCCCCAACCATCTATGGTACCTAAACAAATTCAGGAAAATTCCAGATGGCAGCGAAAATCGATTTTGCTAAAGGCAACGGGCTCGTGCCGGTCATCGTGCAAGACTATCAAACCCGGGACGTGTTGATGGTCGCTTATATGAACGAAGAGGCCTGGCAGAAGACCAAAGAAACCGGCAAGGCACATTATTACAGCCGCTCGCGCAAAGGTCCCTGGTTCAAAGGCGAGGAATCCGGCAATTTTCAGGAAGTCAAAGAGGTCTTCATCGACTGTGACAACGACACAATCCTGCTGCAAGTCGATCAGATCGGCGGCGCCGCCTGCCACGAAGGTTACCGCAGTTGCTTTTTCCGCCAGCAAAACGGCGAAGAGTGGAGAGTCGTCGCCGAGCGAGTTTTCGATCCCAAAGAGGTCTACAAAAAGTGAGCGAGCTGAAGTTGGGAATTCCCAAGGGGAGTCTCGAGGAAATGACCATCGAGCTCTTCAAAAAATCCGGCTGGAAAATATCGACCACCAGCCGGAGCTACTTTCCGTCCATCGATGACCCGTCGATTCGCTGCAGCTTGGCACGCCCGCAAGAGATGTCGCGGTATGTCGAAATGGGGACGCTGGATGTCGCCATCACCGGTAAAGACTGGACTATCGAGAACGCTTCCGATGTCGAGGTGGTTTGCGAGATGGTTTACTCCAAAACCAGCTTTCGGCCGACTCGCTGGGTGCTAGCGGTACCACAAGACTCGCCAATCAAGAAGCTCGAGGATCTCCAAGACAAGCGCATCTCGACGGAGATGGTCAATTTTACCAAACGCTATTTTTCCGAAAGAAATATTCCTGTCATCATCGAATTTTCCTGGGGTGCCACTGAAGCGAAGGCGGCTGAGGGGCTCGTCGATGCGATTGTTGAAGTCACCGAAACCGGTAGTACGATCCGGGCTCACGGCCTGAAGATCATTCACGAGCTAATGGAATCCTGTCCGCAGTTGATCGCCAACAAATCATCCTGGCAAGAACCATGGAAGCGACAAAAGATCGAGCAGATCAAGATGCTGCTCCAGGGCGCGTTGTCCGCCGAAGCTAAAGTCGGCATCAAGCTCAACGTCACGGAGGCCGATTTAGAAAAGGTGATCGGCTTGATTCCGAGCATTACGGCACCGACCGTAGCGACGCTCTATCCGTCGCCGCGACTCAAGGGCGTCAAGTGGTTTTCGGTGGAAAGCGTTATTGATGAGCAACAGGTCCGCGATTTGATTCCCCAGCTGATTCAAAACGGCGCCGTCGGCATCATCGAATATCCACTCAATAAAATCATTTGATTACGCGAGCCGAAAACGCTCGCGCCGATCACACGCGGGGTCAGGTCAGACTTCCGCGCTGTAGGATGGCTCGCTTTTACGGCCGTTCTCGCGCCAGACAAAGAAATCTTTGGCGATCTCCGGAAACAGCGCATAGCTCAGCACATCCTCTTCGCTGTTAGCCAGGCTGCCGGCGTCCTTACGCGCCTGATCCAGACCCGGCTTCAACAGATCCGCAGGGCGGCAATCGATCGGCTCCTTTTTGCCCAACACCTTGCTTTTTATCTCTTCGCTGATCGGGCCCGGCGGTTCGCCGTACAGCCCCATGACATAGTTGCGTGTTTCCATCGCGACCACGGAGTAGCGTTTGCCGGTCATCACGTTCAACGCCGCCTGCGAGCCAACGATCTGGCTGGTCGGTGTTACCAGAGGCGGGTAACCCAGATCTTTGCGCACATGGGGCATCTCGGCGAGGACCGCCTCGAGCTTATCTTCAGCTTTTTGCTGGCGAAGTTGCGCAACCAAGTTGGACAGCATCCCGCCGGGAATTTGCGAAATTAAAACATCGGTCTTGATTTGGTTGTTGACCGGGCTTTCAAACTCGGCGTACTTCCGCCGCACGCCATAGAAATATTCGGCGATTTTGCCGAGCTTACCGAGATCGAGGCAAGTATCATAAGGAGTGTCCTTGAGCGCCGCCACTACTTGTTCCGTTGCCGGCTGCGAGCTGCCCTGAGAAAATGGTGCGATAGCGGTATCGAGGATGTCAGCGCCCGCCTCGACCGCCATAATGTAATTCATCGGCGACAGGCCCGCCGTGCAGTGCGAATGGAGGTGCAGCGGCAACGGAATACGCGATTTGATTTTTTTAATGATCTCGTAAGCCGCGTACGGCGCCAGCATGCCAGCCATATCCTTGACACACAGGACTTGCACGCCCATCTCGGCGAGCTTTTCCGCGATACGTAAGAAATAATCCGGCGAATGAACCGGGCTAATCGTGTAACACACAGCCCCTTCCACCAACTTGCCGGTTTTTAGCGCGGCTTCGATGGCGGTCTTCATGTTCCGGACATCGTTCATGGCATCGAAAACACGAAAAACGTCGATGCCATTGGCCGCGGCGCGGCTCACGAAAGCCTGCACGACATCGTCGGGATAATTGCGATACCCGACTACGTTTTGGCCACGGAGGAGCATCTGAAAGCGGGTCTTTGGCATCGCCGCCCGCAACTGCCGAAGGCGCTCCCAGGGGTCTTCTTTCAGAAAACGGAGAGTCGCGTCGAAAGTTGCGCCGCCCCACGTTTCCAGCGACCAGAATCCGACCTCGTCGAGCGCGGCGGCGATCGGCAGCATGTCCTCGGTACGCATACGAGTTGCAACCAGACACTGGTGCGCGTCCCGCAACACCGTTTCCATGATCTCGATTTTTTTCGCCATGCTCGAACGCCTCCTTTTTACGACTACTCGTAAAGCTCGCTCTGCTTTTCTTCCAAACGAGCTTTTTCCTCCCGATTGATCACGTAAACCCCGTCGACTTGCTTGATGTTGGACAGGTCGTAAAAATACTGTGAAATTTCCAAGCCGTCGTCGAACTCGTACATTTTGATTGCATCCCAGGGGCAGATCTTTTTGTCCAAACGGTCTTCGGACTCGGTCCCAATCAGTTGCAGCTGAAAGCGCTTGGGCACCGCGTCGGGCGGGACGGGGTTACGATTGCTGTCGAAAAAGCGGTTGTTGTACTCGAAGAAGATCTCACCGGTTTCTTTATGCTGCTGGATTTTGGTTAGGTCATCGCTATAGCACATCTGGCAGCCGATGCACTTGTCGTTATCGACGAAAACCCGGTAAGGCTTGAGTCCGCCCTGGGGCAGCTCCTCATAGAGCAGGTTGATGCAGCCTTCCACGGGACAATGCGCTTCACAGAGCGGCGACCCGGCGCAGCTCGAGCAATTCTCATTCATTACCGCCAGCAAGGCGGTGCCTTTGCGCTTTTTCGCTTCAGCCATTCGCTTCGATCCTCGCTTTCTTAAATCGCGTTCGCAACGCCAATGCGAGCGCTATCGATAACAGCACCCACCAGTATCGAATAAGCGCTATTCTGCCCCATTCAAGCCAATAAACAAAATTGGGCGAACGGGAAACCAACTCGCCGAGCGCCTGCTGCGCTCCGCCATAATCGCGCGCTTCGCGCAGCGCCTGGGACAGTCCGTAAAGCGCACCGTCGTCACGCGGATCGAGTTTCAACGCCGCTTCGAAATCGCGCCGTGCCTCGACCCATCTGCCCTCTTCCGCGAGGATCCCGCCGCGCGTCGTCAGCGCCGCTGCGTAATCCGGTTTTCGCGCCAGCGCCTGATCGAGATTCGCGAGCGCCTGCTCGAGATTGCCCTTGCGCTTATGCGCCACCGCCAAGTTGCTGTAGGCATCTGGCAGTTCGGGATGCAACTCGACGATCTTCTGATATTCATTGATCGCGGCGTCAGCGTCACCGCGCACTTCCAATTCGATCCAAGCCAGAAAAGTTCTGGCATCGACATGGCCCGGATTGAGCGCGATCGCACGTTTGGCGGCCAGGATCGCCCGCTGGGGATCGCGCAGGCGGAGCTGGGCCATGCCCAGGAACAAATGCAGATCCGGCTCGTTTGGATAAATCGTTAACAGCTCTTCAAACGCCGATTTCGCCGCGGCAACATTGCCTTGCGCCAAGTCCTTGCGCGCTTGTTCCCATCGTGCATCGCCAGTTAACGGAGGATGCGTTGCGGCGGCGTGAGCTAAACCGAGCCCGATGAGGACAGCCAGGACGGCCAGCCACATCTTAAGCATCTACTATTATTTCCACATTTCGTTGGGAATCTCGTCTTCTCTTCCCTCTTCGATCAGCTTGTCGTTCTTGAACGCCTGGCGCAAGCCCACCCAGGAAAAGAAGATGACGAGAATCAACATGGCGACAATCGGAATATTGTCGGGTTTGGTGACGATTTCGAGAAAATTCTGTAAGCCGGTGGCTTCTTCCATAAAAGTTAAGCGTCCGTAAAACCAGGTTTATTTATACGCTATTAAAATAACTGCGGTAAGTCAATTCGCCGATCGATGAGCAACGCGCGTCGCCGCAGCAGGTTCAGCGCTGATGCGCATGACCGCGGCCATGCTCGGTATGCCGGAAAATCAGCGACTTGATCACCACCGGCACCGCCTTGGCGTCGGGCAGTTCCTGGCCGATATCGATGAAATCGAAGTCTTTCAGGTCGATGCCGTCGATCGAGATGATACCGGCGCCGGGAATCAACTCGCGCTCGATGATATTGCCCATCAATTTAGCGATATCGGCGTCGAAGACCAGAACCAGCGGCTGCCCGTTGTCGATGTGTCCTTTCATGGCGCCGACCAAACCTTCGGCAAGCGTACGAATCAAATGATAGGAAGGTCCGAGCTCCCAGCGAATCGCCAATGCGACGGTCCGCTCGACATCGGTCGCATCGAAGCGCTCGAGCGCCCGCTCCACCGCCCCGGTAATTTCCGCCGCGCTGATCGATTCCGTTTGCTCGAATTGCGGCGTGACCACCTGTAAATTGCGCAGCGGCAACAGATCGGGATGGGAAAGGTAAATAGTGTTGCCGCTCACCTGAACCGTGTATTGGGACGCCCCTATGACCGTAGCCCGGATGCGCACCTCAGCCGGCCTGAGCGGGATGTTGCCGCCGCCGAGCCGATTGACGCGAGCGCGCACCTTCTTGCCCAATTGGACGCCCAAGTCGCCGAGATTGCGCTTCTCGTAGCCGTAGATGAACTCGGAAACTCCGCCGGAGAACATGATCGCGTGAATCGGATCGGAAAATTCGATATTGGGCGTCAACAGCAGGGACTCGACCTCGGGCGCGAGCGGCCGCCTTTCCAAAACTTCGAAGAGCGCATCGCACAAGACTTGGGAGAATTTATCCTTCTGCTCCTCGGTCATGGTGCCGCCCAAGGCTAAATCGGCAATGCCGGCGATCTTGGCGATCTTGAGCGCGGTGTCCTCGAGCCGGTTAATTTTGCCGCTTTCGTCCATGGCGATGAGCCGCGCACCCACTTCAACGGCGCAAGTATCGATCACTTTGCCACCCTGCACGATGGCGATTTTGCTCGTGCCGCCGCCGACGTCGACATTCATCACCGTGAAGTCGCCGCCTTCGTGATAGGTCATGTGTACCGCGCCCGAGCCGTAGGAAGCGAGAATCGCTTCCAGATTATGCCCGGCGGTGGCGCAGACGAATTTTCCCGCTTCGGCCGAAAACAGCGCCGCGATCGCTTCGGCGTTTTTCTTCTTGGCTGCCTCGCCGGTGACGATGATCGCACCAGTGTCAATATCTTCCGGCGTCAAATTGGCTTTGCGGTAAGATTCATGAATAAACTCGGCGAGCTGATTGGTATCGATCGTGGTCTTGTCGACGTAGGGCGTCAACAAAATCGGCGATTCATGAATGATTTCACGATTAATGACGACGAAGCGGCTCGACAACGCGACGCCCTGACGGCGTAAGGTCAAGCGCGAGAAAATCAAGTGTGAAGTCGACGAGCCGATGTCGATGCCGACCGAGTTGAGCGTGATCCGCTCGGAGCGCCACATCGGGTGCTCTTCATCCGTCAGCGGTTCGTCGTCCCCAAACTCATCTTCATGGCCCTCATGAAGGCGCAATTTGTCAATTTCCAGGTTATCCATGCTCGCGGCTGATTCCTTTCTCACTGGCGCTGGAGTATCGGATTTGCATAACATAAGAGTTTTGCTCATGCCACCAAACCGCGTCGCGGGCGGGATGGACAACCCCATTTATCGGGGATAAGATGCCCGGGTATTCGTCGGTCATGGGACAAGAAGAATACCAAGAACTGTCCTCATTCCTGAGACGCTTTGTCCGGCGGGTCAAACTGTTACAAGGTCTGGAGGGGCTGTCTTTAACGGCGATTTGCGCGCTGATTCTGTTCGCGCTTGGCGTCGGCGTCTTCGAGCTCAAAGATCTTTTCCCCTATGCGCCCCTGATTTACAGCGTCGTTTCCGGCGCGGTGCTCATCACCGTGGTCGCCTGGTCGCTAGTGCGCTTTCTGCGCCGCCTATCTCAGGAGCGCGCGGCGCTTTACATTGAGCAGAAGCAGCCTAGGCTCAGGAACAACTTAATCAACTCGCTGCAACTTTACTCTCAGGTCTCCGCCGCTAAGGCCGATCCGGGTTTCTCGACCACCATGGTGATGGCGCTTTTGCGCGCGACCCGAAATCAGGTGGCGACGCTCAAACTCGACGAACTGATCGACAGCGGACACTTCAAGAGCAGTCTGCGCTTGCTTGCGCTCCTGATCTTGCCGGTGACCGCCATGGTGCTATTCAATCCGGCCTGGGTCGGCGGAACCCTTAGCATGCTGACCCATCCGCTCGATCACCTGCCGCCGAGCCGTACGACGATCGAAGTCGAGCCCAAGGGCCTGCGCGTGGCCCGCGGGGCGCCCGTGACGATTGAGGCCACCACCGCGGGCGCCATCCCGGACTCGCTGGCGCTCCTGACCTGGAGCGGAACCAATGAACGCGGCGAGCTGATCGGCGCGGAGAAGCTGCCGATGGAAAATCTCGGCGCGGGAAAATTCCGCGCCAAGATGGCGCGCTTGGAAAGATCGTTGCGCTACCGCGCGGTCGTCGATTCGTTCACATCGGCAACCTATAGCGCCGAAGCAGTCGACCCGCCCGAAATCGCCAACGTCCAGTTGGTGCTCTATCCGCCGGCTTATAGCTCGCTCGGTTCGCTATCGGTGCCCGAAGGCAGCGTCGAAGGGCTCAAGGGATCGACGATCCGGCTGGACGCTTTGACCACCAAGGACGTCGTCAAAGCCGACATCGTCATGGATGACGGCAAGAAGATTCCGCTCAAAATCGACGGGCGCAAACTGCAGGCGAATTTGGTCCTGTTTCAGTCGCAATCGTATCGAATCATGGTGGAAGACGCCTACGGTTTTCGCAACTCGCCGATCGACTATGCGCTGAGAGTCAAGCCTGACGGTTTTCCCACCGTAGAGCTGTTGCAACCCACCGCAGATCTGGAGATCACCGGCGACGAGATGCTGACTTTAGAGTATGGCGCCCGCGATGATTTTGGCATCGCCGAGATCGCGCTGGTCGTCAAAGTCGGCGATCGCGAAGATAAAATCACCCTCCAGAGAGAAGATGCAAAACGCCTGATCCTACGCGACCAATACAAGTGGGATCTCGGTAGGCTCGCCTTGCGCGAAGGCGATGAAGCGGCTTTCTTTCTGCAGGTCTTCGACAACGACACAATCTCGGGACCGAAGATCGGCACTTCTCGCACGATCCGTTTGAAACTCAAGAATCTGAAAGGCGAACATCAGCAGATCGCCGAGATGGTGCGTGACTTGAACAAGCGCATGGTCGATCTCTTGGGCGACCATTTGGAAGCGCCGCTGCCGGGAGAAAAACCGACCGCGTCGCCGCAACCATCCGAGCCACAATTTGAGCAAAACCTCGCCGACGCGCTCAAGCGCACTGAAGAGATCATGCAACGCACCGAGAAGGACCGGATGTCCGATTTTGCCACTTGGACCGACCTCCAGGCCCTCAAGCGCAACCTGGAATTTACCAGGGATGACTTGTTGCGCCAGCAGCAGCAGGCGCCGACAGCGGAAGAGAAACTCCAAGCCCGGGACGAGATCGCCACCGAGCTGGAACGCATGTCGCTGTTATCCGAAGATATCGCCAAGCGCATGAAAGCCCAGGAGCTGTCTTCGACCGCGCAGGACCTCGCGCGCAGCCAAGAGCGCTTGATGGATTCCTTGGAGAAGCTTCAAAGCGGCGATAAAAATCTCGACGCGATCATGAAGCAGATTGCCGAGCTGTCGAAGACCCTCGAGGCACTGCAACACGCCGCCGCGCAGCTGGCGCAGCAGATGTCGGACGATTTTATGAATCCCGAAGCGATGCAAGGTCTTGGCTTTGACGAGATGCAGCGCGCTCTAGACGAGATCCGCAAAAAATTGATGGACGGCGATCTCGAGGGCGCGCGTCAGCTGGCGCGGGAGTTGTTCAATCAAATGGCGCAAATGGTCGCCGCTTTACAAAATGCGCAGCGCTCGGCGATGGCGTCGAGCACGGGTCGCATGCAGGGCGAAATGCAGCGCCAGACCAACGAGCTGCAGGAGATTGCCCGCGAGCAGCAGGACATTCTGCTCAAGACCGAAGCTATCAACAACAACGCGTTAAAAGAGCGCGATGTCAGCTTGAAAGATAAGCTCGATCGTTTTCTCGAAAAGGCGATAGCCGAGCTTGGCCAGCTGTCCGAGTTGTTCCCCGACCGAGAGGGACCGGATGATCCGAGCCTGTTGACGCATCTGGATGACGCAACGATGAACTCCCTGTTGCGAAATCTGATCGCCAGGCTAAGCAACCGCGACTTCCCCGGCTACAACGAAGGCGATGGGCACACACGCAAAGAATTGGCCAAACAGCGCACCGCAGCGCAGGAAGAGCGCGCCCAGCGTGCGGAGAAAAACCTTGACAGCATCAAAGCCGATCTCGAAAGACTTTTGGCCGCGCCGGCGCAAGCGCTTTCGGATGACGACAAGCGCTCCCTGCGCGAGTTGGCCCATCGCCAGGACGTGCTTAGGGATCGCACGGACGAACTGCACAAAAAATTGGAATCGTTGTTTCAGCTGTTTCCTCAGCTCGATCCCAAGATCGTGCAAAACATCGGCGAAGCCGGCAAATCCATGGGCGGCGCGCAGAACCGGCTCGGGCAATTGGACGCTCGCGGCGCGGTGCCGCCCGAACAAAACGCGTTGGACCGGCTGGCGCAGTCCCAGCAGCAGATGCAATCCTCGATGCAGCAGATGGCGCAGCGTGGCCAACTTGGCAACATGCCGATGACACGACTCTATCGTCAGGGGCGTTTTCTACCGTTCGGATCGCTCACGCCGCTTCCCGGGATGCCGCAGTTTCCCGAATTCGATGTCCAAAGCGGTTTTACCGGTTTGGACACGGAAAAATTTCGCTTGCCGGGCAAAGACGAATACAAGGCGCCCCGTAATTTCCGCGAAGAGATCCTGGAGTCACTCAAACAAGGCGTGCCACCGCAAATGAAAGAGCAGATCGAGCGTTATTTTAAAAATCTCTCCGAGTGATTCCCATTGAAGTATCGACTACCGCTTTTCTCAGCTCTGCTGCTCTTGCTCGTGCTCGCGGCTCAAGCGCTCGGCGCTGAGGCAGGTTCTCAGTTCAAGGCCGGGGAAGAGCTGTTGGACGCCGGGCGTGTTGCCCAGGCCGAAGACGTCGCTGCCCGAGCGCTAAACGAAAATCCCAAGTCGGCGGAAGCGCTGGACTTCGATGCCCGCGTCAAGTTTTATCAGGGCCGCTACGCCGATGCGCTCGCCGCGCTCGAGCGCGCCCTCGCCATCGATTCGAGCGATCAGCGGCGTCAAGCGCTTAAACTTTTCACCCAGCTCACCCTCGATGTGCACAAGACGCTTAAACGCTATGAGAGCGCGCATTTCGTCTTGTTCGTCGACGAGAAGCGCGACGGCATCCTGATTGGCCACGCCCTTGACACCCTGGAAAAGAGCTACCAGGCGATCGGCAGCGAACTCGGCTACTACCCCACTGAGAAAATTCGCGTCGAGATCGCGCCGGATGCGACCAGCTTCAATGCCATTTCTACCTTATCGCTGCGCGACATCGAAGAAACCGGCGCGGTCGGCATCTGCAAGTTTAACAAGCTGATGATCATCTCGCCGCGCGCCTTGAGCTTCGGCTATCGCTGGCTCGACTCGCTCAGCCATGAGTATCTCCACTACGCCATCGTCAGTTTGAGCAATAATCAAGCGCCGATCTGGCTCCACGAAGGCATGGCGCGTTTTTTTGAAACACGCTGGCGTAAGCCGCCCCCGTCGGCCGATGCTGCCGAAGATTACTTGACCCCGGCCAATCAAACTCTTTTGGTGCAGGCTCTGGCGAAAGAGCAATTCGTCGGCTTTAAAAAAATGGAGCCGTCACTGATCCATCTGGAAACACCGGAACAGGTTCAACTCGCTTATGCCGAAGCCGCGTCGGCGATCGATTTCATTAATCAAAGCAAGGGCCAGCCTGGCATCCGTGAGTTACTTCGGGAGCTCAATGACAAGTCCACGCCCGAAGCGATCGAGAAGATTTATGGTATGTCATTCGACGCCTTTGAAACGAAATGGAGGGGTTTTCTGAAGGCCAAGGGCCTCAAAGAAGTCGAAGGTAGCCGGGTTCGTAGGCTCAGGGTGAAGAAAGATGGGCGCGAGGATGATGAGATCGTCGAGTTGCGGGAAATTCAATCCGCGGTCGCGCGCAATCGGACCCATTTGGCCGATCAGTTGCTCAGCCGCGGGCGTCCGACGGCCGCCGCCAACGAATACCAGCGAGCGCTGCAGGTGAGCCCGCACTCCCCAATTATCCTCAACAAGCTCGGCCGCGTGATGATCGCGTTGAACCGCCCCGAAGAGGCTCTGCAGCATTTTAAGAAAGTTTTGGATATCGACCCGGACAACGCCAACACTTATGTTCAATTGGGCCGCGCCCATCACGCTACGAAAAATTTCAAGGAGGCCCGAGTCGCACTCGAGGAAGCGATCCAGATCAACCCCTTCAACCCGCTCATCTACCGTTTGCTGGGCGATGCTTACACAGCGCTGGGCGAGCATGAAAAAGCTCGGCTCGCCAAGGCTACGCTCGACAAACTCATGTCAACGAATTAGTGAGAGTGGCTGGCAGCCATTGGCCCAGCGCGGCGGCGCGTAGGGCGCGGGCATGAAGGAGAGGTCGCGCTTTGAACCGTATTTGGCAAATACTTGTTGAGGCGAAACGGTCTTGTGGCCGAAAAACACAAACGCAGCCGCCGTTGTCGGGCGAAAGCCGCAGATGTCGATTTATAAAGCATTAGTAAGACCCAATAAGGATACTCATGGAAGCTTTGGAAATACGCCAGGAAGAGATCGCCGAGATCGAAGATTTCGCCGCCAAGCGCGACAGCATGCTTGGCGAAATTCGCAAGGTGATCGTCGGCCAGGACCAGGTCATCGAGGAAGTGTTGATCGCGCTGTTTGCCAGAGGACACTGTTTGCTAGTCGGCGTCCCGGGATTGGCGAAAACGCTATTGATCAGCACCTTGGCGGAAATTCTCGACCTGGATTTCAACCGGATTCAGTTTACACCCGACCTGATGCCATCGGATATCACCGGCACTGACATCCTGCAGGAAGACCCCGCGACCGGGCGCAGAGCCTTTCAGTTTCTCAAAGGCCCGATCTTCACGAACATTTTATTGGCTGACGAGATCAACCGCACGCCGCCCAAGACCCAAGCCGCGCTGCTGCAGTCGATGCAGGAGTACAAAGTCACGGCGGGCGGATCGACCTTTCCGTTGGATTTGCCGTTTTTTGTTTTGGCAACGCAAAATCCGATCGAACAGGAAGGAACCTATCCGCTGCCGGAAGCGCAGCTCGACCGCTTCATGCTCAATATTGAAATTCGCTACCCCAAATTTGAAGACGAAGTGCAGATCGTCATGCAGACGACTTCCACGAACAAGCCCGTGCCGCGGAAAATCATGGACGGCCAGGCGATCCTCCGCTACCAGGAACTGGTGCGCAAAGTTCCGGTTTCGCCGTTCGTGGTTTCTTACGCGGTCGCACTGGCGCAGCGCTCCCGGCCGCAAAGCACGGAAGCCTTGCCCTACGTTAAGGACTACGTCGAATGGGGCGCCGGTCCGCGCGCGTCGCAGTATCTTGTTCTCGGCGCCAAGGCGCGCACGATGCTGCAAGGTCGCTACGCCGTTGCCATCGAAGACATTCAAGCGCTCGCACCCTCCGTGCTGCGTCATCGCATCGTGCCGAATTTTAAAGCCCAGGGGGAGGGACTGAGCTCGGTGGACATCATCCAGCGGTTGCTGGCCGACATAAAACCTTCGACCGACGGCAAGGCCGCGCGGTAGCACTACCAAAGTTGCGGCTTCAGCCCGCTCCATGCGGTTCCCGACAAAGGCGGAGAGCGTCGACGGAATTGAAATCCGTGGCGGCGCGGATTTCCGGCGGCGCACACGGGAGGCGATCGCACTGTTGCGGCAGCTTGCGGTGTACGAGCTCATCCGCGCCCATCTCGCAGTCATCCGTCAAGGCAAACGCAGCGGCGTGCAGGCCTGGGCCCGCCGTCCCGTTTTTACCGTCGGCGCACCGACTTGGAACCATTCCGCGGTCTGGTATGCCGGTGCGATCGCCCACGATGCCTTCCATGCCAAGCTTTACCGCGATGCGACGAGGCGCAATCCCACATCAGAGCCGGGCACGGACGCATGGAGCGGCAAAGCCGCTGAACAGGCATGTTTAGCCTTTCAGCGCGAGGTGCTGCTGGCACTCCGGGCCGACGGCGCGATGATCGCCCATGTCGAAAAGCATGGAGAAAATCCGACGTATCAGGGGCGCCACCGCGGTTGGGGACGCTGGCTAGATTATCGCAAACGCTGGTGGTAGACGTTGTTCGATCAGTGATATGGCCGAGGATCGACAATGGAGGATTGAAGAGAGCGATTCTCGATCTTCATCCTCTATCCCGACTACGATTGTTTAGCAGATGGCCGACCGCGACAAGAATTATTTTGACCCCAAGGTCCTGGCGGGAATATCGAATCTATACCTGCGCGCCCGCTGGGTGGTCGAGGGCATGATGTCGGGGCTACACCGGAGCCGGGCCAAAGGATTCAGCGTCGAGTTCGAAGAGCACCGCGAATACTCGCCGGGTGACGAGATCCGGCGGATCGATTGGAAGGCGCTTGGCAAATTCGATCGCTATTTCATCAAAGAGTACGAAGACGAAACCAATCTGCGCGCGTACCTGCTGCTCGACGCCAGCGCATCGATGAACTATGCCTCGGACGGCATCACCAAATTCGATTACGCCTGCACGCTAACGGCTTCGCTGGCGTACCTGATTCTCAGGCAGCAAGACGCCGCCGGCGTCGTCACTTTCTCCGATCGCATCGATAGCTTTGTTCCGCCGCGCGCCAAGCGCGACTACCTGACGCAAATTCTTCACGCGCTGGAGAATCGCGGCCCCGGTGGCGAGACCAACGTCGGCCGCATCCTTGACGACATCGCCGGACAGGTGAAACGCCGCGGTTTGATTGTCTTGGTCTCCGATCTGCTCGACGAGCCGGCGGAAATTCTCAGGGGATTACGCCAGTTTCGCTTCAAGGGCAACGACGTAATTGTGTTTCACGTGCTCGATCCCGCCGAGCTGAATCTGCCGTTCGATGGCAATATTCTATTCGAGGATCTGGAAACCGCCAGTCTCCAGGTGATCACCGATCCGCGCGCCATACGCTCCACCTATGAACAGGTTGTCAAGGAATTTGTCAACGACTTGCGCAAGCAATGTCACGACAACACCATCGACTATCAGTTGATCTCGACGGCGACGCCCCTCGATCAAGCTCTGGCAAGTTATTTGAGCTGGAGGGGTTGAGCGCGAATGTCGTTATTTTTTCTCTACCCCGCATTTCTCGTCGGACTCGTGGCAGCCTCGCTGCCAATTCTGATCCATCTGCTCAATCGCCGCCGGCTGCGCCGAATTCAGTTTCCCGCAGTGCGTTTTATATTGCTCTCGCAAAAACGTATCTCACGGAGCTACCGTTTGCGTCACTGGCTGCTTTTAGCACTGCGCACCATGGCAGTGGTTTTTCTCGTCCTGCTGCTGGCCAATCCGATCTTTCAAACCGGCACCGGACTTTTTGCCGGCGGCGGACCGGTCGCCGCCGTCGTAATTCTGGACAATTCTCTAAGTATGCGCTGGAGTGGCGACGGCATCGGCTTCAAGCAGGCCAAGGAAGCGGCGCGCTTATTGATTTCGGCGTTGAACGACGGCGATCGCGCCGCGCTCTTGCCGACCAATGTTGCGACCAAAGAGGCGTTTCGCCTCAAGAGCGAGAAGGACGTCCTGTTGAGAGAACTCGAGGCGATCGAGATCGCCGACGGCACGGCCGATCTGGCCGCCGCACTCGATAAAGCTTACGGGCTGCTGAGCGAGCCCGCCGGCCAAAAGGAAATCCGCGTCATTACCGACATGGGCCTGACCGGATGGGATCGATTTTCCATGGCCGCGCTGAAACGAGTCGATCCTTCGATTCCGCTTAAGTTCATCCGCGTCGGGCGCAAGGATCAGCCACTCAACGCCGTCGTCAAAGAGCTTCGTCTCGGCGGGCAAGGGGTTGGCGTCAACCTTCCGCTCAGCATTGAAGCGACCGTTACCAACTTCTCCGCCCAAGAAGCGAAGGACGTGCTGGTGCAACTCAGCATCGCCGGACGGAACAAAGAACAAAAACTCATCACCCTGCCGCCGAAGGGCGAGGCCTCGGTCAGTTTTCGCACCCGCGTCGAGCAGCCGGGCGCGCAGCCCGGTCGGGTCACTTTGAAGAAGGAAGGGCTTGCCGGCAACGAAGTGGCCCACTTTACCATCGATCCACAAGACAAGCTTAAGGTTTTAATCGTTGACGGCGATCCACAGACAGCGCTGGTGCAGAGCGAGAGCTTTTTCTTGAGCCGCGCGCTCAACCCCGCCGGCGAGCGCGATTCATCGCTCTTCTTACCGACAGTGATCGTTCCAGACGGGCTCAATGCAGCAAGCCTGGACAGTTATCAAGTGGTGATTCTCTGCAACGTCGCGGGCTTACCGGAAACCATTGCCGCCAATCTGCAGAACTTTGTCCGGCAAGGCGGGGGGCTGCTGATCTTCGGCGGCGATAAGTTGCAACCCGACAGCTATAACCAAAGACTTTCCCGGTCTGTGCCGGCCGAGCTACGCGAGAAAAAAACCGCTCCGGAGGCCAAAGCCGAGAAAATCGAGAAGCTCGATCTAACCCATCCCGCGTTGCAAAGTTTCGCCGACCCAATTCTGCTTGAATCGCTCAAATCGGTCCGCGTATGGGGCTATATACGAGCCGACCCGCGCGGCAAATCGGCGCTGATCTCGCTTGCCAACGGCGATCCGCTGGTACTCGAGCAAAGCGTGGGGGCAGGCAAAGTGATTTTGATAGCGACCACGGCGGACCGAGATTGGACCGACTTGCCTTTGAAAACGGCTTTCCTGCCGCTTCTGCACTCGTTTGCGCAACACCTCGCTGGCGGCAAACGTGGCCACTTGGACACAGGCATCGCCGTCGGGGATAGTAAAGAGCTGTTCCTGCCGCCGAGTTTGGTCGGCAAAAGCATCCGGGTCACAAAACCGACCAAGCAGGCGGTCGAGGTACCGATCATCGGCGAAAAGAGTCGCGCCATGGCGACTGTCGAAGACCATGACGTTGCCGGTGTTTACCGTGTGTCGCTGCCAGCCGGCACCGACAAAGATTCCGGCGTGCCGCAGCTTTACGCCGTCAACCCGCCGTTTCTCGAGTCGCGCCTGGAGGAGATCGGCACGCGCGAATTGCAGACCAAGCTCGCGCCGGTACGGGCCGAGGTTATTCCGATTGACGCGCTCAAAGAAGGCGGTAAGCGCACCGACTTGGCTCTGCCGTTGCTTGCGCTGCTCTTTGTAACCCTGCTTTTGGAGGGGTGGCTGGGACAGAGGTTTTAAAGAATGGAACGCCCTCCGATCTGGTAAATTCGAATTCGCACCATGAAACGACGTGCGTTCATTAAATTGTTGTCGCGCGGTTTGCTCGGTGCCGGCATGATGCCCCATGTCGTCAACGCTCAGTCCAATGAGAATCGCCGCCTGCAGTTTGTCTTTGCACAGATCAAGTACCGCGGTGGTGATTGGAACCCACACCCTTTGGCCGTAACTCCTTTAATGCAAGAACTGATGATGCGCACCAGCGTCGAGGCGGCCCCGGAACGGCGTGAAGTGTCTCTGGGTGATCAGGATCTGTTCAACCATCCGTTTCTCTACTTGACCGGTAAATACGAATTTGAACCGTTCAGCGGCGAAGAAATCGAGACGCTGCGCCGTTTTCTGTCGTACGGCGGTTTTATGCTGATCGACGACGCGCTCGGTCAGCAAGGCTATGGCTTCGACAAGGCTGTGCGCCGCGAGATGCAGCGGATCTTCCCGCACAATGAATTTAGACGCATTCCTTCGAGCCATGCCGTGTTGCGCAGCTACTATCTATTGCGCCGTATCGGCGGCGTACGGATCGTCAGCCCGACGCTCGAGGGCATCACCGTCGCAAATGCCATGCCGGTAATCTACTGCCAGAACGATCTCGGCGGCGCCTGGGAACGGGACCAAGCCGGAAGATGGACCAACATCTGCACGCCTGGAGGTGAACCGCAGCGCCGCGACGCGTTTCATCTGGGCATTAATCTCATTCTTTATGCGATGACCGAAAACTATAAGGAAGATTTGATCCACGTTCCGTTCATTCGCCGGCGTCTGACTCGGTAACCATGCAGGATCTCTATTTCATTGGCACGCTGCCCTGGTGGTTGATTGCCGCCGTCGGCCTGGTCAGCGCGCTCCTGCTGATACAGCAGTTTCGCGGACTCCGGCAACGCTTGCCGCTCGGACAAAGCACCTGGCTCACCCTGTTGCGCGCATGTGTTTACGCCGGTTTGATCTTCTTCCTGTTCGGTCCGGCGCTGATCGAGCGGCGCACGACGAAATTACGGCGGCCATTGACCGTACTTATCGACACCTCCCAGAGCATGGGGTTTCCGGCCGATACGAAAGCCGCACCCGACGATAAGGATCCCGTGAGCCGGCTCGATATCGTGCGCGAAAAACTTACCGGCGGCGAGGACCCGTTGATACAGAAGCTCAGCCGCGATTATGACCTTCGACTGCTTCGCTTCGGCACCGGCTTGGTGCCCATCGGAGCAGGGAGCCTTCCCGGACTGCAGGCGCAAGAGCCCGGCACCCGACTCCTGGAGTTGTTGCAGACGGCGGCTCGGGACGGCGGCGCGGCGCAATCCGCGATCGTCGTGTTTTCCGACGGCATCGCCAACGGCGCGAAAACATCGCTCGACGGCATGGCGCCCTTGCCGGTACCGGTCTTCGCCGTCGGCGTGGGCGAAATTGACGGGTTTTCCGACGTGCGTATCGCCAAGCTCGGCGCGCCGGATTTTGCTTTTCGCGGCCGCGAATTCAAGATTGACTTGACGATCCAGGCCGCGGGCATGAAAGGCAAAACGGTGCCGCTTTTCTTCAACCGCGGGAAAAATCTTATCACCTCCCGGCCGATCAAGATCGATGCCGACTTGTTTGAACAAAAGGTGACGCTCGCGTTCACGCCCAAAGAGCTCGGCACCCACGGTTTTTCCGTGAGCATTCCGGCCCAGCCCGGCGAACAGATCAAACAGAACAACCACAAAGATTTCAAAGTCGACGTGCAACGGGACAAGATCCGCGTATTGACGTTGTCGGGTTCACCCGCTTGGAATTACCGATTTTTGCGCATGGCCTTGAAGCAGGATCCGCTTGTCGAGCTGGTTTCGTTCGTGTTTCTGCGCACGCCGACCGATACGGTAGACGTGGCGGAAAACCAGCTGAGCCTGATTCCGTTTCCGATTGACGATATCTTTCTCGAGGAGTTGAAAAATTTCGATGTTATTTTCCTCGATGATTTTTCTCACCGCGCCTATTTCAATCCGGTTTATCTTGAACGGGTGAGAGACTTCGTGCGCGATGGTGGTGGCCTCGCCATGTTCGGCGGCACCCGTGCTTTCGACAGCGGCGGCTATAATGAAAGCGCGCTGCGCGAGGTGCTGCCGGTCGAATTGGATGGCAAAGGCGTCTTTGAAACTCGCAGCGGTTTAACAGCGGCGTTGACTCCCGCCGGCAAGGCCCATCCGATAACCCGACTGCTGCCGGATCCGAAGCTTAATGAGGAGGCCTGGCGCAGGCTGCCCACCTTGACCGGCATGAATCAGGTGCGCGGCGTGCGCGGTCAAACCCTGCTCACGGTCGGTAACGCGCCGCTGCTCGCCATCGGCCGCCACGGCAAAGGCCGTACGCTGGCACTGATGACGGACGACGCGTGGCGCTGGAACTTCATCGCCATCGGCAACAAGGAAACGCCGCAGCATCACTTGAAGCTTATGCGCCAGGCGACGCGGTGGCTCGCGCAGGAGCCGTCCTTTGAGCAGGTCCAGCTCCGGCCCATTGCAGTTTCTCAGCCGGGGGAAAAAGTCACAGTCAAGCTGCGCGTGCTGAAGGACGATTTCACGCCGACCCGGCAGGCTTCGGTGCAGCTGCGCGTCTTCAGTCCGGAAGGTGAGCCGATCTTAGTGCCGGTGGCGGCCGACAACGAGGAAGGCGAATATACCGGCGAATTCACGCCGACGCGGGAAGGCACTTACCGCGTCGAAGCGGAAGCGACCCTCAGCGGTAAAACCCTAGGCAGGGACCAAACCAGCTTCACCGCCGCCTATTTCTACGGCGAGGCCGATGACGGGCGGCCGCGGCCCGAGCTCTTAAAACAAATTGCCGAATCGAGCAAAGGCGAATACTTTAGTATCGAGAATTGGAACGCCGAGGCCCTGGCAAAGATCGCCACGCGGCTCGACAGTATCGCGCCGTCGGAAATCGTCGAGCAACGCCAAACTCGCCTGTGGAGCAACCTCTGGCCGTTCGCCATCATGCTCGCACTCCTCAGCATTGAATGGTGGATGCGCCGAAAGTGGGGGTTGATTTAGTTTTAAGTCACGGTTTATCGCTTCGAATTATCTAAAAAGGAAATCCACCAACCGAAGACCTTAAACCCGGACCCCGACAGCTTAACCCGAGCACCCGGTCGAGTCGATGAATCCACGGAAACTCATCCCGGCGACACTGTTTCTCTTGGGCACGATCACGCTGGGACCGGACCGTGTTCTGGCTTTCTGCCATGAGATCGAAGTCGTCCAGCGTCGCATCATGCGCGTCGCCGCCGCTCCGGCACCGGCGATAACCATCGAGTGGCTCGGTCACTCGACTTTTCAAATCACGTCCTCGAAAGGCACCAGGGTGCTCACCGACCCACACGGCGCCTTCGATTTGCCGCGGCCGACCTTACCGCAGCATATCGTCACTACCAGTCACCGCCATGGCCCGCACAGTGCCGCGCACACGGCGCCGGGAACCCCCGTAATACTGCACGGACTCACGCCATCGGGAGAAGACTGGCAAAAAATCTCGACCACCATCCGCGACGTTTCGGTCTATGTGGTGCCGGCATATCACGACAAGAGTCGGGGGATGCAGCGCGGCAAAAACGCCATCTTCGTTTTTCGCGTCGACGACATCTGCATCGCGCATCTGGGCGACCTCGGCCACGTGCTCGGGCCGGATCAACTCAAGATGATGGGCAAGATTGATATTCTGCTCGTGCCGATCGCAGGCGGCTACTACACCGTGACACCCAACGAAGCGCGCGAGGTCACGAAGCTGGTCAATCCCAAGATCGCGATCCCCAAACACTTCTGGTGGGAACAGGCGGTGACGGAGTTCACCCAAGGCATGACGCGGGTAAAAATGATGGACCGGCCGGTGCTGAAGATCTCCAAGCCCGAGCTGCCGCAACCGATCGAAGTCATCGTCTTGCCGTGGGGGCAACGCTGAGCCGATGACGCGCGCGACTCCAGTGTTGCCTTCACCGACGCTGTCGAGCCGGAGCTGTAAACCAGACCACCGGCTTGGAGGAACAAGCAAACGGATTTCTAGCCGATGAGCCAGACGACCAGCTGGAGAAAAAGGCCGGCAATCAGGAATCCCAAGCCCAATACCGAAACGCTTCCGCGAACCAGACTCCAGATCAAAAACAAGACGCCTGCTGCAAGAAGGCCGTAGGCAACCAAAA
>DATBMR010000293.1:0-20798 GCA_036554745.1 Binatia bacterium
ACGTTGCCGCTCGCCTCGACCTGGTTGGCGCCGTCTTCTGTGGCCAATTTATCGGCGGTTACGTCGATTTTGCTGGCAGGCGTACCCGACGTGCTCACTTGGGCTGCGCGCGCCGGAACTATCCCTATTACGCTCGCACCCGCGAGCGTTAGAAGAAAAAACCTGATTTTGCGCATCATTGGGAATCTTCGAGAGTACCGGCTGGCACCACGCCTTCCTGCAGGATGGGGCGTACTTCTCCGATCAGGTAGAGGGAACCCGCCACGACGACAACATCATCCTCGGTGGCCTCGGCCAAAAGCGTTTGCAGCGCGCGCCGAGAGTCGCCGATGACGCGATGGGCGATCCGCTGGTTTTTGGCCGCCAGTAGCTCCGGATCGGCACTTCGTTCCATATCAACCTTGGTGAAAACTATTTCGTCCACGGCCTCAGCCAGCACGCGCAGCATCAGTTCCCATTCCTTGTCCGCCATGGCAGCAAATAGCAGTTTGACTTTCCGGCCGCGGCGCAACTCCTGCAGCTCATCGACCAGCGCTCTGATTCCTTCCGGGTTGTGAGCGCCATCCAAAATCACCGTCGCGCGGCCTTGGGTGATGACCTCCAAGCGACCCGGCCAATGCACTCGCCGCAATCCCGCCCGTATCGTTGCCTCATCGACCGGGAAACGACCCTGCACGAGTTCGAGTACCGCGAGCGCAACCGCAGCGTTGGCTCTCTGATGACGCCCCGCCAAAGCGAGTTCGACGTTTAAGAAATGATGTTTTATACCTGTATAATCGAAGAGGCCTCCATCTTTCAAGGAAAAACTGAAATTGCGCCCCAGCGAATAGACCGGAGAACCGCGCTCGCAGGCGATACCACCCACCACGTCAAGGATCTCGTCCGAAAGTTTACCGCAGACCAGCGGCATGCCGGGCTTGATGATACCGCCTTTCTCACGCGCGATCGAAATCTCATCCGGACCGAGATAGGCCTCGTGGTCCTTGGAGATCGTGGTAATCGCTGCTACCAGCGGCTTGACCACGTTGGTCGCATCGAGTCTGCCGCCGAGACCGACCTCGATAACCGCAATGTCGACATGGTGCCGCGCAAAATAGACGAAGGCCATGAGGGTGACAAATTCAAAAAAGGTGAGCGGCACACCGGCTGCCTCGCTTTGCTGCCAAATCTGCTCGGCGATGAGAAGCACGTCGTTTTGTGCGATCTCTTGGTTGTCGACACGAATCCGTTCGGTAAAAGACGTCAGGTGCGGCGAGGTATAAAGCGCGGTACGGTAGCCGGCGTCCGACAATATGCGATGCAACATGGCCGCCGTCGACCCCTTGCCGTTGGTGCCGGCAATATGGATCGACGGGTACGCATTCTGCGGGTGATCAAACAGCGCCAGCGCACGATACATCCGGTCGAGCCGCAGATCGATGATCCCGCCCCGGAGGTTATAAATTCTATCCAGGATTTCTGAATAGCTCGCCATAACTGGCAGTCGCCGATTCAGTGACAGAAAGAGAGGACGATATCGCCAATTAGCGCCCCCAGGCGCTTATCGCCTTTGTCGATGTTTTCGGCGGCGCCCGGTAAAATTATTCGCGTTCTCTGCCCAATATCGCGCGTAAAAGGGACGGGCTATTGGCGCGCGGCGTGGCGGATCGCCTGTTTGAGTTGTGCGACAAACACCGCGGCTTGTTTCGCCTTCTCCTTTGACCCCTTAGCTTTTTCAATCCGCTCAACCAAGGCGCTGCCGACCACCGCCGCATCGGCAAAGCTCGCGATCCAGGCGGCCTGCTTTGGGCTAGAGATGCCAAAGCCGACGCCTACGGGAAGTGCCGATAGTTTGCGCACGCGACCAACCTGGGCGCGCAAGCTGTCGTCAAGCGATCGGCGCGTGCCGGTTACACCGGTGACGGCAACGTAGTAGATGAAGCCGCGCCCCTGGCGCGCCACCTGTCGCAGGCGATCGGCCCCGCTCGTCGGCGACAATAGAAAGATCAGATCCAATCCTACGGCATCGGTCCAGCGCTTGAGCTCGGCGCTCTCCTCCGGCGGTAAGTCAACGCAAAGCACTCCGTCAGCGCCGGATTCGGCGGCTTGGCGAGCGAATTTCTCCACGCCGAAGCGAAAAATCGGGTTGAAGTAACCAAAAAGAATAACCGGTACATTGGACGCGGCGCGAAAATCGCGCACCAGCCGAAAAATGGCCGCCAGCGAAACCGGCCTTTTGAGCGCCCGTTCGGATGAGCGTTGAATCGTCGGACCGTCGGCGGTTGGATCGGAAAATGGGATTCCGAGTTCAATGCAATCGGCACCGCCGCTTTCGAGCGCACGCATGATTTCAAGCGTTGTTGGGAGATCAGGATCGCCCGCCGTGACGAAGGGAATCAGTGCCGCTTCGTGACGCTGCTTTAACTCGGCAAAAGTTTTTTGGATGCGGCTCATACAAAAAGCGCAAGCGCATAGCGCAAAGGGCAGGGAGCAAATGCCGTAGCGCTAGGCACGGGAACAGCTACAGTCGAACTACTGCCTCATCGCCTTCGACTCCTTGGCTATGCGCCATGCGCTCTGCCTTCTGCTCTTCACCATCTACAATTTGACGCCGAGATACTCGCCTACCGTCAGCATGTCCTTGTCCCCCCTGCCGGACAGGTTGACGACGACAACCCCGCTCTTCGGCAATCTAGCGGCAAGCCGGACCACGGCGGCAATCGCGTGGGCACTTTCAAGAGCGGGAATGATGCCTTCGACTTCGGCGAGCAGTTTGAGCGCTCCGATCGCCTCGCGGTCGGTTGCCGAATCGAATTCCGCGCGGCCGCAATCGCGGAGATAGCTCAGCTCCGGACCCACGCCTGGATAGTCCAGGCCGGCCGCGATCGAATGGGTTTCGGTGATTTGGCCACGCTCATTCTGTAGGACGTAACTTTTACTGCCATGGAGAACCCCCACAGCACCGCCCTGGATCGACGCGGCGTGCTTGCCGCTACGGATGCCGTGACCGGCGGCTTCGACGCCCAGCATTTTTACTTTAGGGTCGCGAACAAACGGGTAGAAGAGCCCCATGGAATTGCTGCCCCCGCCGACACAGGCGACGAGCCAGTCCGGCAGCTTGCCTTCTTTCTGCAAAATCTGCCGGCGCGTCTCGCGGCCGATGACCGATTGAAAATCGCGCACCATCATCGGGTAAGGATGGGGCCCGGCGACCGATCCGATCAGATAATACGTGTTGCGCACGTGAGTCACCCAGTCGCGCAGGGCCTCGTTCATGGCGTCCTTGAGCGTCCGGCTACCCGCTTTGACGACACGCACCTGGGCGCCGAGGAGCTTCATGCGAAAAACGTTCAATGACTGGCGCTTGACGTCTTCTTCGCCCATGAAAATCTCACAGCGCAAGCCAAAACGCGCCGCCACCGTTGCCGTCGCGACGCCGTGCTGCCCGGCCCCGGTCTCGGCGATGACGCGATCTTTCGCCATGCGCCGCGCCAGCAGGATTTGGCCGATGGTATTGTTGATCTTGTGGGCGCCCGTGTGACAGAGATCTTCGCGCTTGAGATAGATCTTCGCGCCACCGACCTTGTCGGTCAGCCGTTGAGCGAAGTAGAGCGGCGTCGCGCGCCCGGCATAGTCATGCAGATACAGGTGAAATTCCCTACGAAAGGCGTGATCGCGCCGCGCCTTGGCGTAGGCGTGCTCCAACTCGGTGAGCGCGGGCATCAGCGTTTCGGCGACGTAACGCCCGCCGTAAACGCCGAAGTGACCGCGCCGATCAGGCACTCTTGGCAGCATCGATAAAGTCTTTGAGTTTCGCATGGTCCTTGACACCCGGCCGCGCCTCCACGCCGCTGCAAACATCGACGCCGAACGGGTGAATCCGGCGAACCGCTTCGGCAACGTTGTCAACGCGTAAACCGCCGGAGAGAATGAGCCTGGTGGCGTCGAGGTCTTCCAGCCACTCCCAGGGGAACGCCGCTCCCGAGCCCCCATAACTCGCCGACCACGAGTCGAGCAAACAAAAGTCCGCTGGAAACTGATTCATGCCCGCGAGCGCGGTCTTTTCTCTCAGCCGAAACGCCTTGATGACCTTGAGCTCCCAGCCGCGGCAATATTCCGCGCTTTCCTCGCCGTGAAACTGGAGCCCGCTATAACCCGGAGTGCCGTCCGCACGGCATCCTGCGGCAATGACTTCCAGAACCTTTTTTCTGGCTTCATTGACGAACAGCGCGATATTGCAGGAATCCGCCGGCAGACGGTCGATAATCGCCCGCGCTTGAGCCGGGGGGATTGCGCGCGGACTCCGCGGGTAGAAGTTGAATCCGAGCATATCGGCGCCGAATTCCAAGGCCCTCTCGGCGTCGTCGAGATTGGTAATGCCGCAAATCTTGATTTTGACCATCGGTCGGCCACCGTCACTTACAAGGACTCGAGCAGTTCGGCCAGCTTCTTTCCTGGGTGAGGCGCGCGCATCAGCGCCTCGCCGATCAAAAATGTGCGAATGCCCCATCGTTCGATCCGGCGAATTTGCTCGACGCTGTCGATGCCGCTTTCACACACCGCCGCCGTGCCGGCAGGAATCCGTCTTGCCAAGCGCTCGGTGGTGGAAAGGTTCACCTCAAACGTCTTTAAATCGCGATTGTTGACGCCGATCACTTGCGCGCCGGCGTCGACGGCGGCTTCCAGCTCTTTTTCTGTATGCACCTCAATGACCGAATCGAGCCCCAGTTCGGTCGCCTGCTGGCGCAATTCCGCCATCAGCGGCGTTTCGAGCAAAGCTGCGATCAATAATATCGCATCGGCGCCGTAGCTCTTGGCCTCGACGATCTGATACGGATCCAGCGTAAAATCCTTGCGCAGCAACGGCACATCCACTGCCGCGCGAATTTCTTCCAGATCGCCCAAGCTGCCGAGAAAAAACCGCTCCTCGGTCAGAACCGAAATTGCGCTGGCGCCGTGGCCGGCATAATCGCTAGCGATCGCGACCGCGTCAAAGTCGGCGCGGATGAGCCCTTTCGAAGGCGAGGCCTTTTTGACCTCGGCGATGATACGGCGTCGGTTTCCGCTCAGGTTCCGAGCGAATCCCCGGGTAGGGAGGCGGTAGAGTGGGCGCTCACGCAAGGCTGCCAGCGGCGCCTCGCGTTGGCGGCGTTCGACCACGCTGCGCACATGGTCCGCGATGGTGGCGAGAATTTCAGCCATGTCGGGTCAGCTGGCATTGGTCATCGCAACCAGCTCTGCGAGTTTCTGTCGCGCGTTCCCCGAATCAATGGATTCAGCCGCCAATCGGATGCCATCCTGGATCGTCTTGGCGCGGTCGCAGACGTAGAGCGCCGCACCGCTGTTGAGCAACACCACGTCTCGCGTGGGTCCCGGCCGGCCATCGAGCACTGCGCGAACGATGACCGCACTCTCTTCGGAGTTGCCGCCGCGGAGCTTCTCGAGCGCACACCGTTGGATGCCGAATTGTTCGGGCTCGACGATATATTCGTTGATGTTGCAGTCACGCAACTCGGCAACTTGAGTGGGGCCGGAAATAGAGATTTCGTCGAGACCCTCCAATCCGTGCACAACCATCGCGCGTATGCTGCCGAGGTTCTTGAGGACATGAGCGATCACGGCCGCGAGGTCGCGGCTATAGATGCCGATCAGCTGATGGGTGGCCATCGCCGGATTGGTAAGCGGACCGAGAATATTGAAAATCGTTCGAATGCCGATGTCACGCCGCGGCTGGACAGCGTACTTCATCGCCTCGTGGAGCAGCGGCGCAAACAGAAACCCAATGCCGATCTTGGCGATACATTGCTCCACCCGCTCCTTCGGCGCGTCGACTTTGACGCCCAGAGCGCCCAACACATCGGCGCTCCCGGATTGACTCGATACCGAGCGGTTGCCGTGTTTGGCGACGTTAACCCCCGCGCCGGCGAGCACGAAAGCCGCTGTCGTTGAAATATTGAAAGTTCCTTTTTGATCGCCGCCCGTGCCGCATGTGTCGAGAACGGTTTTCGCCGCGACGTTCACCCGGTGCGCCTTCTCGCGCATCACCCGGGCCGCGCCGGTGATCTCATCGACGGTCTCGCCTTTCATGCGCAGCGCCGTAAGGAATGCCGCCACCTGAAGCGGCGTCGCCTCTCCGGTCATGATTTGGTTCATGACGTCGATGGTTTCCGTTTCGGATAGATCGATCCGATTGACCACCTTGTCGATCGCTTCGCGAATATTCATCCTGATCTTGACCGTCACCGGTTCGCGGCAAATGCCTTGGGAAAATTTTCCTTGGTACGCAACACTTCTACCATCTTGTCCGCCTCTTCACGCGAGCCATACTTGCCGACGTTGACGCGGTACCAGGTCTTGCCGCGATTTTCGACCTCCGTAACATACGCGTTGTAGCCTTTATCTTTCAGCCGATCAACTACCGCTTTAGCCGCGCGCTCCTCGGGAAATGCGTTGACCTGCGCGCGCCAGGCGTTGCCTTGGTTGTTCGCTTCCGTAGAGGCCGGCTCGGTCTTTTTGGCCGGGGCGGCCGGTTTCTCGATTTTCTTTTCGACCGCTTGCGCCGGTTTTGCTTGTTTAGGAGTGCTTTGAGCTTCTTTGCTGGCGGCTTTCGCGATCCTTGCGGCAGGCGCCGCATTGGGCTTCTCATCGGCCGAAGCCACCGCAGCTCCCGGCTTAGGCAACGCGGCATTAAACGTGATCTCATTTTTCGCTGGCGCCCGGTCGGCGCTGGATTCCTCAGCCGTGGGATTTACCGGAATCTTGACCAGTGGCTCTTCTTTCTTCATCAGTTTTCTGGCCTCAATGCCCTGGCCAACGAACATCCCAAGCACGAAAATAATCAGCGCAGCGACCGTAAATGTCACGCCGAGCAGCACCATTTGGCCGCGGCTCATGTAGAAGCGCTGGTCTTTGCCTCTGCGATTCTCCGCCATAGTGTCATTCCTTTTCCGTGAAGAGTTCTTAGCTGCCCACTTCCGCCCGCGCGGCCATTCTTGCGGGTGCGTCGACGCCGAGGATCTCGAGACCGCGGCGAACCGTCTTCTGCACATTTTCGATCAACAGCAAGCGCGCGCGACTCAAATCCATGTCTTCGGAAATCACCCGCTGCCGGTTGTAGTAACGATGGAACTCACCGGCCAGATCCAGGAGGTAAAAAACCATGCGATGAGGCTCGAGATCTCGGACACTTTCTTCCAGGACGTCGTTGAACTGGATTATTTTTCGAATCAGCTCCATCTCCTCCGGGAGCGTCAACCGCTCTACCGGCACGCCAACCCGTTCGCCGATTTCCATGCCGCTCTTACTCGCCTGTTCGAAAATACTCGATACCCGGGCGTGAGCGTATTGAACATAAAAGACCGGGTTTTCGCTCGACTGTTGTTTGGCGAGATTCAGATCGAAATCGAGATGGCTATCCGATTTGCGCATTAGAAAAAAGAACCGGGCGGCGTCCCGGCCGACTTCTTCGACGACCTCCTCCAGCGAAACAAATTCCCCGGTGCGCTTGCCCATGCGCACCGGTTCGCCGCCGCGGTTCAGCTGAACCATTTGGACCAGGACGATCTGCAGAACGTTTGGATCGTAGCCCAACCCCTGCATGGCTGCCTTGAGACGCGGCACGTAGCCGTGATGATCGGCGCCCCACACATTAATCAACTTGTGGAATTGTCGCTCGTACTTGTTGCGATGGTACGCTATGTCGGCGGCGAAATAAGTGAGCTCGCCGTCACTCTTGATCACGGTTCGATCTTTATCGTCGCCGAATTGTGTCGAGCGATACCATTCGGCGCCGTCCTGCGTATAGAGCAGACCGCGATTGCGGAGCTCACTCATCGCTCGTTCCACTTCGCTGCGCTCGCGCATCGCTCTCTCGCTGAAAAAAGAATCGAAGACAATGCCAAAATCCAGCAACTGAGCGCGGATCATCGCGAGTAGCGCATCGCCGCCATAATCCCTGAAGAACTTTGGCGCGTCGCGATCATCGTTGAGGTAGCTGTCGCCATACTGTTGCTTTATCTTGGCCGCGAGGTCTTTGACGTAGTCACCCGGATAACCGTTCTCCGGAAACTCCATGGGTCGGCCCAATAACTCACGGTAACGCGCGTAGACGGATAATCCGAGATTTTCCATCTGCGTGCCAGCGTCGTTGACGTAGTATTCGCGCTCAACGGTGAATCCGGTCGCTTCATGCAGTCGCGCCAGAACGTCGCCGATCACCGCGACACGGCCGTGACCGACATGCAGCGGCCCGGTCGGGTTGACGCTGGCGAACTCCACTTGAACCCTTCGTTGGTGGCCGAGGTCAAGATCAGCAGCTTTGCCGGCCGCGAGCCGGCGCAGCTGTTGGAGATAAAATTGTGGCGAAAAGGTGAAGTTAATGAAACCAGGTCCGGCGATCTCCGCACGCGCCAGTATGCCGTCCGGATCGTCGAGATTTTTGAGGACCGCTTCGGCGATCGCCCGCGGCGGCCTTCTCGCGGTTTTGGCCCATAGCATGGCCAAATTGGTTGCCAGATCGCCGAACTCACGCTGTTTCGGAGGCTCGAGAAGCAAAGCGGGAACGCTTGATAAATTCAGCCCTTCCCCCTTCGCCGTTTCTTCGATGGCTCGGGTCAAAAGGTCCCTGAGATGACTGCGCATCGCGTCCTTTAGATCTCGCGTCTGCGGCGCGCACTTACGCCGCGGGATGAGCAACCGCTTTTTGGAGATTTGCGGGAATAGTCGCTGCTTCCGCTGCTAATTTATCGCAATGAATTCGCCCGTGCAAACTACGGCAGGGCGCTTTGACCGGAGACCGCCGACCATAGACGTGAAACGGCTGCCGTTTGCGGGCAGATATTCACCCGCCACGCCGATCGCGTACGGCCGAACAGACAACACGGCTTTACTTCAACGAGAGAAACTTGGACGGCACGTTCTCCACCAGGAACAACGGCCCCGATTGGTAGAATCGGATACCATCCGCATGAGCCGCCTGGGCGTCGACGATGATCACGGCGGGCAGCGGATCGTGGCGGCGCGCCACGGATTCGGCCTCTTCCGAGGTGGCGCTCAGATGAACATATTGACGGTCGCGCGGCCTGAGGCCGTAACGGAGCATTGACTGAGCGAGATCACGCGCCGCGCCGTAGTACAGCTGCGCCGGCGGTGCCGCCGCTTCTTGGCCCATGTCCACCGGAAACGAATGCCCGTAGGTGGCACGCACCTTCCCGCCCTCAAGCTCGAATCGCTTCTTTTGCGAGTCGTTGACCACCGCGCGAATGTCCTGCTCGGTGACTTCGTCATAGCGCTCTTGCACGAGCGCAACCACATCCCGCCAGTCGGCGAACCCCCGCGGGTCGAACACGAGCGGATATTCCTTTGGCCGGTGGCGCAAAAGATAGGTAAGAAATCGAGAAATTCGCTCCGGCGGCAGCCCTGGCATCCCGTTCAGGAACCTCGCTTTTGCCCTGTGATTACGTCGTAAACATTGCAGGCGATTCCGGTCGCTTCATAATCGTCCATTCCGGTGGCCTGGGCGATAGCAAACATTTGGTAGGCCAATGCGACGAACGGCATCGGCACTTCCATTTCGCGCGCCATGTCCAGACCGAAACCGACGTCTTTGGGCATCCAGGACTTGCGCGGCTTGTACTTGCGGCTGACGATGATTTCCATAATGCGCTCGATCGCGACCGAATCCTGCTGGGAATTTTTCAGGATCGTGCGGAAGATGTCTTCGCTCAAACCGCCCTTTTTGAGCCACGAGCAAATCTCAGCCAAAGTCAGATGCGTCACCGCGGCGAACATCGCCATGGCGTTTTTGACCAGTTTGGCATTACCCAGTTCGCCAACGTAAAGAACCTTGTTGCCCATCGCTCTAAACAGCGATTGATGTTCATCGAAGAGCGCTTTGGAACCGGAAAGCCAGAGCGATAAGGTTCCAGCAGCAGCCGCCTCCTCGACGCCACCCGCGGAGCCGTCGAGCATCGTCCAACCTTTTTTCGCTAACCCGGCGTTGACACCGACGATCGTCTTCTTGTCGATACTGCTGAAATCGACCCAAAGTTTGGCGCCATCGGTGGCCGCGTAAAGGCCGTCCGGGCCGAGCCCAACGGCGTTCACCGCTTCATTGTAAGGCAGCATCGAAAAAACCATTTCACTGGATTCGGCCACCGCCTTGGGAGATTCTTTGAACAGCGCGCCCTGGCTCTCGAGTGCTTTGCATTGTTCACGGCGTAAATCGTGGACCACCAGTCTATGGCCGGCCTTGATCAAATTGGCCGCCATACCGCTTCCCATCCCGCCGGTGCCAATGAACCCTAAAGTTTTCATTTCGCCTCCGCGACTTTCAACTCCCACGTTCTTGATCGACAATCCGCACGCCGCGCGGCCAGAGTACCAGAACGATGGTTTCGCCCGCCGCTCTGGGGGTGTGTACCGACTGCGGATCCAAAAAGACGATATCGCCGCTCTCGTAATCACCGGTTTCGTCGGCGATGCGGCCCTTGAGTACCAAGTAAAATTCACCGCCAAGATGCTCGTGTTTCAGAAAAGCATCGGCCGCCGCCGTGGCGGCGATACGATAGAGCACCAATTCCCGATGCCCTGCGCGCGCCAACCGCGACATTGCAAGCCCATTGCCGAAATCGCGCCACGAAAGCCGCGCCAGCGCCGCTTCATCGATTTCGAAGCTGAGAAAATCGTTCAATGAACGGCGCAATACGCCGCCGGTAGTCTGATCCACCGCGCTTAGATATCACGACTGCTTGGCTAACGAAAGAAGGTGAAGTATCGCAAGAGAACGGCCGTAGGACGGCCCGTCAGCGCAACAATATGCTCGGCGGTCCAGACGCGTTCTTACGCGTCCGGAGGATATATTCCGACAACGCTTGCGGCGTGGTTTTGCTGTTCAGCCATCTGAAGACTTACGACACCACCAACCATCGCTGCCGGCTCTGCAAACAAAACAGCCCGCCGGGTACTGGAACTCACGGCGGGCCGGTTATTCTCGCTTGTACCTATCTATCTACGCTGCCGTCTCTTCCCTTTGGGTCGGCCGCCTACGCCGGGCCCTGCGCTTCTTGGAACCGCCCGCGCCGGCTTGCTGTTCACTCGCCGCGCCGACTAATTCGATCAAGGCCATCGGCGCTGCGTCGCCGCGGCGAATGCCTACTTTGATGATGCGCGTGTAGCCGCCCGGTCGTTCCCTGAAACGCGGCGCGATCGTATCGAACAGTTTCCGCACCACGGCTTTGTCCTGCACGATACTCAGAACTTGTCGCCGTGCATGCAGGCTGCCTTGCTTACCCAGGGTAATGACGCGATCGGCCCAGCGCCGCAGTTCTTTCGCCTTGGGGTCGGTCGTCTTGATTTTTTCCTCCCGCAAAAGCGCTGTAATGAGGTTGCGCATCAGCGCCCAACGGTGCGCCGAATTGCGGCTCAGTTGTCTGCCCGATTTGCGATGACGCATGGCCTAAACGGTCTCCTTCTCGGCAGCGCGCTTGCGCGCGTCGATCTCTTCGCGCGACGGGAAATGATCGACTTTCATTCCCAATTCGAGACCCATTTCCTTGAGAATCTCTTTGATTTCGTTGAGCGATTTATGCCCGAAATTCTTGGTCCGCAGCATCTCTTGTTCACTCTTTTGCACCAGCTCACCGATATACTTGATATCGGCGTTTTGCAGGCAATTTTGCGAACGCACGGAAAACTCGAGCTCGTCAACGCTGCGAAATAAATTTTCATTGAGCGGTATCGGCGGGCCGTCCTCTTTCTTTTCGGCTCGCGGTTCCTCTTGGAAGTTGACGAAAATACTGAGCTGATCCTGAAGAATCTTGGCCGCATAGGCCATCGCATCATCGGGCTTGACACTGCCGTCGGTGTAAACTTCGACAACCAGCCGATCATAATCAGTGCGCTGGCCCACCCTGGCGTTGGTAACGGTAAAATTGACTTTCTGCACCGGCGAGAAAATGGCATCGATGAAAATAGTGTCAACCGGCGCGCCCTCTTCCTTGTTTCGCTCTGCCGGAACGTAGCCGCGTCCGAGCTTGGCCAACATTTCGACTTCGAGCTTGGCGTCGCGCGAGAGCGTAGCGATCTTGTGCTCGGGATTTAAGATTTCCACGGACGGTGGCGCGGTGATGTCTTTAGCGTACACGGTCGCGGGACCCTTAGCGTCAATCCGCAGGGTCTGTTGTTCGCCGTCATTCAGGCGCAGCCGGATTTCCTTCAAGTTCAGGATGATGTCGGCGACGTCCTCGGTGACCCCGGGAACCGTCGAGAACTCGTGCAGGATCCCTTTGATGCGCACAGCGACGATGGACGCGCCCATGAGTGATGACAACAGAATGCGCCGCAGCGAGTTGCCGATGGTTTGGCCAAAACCCCTTTCAAACGGCTCTGCGTAAAACTTGCCGTAGGTCGGCGTCAGATTTTTCTCATCCACCTCCAATTGTTTTGGTTTGATCAATTCTGTCCAATGTTTGTACATTGTCGACATAGCTTCTCCCCACATCGAGCTTACTTGGAATATAGTTCGACGATCAGTTTTTCGTTGATCGGCATGGTAATGTCGCCACGCGCCGGCAGGATCTTGATCCTGCCGCTGAGCGCTTCGCGATCGACTTCGCCCCAGTCCGGCACGCCGCGTCGCTGCGCCCCTTCCATCGCCGCGAGAACCCGCCCCATCTGGCGGCTTTTCTCTTTCACGGAAATCACGTCGCCGGCGCGTACGGTATATGATGGCACATTCACCTTGCGACCGTTCACCAGAAGATGGCCGTGGCGGACCAACGTACGGGCTTCGGCGCGCGAACTCGCGAACCCCAGCCGGTAGGCAACGTTGTCAAGTCGGCGCTCGAGCAGGATCAGCAAAGTTTCTCCGGTGATGCCTTTGGTCCGGTTGGCCTGCGCAAAAGTGCGGCGAAACTGCTTCTCCAAAAGACCGTACATGCGTTTGACCTTCTGTTTTTCGCGCAGCTGAATGCTGAACTCCGAAAACTTCGGTCGCCCCTGACCGTGCTGGCCAGGCGGATAGTTCCGCCGCTCGATCGCGCACTTGTCGGTATAGCAGCGCTCGCCTTTGAGAAAGAGCTTTAAGTTTTCACGCCTGCATAACCGGCAGACGGATTCGGTGTATCTAGCCAACCCTATTCCTCCTCGTCATGATCAAACGCGTCGGCGCTTCGGCGGACGGCAGCCGTTATGCGGAATCGGCGTCACGTCTTTGATCAGGCTAATATTAATGCCGGCCGATTGCAGCGCGCGCAGCGCCGATTCCCGGCCGGCGCCAGGACCGCGCACGAAGATTTGCACGCTGCGTAGACCGTGGTCCATGGCTTTTTTCGCTGCGCTATCGGCCGCCTGCTGAGCCGCAAACGGCGTGCCCTTGCGCGAGCCTTTGAATCCCATCGCTCCTGCGCTCGACCACGAAATCACATTGCCCTGATAGTCGGTGATCGTGACAATGGTATTGTTAAACGTCGAGTGGATATGCACCACTCCTTCGGCGATGTTCTTGCGCCCGCGTTTACGCCGCGCGGCGCGTTCGCCGGCCTTCGCCTCGCCTTGCCCTTCCTTTTGCTTTTCGTCGGTGGCATCTGCCATACAATTCTCCCGTTACCCTTTTGACGGCGCCGGTTTCTTGCCCGCAACGGTCTTGCGCGGACCTTTCCGCGTGCGGGCGTTGGTATGAGTACGCTGGCCGTGCACCGGCAGATTTTTGCGATGCCGCAGCCCGCGATAGGATCCCATGTCGAGATGGCGCTTGATATTGCCCGTCACGTCGCGCCGGAGGTCACCTTCAACCTTGTAACTTTGATCCATGATCTGGCGGATCTTGACCACATCGTCGTCGCTCAAATCGTCTGTTTTCAGATCCAGCGAGACGCCGGCTCGGTTGAGGATCTCGCGTGACGCGCTGCGTCCGACGCCGTAAATATAAGTCAGTGCGACTTCCATTCGCTTGCTTTTAGGCAAGTCTACGCCTGCGATACGTGCCATAATCTCACTCCGTCGTCGGCTTTACGACAGCTTTCGCCGCGCCGTTTCACCGACATTGATGATACCTATCCTTGCCGCTGCTTATGCTTGGTGTTCTCGCACAAGACCCGCACCACGCCGCGACGCCGAATCACTTTGCACTTGCTACAAATTTTTTTGACCGAGGCTCTAACCTTCACGTCTACTCCTCAATTTTACCGCTCACGGAAAATAATCCGGCCCCTGGCCAGATCATAGGGCGACAACTCGATCTTCACTTTGTCGCCGGGCAGAATCTTGATGTAGTGCATGCGCATCTTGCCGGAGATGTGGGCGAGCACCCGATGCCCATTCTCGAGCTCAACCCGGAACATCGCGTTAGGCAACGTCTCCAAAACCGTCCCCATCACCTCAATGGCGTCTTCTTTTGGCATAGCAAGCCCTGCCGTTGCGCTTCTCCCCGCAACTAAATTCGGCTCAAAATAAACGGCCCATTTTTAGTGATCGCCACCGAATGTTCGAAATGGGCGGCCCAGCTACCATCTTTCGTCACCGCGGTCCAACCGTCTTCCTTGATTTCCACTTCGTGGCTGCCTGCGTTGACCATAGGCTCGATCGCCAGAACCATGCCCTCCCGCAGTCTAAGCCCGCGGTCGGGTTCGCCATAGTTCGGTACCGGCGGCTCTTCATGGAGCTTCTTGCCGATGCCGTGGCCGACAAACGCCCTGACCACCGAGAAACCGGCTTCTTCGGCGATCTTCTGTACAACCGAACCCAAGTCACCCAGCCGTTTGCCTTCACGCAGCTGTTCGATGCCCTTGTACAACGATTGTTCGGTCACATCCATCAGGCGCTGCGCCTCTTCGCTAACCTTGCCAACCCCGACGGTAATCGCTGAGTCGCCATAGAAGCCTTCGTAGATCACGCCGTAATCCAGCCCGATGATATCCCCTTCGCGTAGGACGCGGTTTGACGGAATGCCATGCACGATCTCCTCGTTCACCGAAGCACATAGACACCGCGGATAGATGCGGCCGGCGACGTTGTATCCCTTAAACGCCGGTATCGCGCCTTTTTTGAGGGTCATCTCTTCGGCAACCGCGTCTAACTCGAGGGTCGTGACGCCAGGCGTGACTCGATGCTTTAACTCTTGCAGAACCTCCGCGACAATCACGTTGGCCCGTCTCATGATCTCGATTTCTCGGGCCGACTTGAGCGAAATCACCCCGCCAGATCTCCCAACGCTGCGAATACGCGCCCGCGGATCTCCTCGACCGCCCCGACACCATTGATCTCCCGCAGGAGATTACGCCGCCGATAATACTCGATGAGCGGCGCCGTCTCACTGTCGTAAACCCTGAGGCGATGTGCGACGGTCTCTTCGTGATCGTCAGTTCGCTGGTAAGTTTCACCGCCGCATCGATCGCAAACCCCGGCTTTCTGGGTCGGACTGAGTATCACATGCGACAATGCGCCACAGTCTTTGCAAGTGCGGCGGCCGGCCAACCTTTCGATAATGACGTTTTGCGGCACTTGGATCGACAACACACGGTCGAGGCTGAGCTCCATCTCCTGCAGGATCCGCTCGAGACCTTCCGCCTGCGGGATCGTCCGCGGAAATCCATCGAGGATAAATCCCTTGTCGCAATCCTTCTCCTTGAGCCGCTCGGCGACTAGTTTGACGATCACGTCGTCTGGCACCAAAGCGCCGCGATTGACGTATTGGGCCGCTTCTCGACCAACCGGGGTTCGGTCCGCCACCGCTTTGCGCAAAATGTCGCCCGTAGAGATCTGACAAGCGGCAAGGACTTCCTGGAGCAGTTTGGCTTGAGTTCCCTTGCCGGCTCCGGGGGGGCCGAGTAATACTACACGCGCGCCACCGGCCACAAACTAGCCCCTTCTTCCGCGCAGCCGCCCGCGCTTCATGAAACCTTCATAGTTGCGGCTTATCAAGTGCGTCTCCATCTGCGCGACGGTATCCAACGCGACCCCGACGACAATCAGCAGCGCCGTGCCACCGAAATAGAAAGGTACGTTGAACTGCCTGACCAAGAGGGTCGGCAGCAGCGACACAATGCACAGATAGATCGCGCCGCTCAAAGTGATTCGTGAAAGCACGCGCTCGATATATTCGGCGGTCTTTTGCCCGGGACGAATGCCGGGGATATAGCCCCCTGCCTTCTTCATGTTTTCAGCCACGTCGCTCGGATTGAACACGATGGCCGTATAAAAGAAAGCGAAAAATATGATCAAAAGGACATAGATCAAGTCATGGAGAAACGTCCCAGGCGCCAGCGCTGCGGATGCGGTCTGCACCCAAGGGTGGCTGGCAAATTGCGCCAACGTCGCCGGAAAAATCAAAATCGACGAAGCAAAAATCGGTGGTATGACGTTGGCGGTATTCACTTTGAGCGGCAGGTGCGATGTCATGCCGCCATACATTTTGCGACCCACTACCCGTTTGGCGTACTGTACCGGGATGCGCCGTTGGCCCCGTTCGACGAAGATGATCGCGCCGACAACCAGGACGCTCAGCACCAGGATAAACAGCGCTACTAGAGGTCCCATTTCGCCTTCGCGCATGAATTGCAAGGTCGTAGTAACAGCGGACGGCAAGCCGGCGATGATGCCGGCGAAAATGACCAAAGAAATGCCGTTACCGATGCCGCGCTCGGTGATCTGCTCCCCCAACCACATGATAAAAGCCGTTCCTGAAGTCAGCGTAATCACCGTCATCAGGCGAAAATTCCAACCGGGGTTGAGCACCAGGCTCTGCCCGCCTGGGCCCTGAGTGCCTTCGAGACCGACGCTGATCATGATCCCTTGAACGATCGAAAGAACCACCGTGCCGTAGCGCGTATACTGGGTGATTTTACGCCGGCCAACCTCACCCTCCTTCGACAACCGTTCAAGATACGGGAAAACCACCGTCAGCAGCTGGAGAATGATCGACGCGCTGATATACGGCATGATGCCTAGGGAAAAAACCGAAAATTGCTCGAGCGCGCCTCCCGAGAACAGGTTGAGAAAACCAAACAGGGTATTCTGATGCTGTTCGAAAAATGCCGCCATCGCCTGGCGGTCGATGCCGGGGGTCGGCACATGGACGCCAAGACGATACACGGCAATCATCCCCAACGTGAAGAGCACACGGCGGCGCAATTCCGGGATGCGCGATGCGTTTTGAAAACCGCTAAGCATGGAAAGGGATCAACTCCGCTTTGCCGCCGGCAGCTTCGATCTTTTCTTTCGCCTTGGCCGAAAAACCATGGGCCTTGATAGTGACGGCCTTCGACAGCGAACCATCAGCGAGGACCTTGACTTTGCGCCGCTTGCCGCTCACATAGCCATGGGCGACCAGCACTTCCGGGGTAATTTCGCTGCCGGCAGGCAGCGCCTCGATCTGTCCGAGATTGACCACCGCTATCTCGACGCGAAACGGATTGTGAAAACCACGCTTCGGCAGACGGCGCTGCAGCGGCATCTGCCCGCCCTCGAATCCCGGTTTCGTATTGCCGCCGGAACGGGCGCCCTGGCCTTTATGGCCGCGGCCCGAGGTCTTACCGTGGCCTGAACCGTCCCCGCGTCCGACCCGTTTTCGCTTCTTGTTTGCGCCGCTCGCCGCTCTCAGCTCATCAAGTTTCATCGTCAACGAATCTCCGCGAGCGCCTTGCCGCGTCGGTCGGCGATTTCCTCAGGCGCGCGCAAATCGCGCAACGCCGCAATCGTCGCCTTGACCATGTTATGCGGATTGTTGGAGCCAAGACATTTCGTGAGAACATTTTGGATGCCGGAAGCTTCAACGACCGCGCGTACACCGCCGCCGGCGATCACGCCTGTGCCATCCGACGCCGGTTTGAGGATGACGTAACCCGCGCCGAAATGACCGGTTACCTCAAATGGAATCGTACCGTCGGTCACGGGAACCCGAATCAAGTTCTTCTTTGCCTGCTCCAGGCCCTTGCGGATCGCCTCCGGCACTTCATTGGCTTTGCCCATACCGTAGCCGACCACGGATCGATTGTCGCCGACCACCACCAGAGCGCTGAAACTGAAGCGCCGCCCGCCCTTGACCACCTTGGCCACGCGGCTGATGTGAACTACTTTTTCCTTGAGCTCTAATCCCTGTGGATCAATTCGTTCCAAATGCACCTCTCGTCAAACGTGTACGGCTAGAATCTCAGTCCACCCTCGCGGGCGCCATCGGCCAACGCCTTGACGCGCCCATGATAGAGAAACCCGTTGCGATCAAAAACGACATCCGTGATGTTTTTCTCCTTGCACAGTTTGGCCAACGCGAGACCCACAAGCTTAGCCAATGCGACCCCTTTGCTCTTTTTGTCCGCGCCGCCCAGTACTTCCGAAAGCGTCGACACGGCAGCCAGGGTCTTGCCCTGGTCATCCGAAATCACCTGCGCGTAGATATGCTTGCTGCTGCGAAACACACAGACCCGCGGCCGTATGTCGGTCCCAACGACCTTTTTGCGCACCCGCGCCCGCCGCCGCAGCCGCGCGCTATCTAGCCGTCTATTCGCCATTGGCTATCCTCAAACGTCTACTTTCCACCCGCCGACCCTACGGCCTTGCCGGCTTTGCGCTTGATCACTTCTTCCCGGTATTTAATGCCTTTGCCTTTGTAAGGTTCGGGCGGACGCAGGCTACGAAGCTTCGCCGCAGTCTCGCCGAGCACTTGGCGGTCGGCGCTGCTCAGGGTAATGATCACTTGGCGCTCGACCGTGGCGGCGACTCCCACCGGCAACGGGAAAACCACCGGATGGGAGTAGCCCAGGGTCATGTGGATTTCTTGTCCTTTGACCTCGGCGCGATAGCCGACGCCGTTGATGTCGAGCACACGCGTAAAGCCGCGGCTGACCCCTTCCGTCATATTGGCGATCAGCTTGCGCGTGAGACCGTGGAGAGCGCGAATTTTGCGATCTTCCGTCCTGCGCTCGACCCGCACCAGATTGCCTTCGACCTTGACCTCCACTCCGGCCGGAACCGTCGCTTGCAGTTTTCCTTTCGGTCCCTCGAGACGCACCGCACTGGCGTCAATCGCGACCTTAACGCCGCTCGGAATCGTTACCGGCAATTTACCGATGCGTGACACATGACACCTCGACTAAACTTACCAAACTGTACAAAGAAGTTCACCGCCGACCTTCGCCCGCTGGGCCGTCCGGTCGACCAGGATGCCCTTGGGCGTCGACAGAACATGGATGCCCAAGCCTTTGCGCATGGGCATTAAATTGTTTGCTCCGACATAAACCCGACGTCCAGGTGTGCTGACCCGTTTTAATCCGGAGATGATCGGTCGATTCTCGCGATCGAACTTGAGTTGAATAATGATCTCGTCACCGCCGCCGCTTGCCGCTTTGACCTTCTTTTGATCCTTCAAGTAACCTTCTTCGATCAGAATCTTGATGATGTTTTCTTTTAACCGTGACCACGGCACCGCCACCCTCTGATGACGCGCGCGCGAAGCATTGCGAATTCTCGTCAGCATATCCGCGATTGGATCTGTCATGCCCATGGTTTTCTCCAGCCTACCAACTCGCCTTAATCAGGCCGGGAATATGCCCCTTACGCGCATGATCGCGCAGGCACAACCGGCACATGCGAAAACGCCGGTAGAACGCGCGCGACCGCCCGCACAGCGGACAACGATTGTACTCGCGCACTTTAAACTTGTTCGGCCTTTCTGCCTTTATGCGAAGACATTTTTTTGCCAACGGAATTCTCCTCTGCCCAGCTAGCTCGCAAACGGCATCCCCATCAGTCGAAGCAGCGCGAGTCCTTCGGAGTCGGTTTTCGCTGTGGTAGTGATCGTGACCGTCAAGCCGCGCGTTTTTTCGACTCGATCCGCGTGAATCTCCGGGAAAATGATTTGTTCGCGCAATCCCAACGAATAGTTGCCGCGGCCGTCGAATGAGCGGTTGGAAATGCCCTTAAAATCACGCACCCGTGGCAACGCCACGTGAATCAACCGGTCCAAGAATTCAAACATGCGCTCCCGTCTCAGCGTCACCATGCAGCCGATCGGCATACCTTCGCGGAGCTTGAAATTGGCGATGGCTTTCTTTGCTCGAGTGACCACAGGCTTTTGCCCGGCAATCGCAGTGAGCTCCGCCACGGCGGAGTCGATCGCCTTGATATTTTGCGTCGCTTCTCCGACGCCGACGTTGACCGTGATCTTCTCCAGCCGCGGAACCTGCATTCGGTTCTTGTAACCAAACTCCTGCATCATGACTGGAATGACATCGTTCTCGTATTTTGTTTTCAAGCGTGTCATGTGATTTTACTCTTGCGCCACGAGCAACCTTAGCCGGTCCGGGCTAGTCCAGCGCCTCCTTGCAATTCCGGCAAATTCGGATCTTCTTGCCGTCAGCCAGAATCTTCTGACCGACGCGCGCCGGCGCGTTGCACTTATCGCACATAATCATAATGTTGGAAGCATGAATCGCGGCTTCCTTTTCAATGATCCCGCCAGACTGCTGCGGGCCACGCGGCTTGGTATGGCGCTTGACCATATTGAGTCGTTCGATGATAACCGCGTCCTTGTCCGGCAGCACACGCAAGACCTTGCCGGTCTTACCCCGCTCCTTGCCTGCAATCACCATGACGCTGTCATTCTTGCGAATTTGCACAACGGCCTCTTTCAACACTGCCTAAAGGACTTCCGGCGCGAGTGAGATAATCTTCATAAATTTCTTGGCCCGTAGCTCACGCGCCACTGGACCAAAAATGCGTGTGCCAATCGGCTCCTTTTGGTTATCAATCAGCACTGCAGAATTATTATCGAAGCGAATATAGGTCCCGTCCGGCCGGCCCAATTCCTTCGCAGTGCGGACCACGAC
>DATBMR010000193.1:0-20255 GCA_036554745.1 Binatia bacterium
TCAGATTCAGAACTCGTTGAGGGCCTCAATCCATTTGACGAGTTCGCTTTCACGGACACGCCACTGATGGCCGACCTTGAAAGCGGGCAATTCTCGACGCTGAATCAGGCGTTCTAGTGTACGCTTGGACACCTGCAACAACTCGGCGGCCTCTGCAACAGTTAGCAAACGCAACTGCTCAAGATCATTTTCCATAGGGTGCCAAGTAAGAGCAACGCCAATGCCATGACGCCTCTTGGACTCCTTTGGGAAACTATGGAGTTATTAGCCCATGACCGGACTGACTCGATAGAAAATTTTACCGGCACAGTGGCACACCGCCCGTGGTGCCCGATCGAATCGACGGGAGATTTATCGAATCGGGCCCGCTTGATGCCATCGGCTACGGCCAATGAGGAAAATCCAAGCATTGCCTGTCTGGCACTACACGTTAAGCTAACCAACGCCAAAGTGGACGTTGTAGATTTTCGGGTCCGTGTTTTCAGACGAGCTCACCTGTGGTTGAGATACGTCCAGAGATTGCTGTTTATTGAATTTTAAGCTCGTCGAAACGACGGTAGCCTGACCTCGCAAGGAAGGCTCTTGCTGTGCTCTACGCGCCTGGGCTAGGTTTCTGTAGGACTAAAAAAATTTTCTTTGTCGTTACTCCCCTCTTTGTTATTATCAATGATAAACACTGCGACCAATCATGATGAAATTCATTCCGAATTGTATGTGGCGACCAATAAAGTCGGTTGACCTTAGATGGGTGACCGGAGTGATGATTGGTGGCTTGATCATTTCCATCGGCTGCAGCGCGGCGCCAAAACCGATGTCGGTCAAGATGGTCCACCCCGAGTCAAAGCAAACCCTGACCTGCTCTGCGCGTGATCAACTCGGCCGCGCCGATAACGCGCTACTTGCGAGCGCGGTGGAAAGTTGCGTCAAGAGCCTTCAGGCGCGCGGCTTCGTAATCCAGGACTAACGAAAACCAATCGTGTTTTGACCCGGAAAGTCTACTCTGCGACCCGCTTCTGAAGTGGTCCGCAAAGATCATCTGCACGGAGTGAGGATGACACAGCACCAGCGGAAGGAGGACGCTGACCCCGTCATTGTCGATCAACTTGGGCGGTTTTCATGTCAGGTTGACTTTGAAATGCACCGGGCTTAACTTGGACCTCTAAGGTCACAGATCTGAGGAGGGTTCATGGCCAAGACGTTTCAGGACATTATGGCCGAGGCACGTAAAGAGATCCCCGAGGTGAGCGCGCAGCAGGTCAACGAATTGCTTAAAAATAACGGTAACTCGCCTGTTTTACTTGATGTTCGTGAAAGTGATGAGTGGCGCCAAGGGCACCTCGAAGGAGCCCTCTCGTTGCCGCGCGGCTTTCTCGAAATCAAGGTCGAGAGCGCGGTTCCGAACAAAGAGACGCCGATCATTGCGTATTGTGCCGGCGGCGTCCGTTCACTTCTAGCGGCCAAGGTCATGAAGGAGATGGGTTATCAGAATGTTTCTTCCATGGCGGGAGGCTACGCTGCCTGGAAGAACGGCGGATTCAAATGGGTGCAGGATTTTCAGTATACGCCGGAGCAACTGATTCGTTATAGCCGTCATTTTCTTTTACCCGAGGTCGGCGAGGACGGCCAGGCGAAGTTGTTGCAGGCCAAAGTCTTGATGGTGGGCGCCGGCGGCTTGGGTTCCCCTTCCGCCTACTATCTGGCCGCGGCCGGAGTAGGAACCATCGGTATCATCGACAACGATGTCGTGGACATCTCCAACTTGCAGCGACAAATTCTTCACGCCAATGATCGTGTGGGCAAGCCGAAAGTCGACTCCGCCAAGCAAACGCTCGAAGGGCTCAATCCGGACGTCAGGGTGATTCCCTATCAGGCTAAACTGACATCCGAAAATATCATGGAGATCATCAAGGACTACGATCTGGTGGTGGATGGTTGCGATAATTTCCCGACCCGCTATCTAGTCAACGATGCGTGCGTGCTCGCGGGCAAGCCCAACGTGCACGGCAGCATCTTTCAATTCGAGGGTCAGGCGACGGTGTTCTATCCCGGCAAAGGGCCTTGCTATCGCTGTTTGTACCCTGAGCCGCCACCGGCAGAAATGGCGCCGAGTTGCGCCGAAGCCGGCGTTTTAGGCGTTCTGCCCGGCCTAATCGGTGTTATCGAGGCGCTCGAGGCGATCAAGATCATTTTGGGCAAGGGTGAGACTCTGGTAGGACGTTTGTTACACTTCAACACGCTGACCATGGAGATCAACACGCTGAAACTCCGGCGCGATCCTAATTGCCCCATGTGCGGCGATCATCCGACCATCCGTGAGTTGATCGATTACGAAGAGTTCTGCAGTCTGCGACACTAAAACCCGCTATAAGGGCGGCGTTTCGGCCGCCCTTTTTGTCTGTGCTCGCCTTTGGCGCGATAACGCGGCGGCGTCAAGGCAGGTTCGCTGGAGCTCTGCAGACCGACCAGTTTCCGCAGCGACTCGACTTCACTTCGGTTTAGCGGACGGACTTCCCCCTGAGGCAAGTCTCCCAAAGACACCGAGCCGATTCTGATGCGGATCAACTTCTCGACGAAGAGACCTAAGGCTTCAAACATGCGCCGGACCTCGCGCTTTCGTCCCTCCTGAACCTCGATCTCGACCCAAGCGTTTTTTCGGAGTTTCTCTATGACCCGGGCCTGGGCCGGAGCCGTCATGCCGTCCTCCAGGCGAATTCCTTTGCGTAGCCGCGTGAGATCTTCGCTTGTCGGACATGCGCTCAGCTTGACGCGGTAGACTTTTTTGACGCCGAAGCGTGGATGAGTCAGACGCAGCGCGAGCTCGCCGTCGTTGGTAAGCAGCAGAAGCCCGGTGGTGTTGTAATCGAGCCGCCCGACTGGGAAGAGCCTGCGTCTTTCACCGAGACGTTCCACGTAGGGTGTCAAATCCGGCCGGCGCTCGGGATCGTTGAGGGTCGTGATGACACCAGGCGGCTTGTGAAACGCATAGTAGAGCGGCGCTGCCGCCGGTCTAATGCGCTTGCCGTCGACTTTGATGCTGTCTTTTACCGGATCCGCTTGAGAGCCGAGCTGGCGGACGACCGTTCCGTTGACCGCAACTCGTCCCTCGATGATCCAGCGCTCGGCTTCGCGCCGCGAAGCCAAGCCGGCACGGGCAAGGATCTTCTGTAGCCGCTCCATGGCAAGCCGTGGTTACTTCTCTTCGAGCGGATCGAAGGCGAGCGCCGCGCCGGGGACCTCCGGCAAAGATATTTCGTCCATGTCCTTTAGCGGCGGCAATTCAGACAGGTCCTTCAAGTTAAAGAGCTGTAAAAACTCGGACGTGGTGCCGTAAAGAAACGGCCTCCCGGGCACGTCTTTGCGCGCCACCGCGCGAATCAGGTTGCGCTCCAGCAGCGTGGCGATAACGCCATCGACGTCGACGCCGCGAATCGCCTCAACCTCGGCCTTGGTGATCGGCTGGCGATAAGCGATGATCGCCAGGGTTTCGAGCGTCGCCTTGCTTATCCTGGCCGGTCGCCCGCCAAGATACTTTTTAACCCATTCGGCGTTCGCTTTCGCCGTGCGCAACTGATAACCGCCTGCGACCTCGACCAACCGGATTCCCCTATTCTGGCTTTCGTAATCGGACTGAATTTCCTTCAACAGCTCCTGCAAGGACCTGCGGTCGACTGCATCGAGCACCTCGGCGAAGCGCTGCAGAGGTTGCGGACCGTCGGCGACCAATAATAGGCTTTCCAAAATCGATCTGATCTCTTCACGGTCCATCTGGCTTTTCCTCGGCTTCGTCCAGAACGATCCGTTCGGCCGCCGTGTCCATGCCGGCTGCCGGCTCGATAATAATCGGTCCGGTCGGCTCATCTTGAAAAATCCGGATCGCGCGGATTTTGACCAGCTCGAGCATGGCGAGAAAGGTAACGACAATCTCCAGGCGGCTGCGGACACCGGCGAAAAGCGATTCAAAAACCACTCTGCTCTGCGCGTGAAGCGTGTCGAGCAAGAGCGTCATTTTTTCGCGCACGGTCACCTTCTCGAGGGTGACCTCGTGGACGATGTCTTTTGGGAGGCGATCGATCACCCGTTTGAGCGCCCCGAGCAGCTCGAACACCGATACCTCGCGAAATTCGCGCGGACCCGCTTCTTCGGTGGGCGCCGCGCTTCGCACGAAAACATCGCGGGTAAGAACTTCGCGCTGTTCCAACTGGGCGGCGGCGTCCTTGTAGCGCTGGTATTCCAGCAAGCGGCGGACCAGTTCCGCGCGCGGATCGGGGCCTTCTTCCTCGTCGGGTTCGTCATCGTCCGCGGGCAAGAGCATTCGTGACTTAATATGAATGAGGGTCGCCGCCATCACGAGGAACTCGCCGGCGACATCGAGATTCAACGTCTGCATCAGCTCCACCGTAGCGAGATACTGCTCGGTGATCACAGCGATCGGGATGTCAGTGATGCTGACTTCGTTCTTCTTGATCAGATGGAGCAAGAGGTCCAGCGGCCCCTCGAAAATCTCCAGTTGTACGTGCGTGCTCACAGCCCTACAGTCTCGCGCACTTCCGCCATGGTCGCGGCGGCTTTTTGCTGCGCTGTCCGGCTGCCGTTCGTCAGGATTTCTTCGACCTGTTGCGGCCTCTTCTCATAGGCGGCCCGGCGTTCCCGGATCGGCGCCAGCTCCTCGATCACGTGCTTGATCATAACCTTCTTGCATTCGAGACAGCCGATGCCGGCGGTGCGACAGCCTTGGCTGACGAACTCGATCTCTTCCGACGTGCAGTAGATCTTGTGGAGCTGAAAAGCCGGGCATTTTTCCGGCTCACCGGGATCGGTTCGCCTTACCCGGGCGGGATCCGTCATCATCCGGCTAAGCTTTGAGTCGATCTGCTCGGGCGGGTCCGATAGGAAAACCGCGTTGCCGTAACTCTTGCTCATCTTGCGACCGTCCAACCCCGGCACTTTTTGCGCCTCGGTTAACAACACTTCCGGTTCGGGAAAAATCGGCCGGTAGAGTTGATTGAAACGGCGCACGATTTCGCGCGTCAATTCGACGTGCGGTGCTTGATCGACGCCGACGGGAACCTTATTGGCTTTGTAGATCGTGATATCGGCGGCCTGCAGGACGGGGTAGCCGAGGAAACCATAGGTGGAGAGATCCTTGCCGACGATTTCTTTGAGCTGTTCTTTGTAGGTCGGGTTGCGTTCGAGCCACGGTACCGGCGTAAACATCGAGAAGAGTAAATGCAGCTCGGCATGCTCCTTGACCGCGGATTGCCGAAAGATAACCGATTGGGCGGGATCGAGGCCGACGCTCAACCAATCGATCACCATATCGAGAGTATTCTGGCGAATGCCTTCGGGGGTCGCATAATCGGTTGTTAACGCGTGCCAATCGGCGACAAAAAAATTGCACTGGTAGCGCTGCTGAAGTCGAAGCCAATTCGTCAGCGCGCCATGATAGTGCCCCAGATGAAGCTTGCCCGTCGGCCGCATGCCGCTAACGATGATTTCCATAGTTTTCCTGTTCAAATGATTGCCAAGTAGAGCTTTAATAAAAGCTCGGTCGGCGGACCGATAATTCGATCCAAAGTCCGGGTCATGAGCAAGACGATCAGAACGATAAAACCGAACGGCTCGATTCGCGCGACTTGGCGTGAGAGCGGCTCGGGCAGCAGGCCGACTAAAACCCGGCCGCCGTCCAGCGGCGGCAGCGGCAATAAATTGAATACTGCCAAGGTCACGTTGATCAGGATCCCGCTTTGGGCCATCAAGACCAGAACAGTAAAAACGTCTGGCAGGCCTGCTTCGGTTTGCCCTCCGCTCATCGGCGCCAACAGCTTCCAAACCGCGGCACAACCTGCCGCAAGCAAGAGATTGGTCGCCGGTCCGGCGGCCGCGACCCACATCATATCGCGCTTGGGGTGCCGCAGATTATGATAGTTGACCGGCACCGGTTTGGCCCAACCGAAGACGAACGGAGAATTCGCGACGATCAGCAACAACGGAACCAGTATCGTACCGAAAAGATCAATGTGCGCGAACGGGTTGAGCGTCAAGCGGCCCAGCCTCGCTGCCGTCGGATCGCCAAAGCGGTTCGCTACCCAGCCGTGGGCGACTTCGTGGAAAACCACCGCCACCAGCACCGGCAGCGCCCAAATAAGAACTTGACCGATGATTTGCTCCAAGACTGTCTCGCGGGAGAGCTGCTCTATAATGAATACGGCAACGACCGTGAAAAGACAAGACGGAACATGCGAGAATCAACTAAGATTTGCTGTGCCGGAGAGTTTGGCTCTGGATCCCTGAATTCGAGCGCAGGAGTCACTCAGCTACTTCCTGTCGTGGATTTCTTCTCGGTTCGACGCTCGCGCGGATGATGTTCGCGGTGAACCTTCTTGAGGCGCGCGCCGTCGACATGCGTGTAGATCTGCGTCGTTGCAATGTCGGCATGGCCGAGCATCGCCTGGACCGAGCGCAAATCCGCTCCGCCCTCGAGCAAATGGGTTGCGAAGGAATGACGTAAGGTATGCGGAGTCACCCGTTTGTCGACTCCGGCGGCGAGAGCGTAACGGCGGATGAGTTTCCAAAATCCTTGCCGGCTCAAAGGTTTTCCGGAGCGATTGGTAAACACGTAGGGGCTGCTTTTTCCTTTGAGCAAGAGATTTCGTGCGCGGCCGATAAAATCGCTTAGGCGTTCACGCGCCAAGGTGCCGTACGGTACGGCGCGGACTTTCGAACCTTTTCCCTTGACGGTGAGATAGTTACCCTGAAAATTGATGTGGCGCATCTCCAGCCGCACCAGTTCCGACACTCGCAGGCCAGTCGCATAAAGAACCTCCAGCATCGCTCGGTCGCGGGCGCCGAGCGGATCCGCGGGATCGGGCTGTCCCAGCAGTTTCCCAATGTCGTCGCCGGACAAGGTTTGCGGCAGTTTGCTCGGTCCGGGAGAAAGAGACACCTCGGGCAAAGGACTATCCCTGAGCAGCCCCTCGGTTTCGAGAAAACGAAACAACTGGCGCACCGCCGCGATGTGCCGCGCGATGCTTCGCGGGCTCATGCCCGCATTGCGTAGCGCGCGGACAAACGCGCGAATCGCCAGTGGGTCGGCGTCCGGCCATTCGCGAACGCCTCGAGCGACGAGAAATTCCGAAAATTTGTTGAGGTCGCGCGCGTAGGCCTCGACGGTATTGCGGGCGAGGCCCTTTTCCACCGCGGCCGTATCGAGGAAGGCGTCAATGGAGGGACTGAGCGAGTCTTTGATCGTTGTCATTTTGCGGAGTCAGGTTCCGATGCAAAGCCTCACGGATCGCTTCGAGCCGTGCTGGATCGACAATTTTACCGCCTTGTTGATCGGTCACATAGAACACGTCGGCCACTTGATCGACGTTGGTGGATATTTTTGCCACGTGAATGGAGAGGCCGAGACGATGAAGGCTGTAGGTAATTGTGAACAAAACGCCGATTCGGTCTTCGGTGAAGATCTCGATGATCGTGAAATCGTCGGATACCTCGTTGTCGATTTGGATCAGCGTCGAAACCTTCGGTGCGCGCTTTTGCAAAAACAGCGAAGGCTTGGAGGACCGGACGAGATCGGCGACATCGATTTTGCCTTCCAGAACGCCGTCCAGTGTCGATCGGAACTTGGCCCATTTGGGCTCCGCCATGACGAGTTCAGAGCGGCCATGATGCGAGATCCTAAAGACGTCGAGAACGCGGCCGTCACTGGCGGTGAAAATACGCGCGTTTAGAATGTTGAGATTGAGCGCCGTCAACACCCCGGTGATCGAAGCAAACAAGCCCGGGCGGTCCCGACAGCAAACCACCACCGAGGTGCAGTCGCGCTCGGGCGAATGCTCGACCGACACCTGCGCTTTGTTGCGATCAATGCGCTCCATCAACTCGAAATGGCCCGGGATGAGCTCCTCCGAGGTCGCCAGAAAATAGCGCTCGGGCATGGTCTCTAGAAACTTCTCGATCTTTTCCTCGCTGTGCTCCTTGATTAACTGGCGTCGCACCCGGGTTTGCACGCGGCGAATCACCGCGCGGATGTCCCGGTGCTGGATCTCGCCCTTCTCCGCCTCCTCCAACAGATTCAACGCTTTGACGTAAAGTTCGCCGAGCAGCGACGCTTTCCAAGGATTCCAAACGTCGGGACCGACCGCTTTGACGTCGGCGAAGGTCAGCAGATAAAGCATCTTGAGATTGTCGACACTGCCCATCAGTTTGGCAAAATCGAAAATCGTCTTTTCGTCCTCGAGATCGCGGCGAAAAGCCGTGTGCGTCATCAGCAGGTGATGGCGCACCAAAAACTCGACCACAGCGCCGTCGTCGGCGTTAAGGCGCATGCGCCGCGCGATCGGACGCACCATGCGCGCACCGATCTCCGAATGCCCGCCGCCGAAACCCTTGCCGATATCGTGGAACATCATCCCGAGGTAAAGCAGCTCGATGTTTTCGGCTTCGCGAGCGAGCTGGGTCAACAGCGGCAAACTGTCGGCGTACTCGCCGGCTTTCAGCCGCTCGATTTCCTTGATCAGGTGAAGCGAATGCTGGTCCACGGTGTAAATGTGATAGGCGTCATGCAACACCATGCACAGCAGCCGGCCGAACTCCGGTATAAACGCGCCCAAAACGCCGCTGCGATGCATTTCTGCCAGCGTCTCGTAGACCGAGTCCTTCCATTTGAGAATGTTAAAGAACGGAATGTTGGCGTCGGCCGAGCGGCGAAATTCATCATCGATCACGCCCAGGTTTGCACGCAAAAGTTCGCGGGTTTCGTGAGTCAATCGGCAGCGATGCTTCTGTGCGTCCTCGAAGATCCGGATCAGATTTTCGGGGTGGTTGCTAATGAGATCCGCTTGCGTGACCATCAAGTGCCCCTTGGTCAGGCGCACTCCTTCGCGCAGGTTACGGCCGAAGACATAATCCGCGCCGAAGCGCGGCCGGTCGCATTCGGTCAAGCGGTGAATGATTAGCGACGATAGCCGGCTGATCTGCGCCGCGTGCATGTAATAGGTGCGCATGAAGACCTCGACGCCGCGCAGGCTTCCCTCGCCCTTGAAGCCGAGCGCGTCGCTGACGTGCTCCTGCTGCTCGAAGGTCAGTTGATCTTGATGCTTGCCAGTGGAAAAGTGCAGCTCGTTGCGCACCCGCAACAAGAAATCCTGCGACTCCTTCAGATGGGAGATGTCGGCCGGGCTGACCGTACCGTTCAGCGCCAGCCCGTCAAGATCTTTGACTCGGAGCGTTGCTTGAGCGATCCAACGGGCGGTCTGGATGTCTCTGAGTCCGCCCTCGCCTTCTTTGACATCCGGCTCGAGCAGATAAACCGAGCCGCCATACTGTTCGTGGCGCGCGCGGTTCTCTTCGAGTTTCTCGCGAATGAAGCGGCGGATCCCCTTGGTAATTAGCCGTGCGGCTACATTGTTTTCAAACTCCTGGTAGAGGGTAAAATTGCCGCACAGGAACCGTGCATCGAGCAGCGAGGTGCGCACCCGCATATCGCTTTCGGCCAGACGCGCGCATTCCGAGACACTGCGAATCGCATGGCCCACCTGAAGCCCCGAATCCCACAGCGTGTGCAGTAAATCCTCCGTAGCGGCTTCGACAAACGGCGACATTTTCCAGGAATAGAGGAATAACAGATCGATGTCCGAATAAGGATTGAGTTCGCCGCGTCCGTAGCCTCCTTGAGCGACCAGCGCGAACCGCGGGTTCGCTTGGGCGTACCGCTCGCCGCATACCGTGGAAACCGCGTCAAACAAGTGGCGGATCAAATGATCCATGATGGTGGACCACGCCGCCGCAATTTCGAGCCCGCCGGCACCCGCTCGGTGCCTTTCAAAGAGTCGGCTCCGCCCCTGGCTGACATAACTGCGCGCGAAACGTCTCAGGTCGTGATCGGCCTGAACGTCACGCAACAGACTAAGCGAGATCGCAACAGCGTCCACGATACAATCTTACAACGTTTTGACCATCAGGTTCGACTGGCCGAACTTTTCGATTCCCTCGAAAAGCGCCTGTACCATCGCGTCCTGATAGTTTTCGCGCGTCATGGCGCGGCCTTCGCTTCGGTTGGTGATGAAGAACATTTCGACCAAGACGCTCGGCATGCGCGCGCCCACCAAAACGTAAAACAGCGCCTTCTTGACGCCGAGATCCTTCACCTCGCTCATCACGCCGGCCATACCGGTCACCATCGACCCTTGCAGCCGGTGCGCCAGGGTTATCGAATCTTCCAATTTCATGTTCTGGGTCATGTCACTCAGTATGAATTGCAGATCGGAGATGTTGCGGCGCGAAGTGCCGTTTTCCCGCGCCGCCAGCCGGATCGCCGCCTCATCGGTCGTGTTATCTAGATAGTAGGTCTCGATGCCACCCGATTCCGGGTTATGGCTCGCATTCATGTGCAGAGAAATGAACAGGTCCGCATCTTCGGCGTTGGCTGTCGCGGTGCGGTCTTCGAGCGCGACATAGCGATCATCGTTGCGCGTCAAAACCACTTGGACGCCCAACTCGGCGGTCAGCTTGCGCGCGAGTTTTTTGGCGATGCTGAGCACGATGTCCTTCTCGGCGACGCCGCCCGGCCCAATGGCGCCGGGATCTTTGCCGCCGTGGCCGGGATCTAAGACGATCTTGCGCAGGCCGTTAACGGCAGGCGCCGCCGGCAGCGGTTTTGCTGCGCGCATCGTCCGAGGCGCGTGCGCGTCGGGTCGTCGCATCACATCGGTTTTGGCCGCGCCGTTGCTCATGCTTGCGCCGCCGTAAATATCGATAACGAGGCGATACGGGTCGGCCAGCATAAATGTGTTGTAGGAACCGAGATTGTTCGTGTCGAGCACGACCCGCACGACGTCTTGACTGTATTGGCCAATACGCACCTGGCGCAACAACCCGTCGTCAACGGGGATCGGGTCCCGTGACGCCGCCCCCATGCGGGCGCCGTTGATGTCGATGTAGACCCGGGCCGGCAGCCTTCTGGCGGCGTCTTCTTTGAGACGCCGCACGTCGTAGGTCGCTGTTTGCGAAAGTTCCAGCATCACCCGCGTGTAACTCTTCCAGGACAAAAAACGCACGCCGGTGATCGCCGCTTTATCCTGGGGCATCGGCGTCTCTTCGGGAGCGCTTTGGGTGCCGTTGCGATGCTGTGCCAAAAGCATCTCAGCCGATGCCGAGGCGCTGAAACTCGACGCACTGACGGCCAGCAGCCAAACCGCGGCGGAAAATCGAAAATTTAGATAGGTTTTGCTTTTCATAAAGGTCCCCACCTAAAGCCTCTACTTCTTGGCTTCTTCACTGAGCCTGTAGAGCATGTTCAGCGCCTCGATGGGCGTTATTCGCGATGGATCGAGCCGGCTAAGTTCTTCACGCAACCGAGTTTCCGCGGCGCCAAATAGTCCCATCTGCACCGGCTGCAGCGTTGGCGCTTGTAGCTCGGCCGTCAAGTGCAGCCGGCCGCCGCTCTGACCGCTCTCCAATTGCGCGAGGATTTCTTTGGATCGGGATACCACTTCCGCCGGCATGCCCGCCAAGCGCGCGACATGAATGCCGTAGCTGTGACTGGCGGCTCCAGGCACGAGATTGCGTAGGAAAATAATATCGCCACGCCATTCTTTGACTGCAAAATGGAAATTTTTGATGCGCTCCCTGGTGAACGCCAGATCGGTTAACTCATGATAGTGCGTGGCGAACAACGTGCGCGGCCGGCCCGGTGCATCGTGCAGGGCTTCGGCAACCGCCCATGCGATCGAGATGCCGTCGAAGGTGCTCGTACCGCGCCCCACTTCATCGAGCAGGATCAAACTTCGGCATGTCGCGTGATGCAGGACATTGGCTGTTTCCTTCATCTCAACCATGAAAGTCGATTCGCCGCGTGCCAAAGAATCGGTCGCGCCGATCCGGGTGAAAATCCGATCGACGACGCCAATCCGCGCTTCAGCGCATGGCACGAAACTGCCCATTTGCGTCAAAATGACGATCAACGCCACCTGACGCATGTAGGTTGACTTGCCAGCCATGTTGGGACCGGTGAGCAGCACAATCTGTTGCGTTTCGGGATCGATGACGCAGTCGTTGGGCACGAAGGCGCCGCGCCCGAGCGCAGCCTCCACAACAGGATGGCGTCCTTCCCGGATCGACAAGCTGACATCGGTGTCGATCTGCGGCCGAGAAAAATGGTGCGCCTCGGCCACTTCGGCCAGTGACACCAGAGCATCGAGCGTGGCCAGCGCATTGCCGATGGCCTTTAACGCCGCATACTGAACCGCCACCTGCTCGCGCACTCGCGCCAGCAGCACGTGCTCGATCTTTTCGATCAGGCTCTCCGAGTTGAGCACCCTCGCCTCGTACTCTTTCAGCTCGGGAGTGATAAAGCGCTCGCCGTTCGCCAGCGTTTGCTTGCGCAGATAATCGTTCGGCACCGACTTGAGGTGCGAATTGGTTACTTCAATGTAGTAGCCGAATACGCGGTTATAACGCACCTTGAGCGAGGAAATGCCGGTTCGGCGCCGCTCGCCCGCTTCAAACTGCCGGATCCATTCCTTCGCATGGGCGCGAAGATCGCGAACCTCGTCAAGCTCGCTATCGAAGCCGCCGCGAATGAACCCGCCATCTTTGATGGCCAACGGCGGCTCATCAACGATCGCCCGTGCTATCAGTTCGGCAACTTCTCGCAGGTCAACCAAGCTGGCGCGCAGTCGCAACAGCAGCGCCCCGCCGACATCCGCGAGCTGCTCGCGAAGCTGGTCCACCGCGCCGAGAGTTTCTTTGATAGCGACCAGATCCTTCGGCAAAGCGGTCCCTGCAACCACCCGCCCCACCAGGCGCTCAAGATCCTGTATCCTAGTCAAGCTGCCCTTGATCTCATGGCGCAGCGCAAAATTCTCGACCAGCTCCTGGACGGCTTCGTGGCGTTCACGGATCGGTTTCTCGTCCGTCAACGGGTAGAGCAGCCACTGGCGCAACCGCCGTGCTCCCATCGGAGTCGAGGTGAAGTCGAGAATATGCAACAAAGATCCTTTGCGATCGCCCCGATAATTCGCCGTAAGCTCAAGATTGATCCGCGTGCTCTCGTCCAACACGAGGTAGTGAGAGGGCTGATAGGGCTCGAGCTCGCGCAGCACTTTGAGGGAGTCGGCCATGTGGGTTTCGAGATAATGCAGGATCGCCGAGGCTGCCCTAACCGCTTCGTCCATGCCCGCAACATCACCGGTCAGCTTCGCTTCAGCGTCCGCGTTGAATGTTGCGTCGGAAACGGTCGTGAAGTGAGCCGCCGGAAATTCTCTCGCCAGCCGCTCGCGCCATTGCCGGTCGCGATCGCTCAGCAACAGTTCGGCTGGCTGAGCCCTGCCGAGTTCGTCAAATAACGCCGACTCGTCTGCGAGCACGGTGCAGCGAAATTCACCCGTCGTGATGTCCGTGAACGCCAGGCCGAAAGCGCTGCCGGCTTTACAAACCGCAGCGAGAAAATTGTTGCCCCGCGCATCGAGTGCCTCGGTGGCGGTCACCGTTCCGGGCGTGATCACGCGCACGACGTCGCGCTTGACCACGCCCTTCGCCGTCGCCGGATCTTCCATCTGTTCGCATACCGCCACTTTGTGGCCGGCGTCGAGCAATTTTTGGATGTACGGCTCAGCCGAATGATACGGCACGCCGCACAGCGGCACCGAGCTCTCTTCGTTTTTGTTACGCGAGGTCAGAGCGATGTCGAGAATCTTCGCCGCCGTGTGGGCGTCCTCAAAAAACATCTCGTAAAAATCGCCGAGCCGAAAAAACAAAATGGCGTCGCGGTACCGCTCCTTGATCTGGAGGTACTGCTGCATCATCGGCGTGACTTTGGCCGGCTCCATGCGTTTCTAGGTCGAATCCTGGCGTTTGTGGTCAACCCGCGACGGCTTGGCGTGCTTGCGCGATGCAAAAACCATCCGTTTAGTCTCGTTGTCGAGCTCGCGCACCAGACTGCCGAGGCCGAGCGAGAGCACGAACTGGCGCTTCAACGCGTGGAGAATCTTCTGTCGATCATTGGTGATAACGAACAACTCTTCGCCGTCGGTCAAGTATCTTAACGACTCGGCGGGACGCGCTGCACGCTTGGAGCGCTGTTTCAAAGGACGCAGACAGCGCCGGATCTTTTGCAGGCTGAAGCCGTGCTGGGCCAAATCCTTTACGACTTTAAGGCAGACCAGGTCATTGAACGAATAGAGCCGTTTGGTGCCGCGGCCCTCGGCCGGCTTGGCCGACGGTCGGATAAAATCCCGCTCATCCCAATATTGCAGTTGGCGCAAGCTCACGCCGACGATCCGGCTAGCGGTTTTGCTGTCGAAGGTCTCCATCTGCTGGGCAAAATGAAAACAAGGTTGTTTTCACGAAGTTAGACTGCGCTGGGACACTTGTCAATGAACACAACGCTTCGGTAAAGATATCCACCAAGACAACCGGCCCTGGCGAATTAAAGCTGTGATGACTTAACGAGCCTATTCCAGGTTGACGCATGATGATCGTGCGAAGTATGTAGGGATGTCGATCGATGGGGTCGACAACCAATCTCACGGGAGGCACTCGATGACAACGAAAAACCCGGTTCTTCATCTCGCGACCCATTCGGGTTGGTATCGTTTCGAACGGCGCGGCGCGGATTGGCAGCAAGTCGACCGTGCGTTGACCTATTGGCAAATGTCCTGCGTCGAGGTTGCGCCGGATGATCCAAGGAAAATCTATATCGCGACTGAGCACTCCGGGCTGTTCGTCAGCAACAACGGCGGCAGTGATTGGACGCGTGCCAATCCGAACGTTCCGTGCTTGACGCTGTCGGCGATGCTGGCACTGCCCGGACAGTTGCTCGTAGGCACGATGCCTGCCGCGCTTTATGTGACGTCGGGGAACGGCGGCTGGCGCGAATGGCAGGGGGTGCGACACGGAGCGTCCGGCGGCACCTTTCCGCCCAATCCGGACTTTGCGCCGCGCACGCGCGTGCTCAAAAAAGAGCCGGCCCCGGGAGGCCGGCTTTATGCCGGTATCGAAGTCGGCGGGATCCTCGCGAGCGATGACGATGGCGAAACATGGAATCCGCTTAACCAGGGACTTACCGATCCCGACCTGCACCAGATCCTGCCGTCAAAAACGAAGCCGGGTCTCGTGGTGGCTGCCTGTGGTGAAGGTGTTTCTCGCAGCACCGATCGCGGCGCTCATTGGGAAAAGGTCACTCCCCCGGGTGGCCGCACTTATGGCAACGCCCTTGCGGAAGACATGGACGGAAACATTTACCTGGGCATCACGGCGGATCGGCCGCGTACTTGGACCCGCGCCGGCCGCGCAAAAAGCGCCATTTTTAAATCGCAGGACGGCGCCAACTGGCAGTTGCTCACCGAAAATATGAGCGGCGGCGTCATGGATATCTCTCCCGCCCCGGAAGGTCGCGGTGTGTTCGTGTCAACAGCGGACGGTGAAGTCGTTGCCGTGACTCCGTCCGGTACGGCCCGCGCCATCATCAGGGGGCTACCGGCAATTACGGCGATGGCGTTGGCGAGTTGATAGACTCTAGACTTGGGAGTTCCGCGTATGCTGACAGTGCGGAAGCGCAGCATAGCTGAGGTGCCTAACCGTTCTAAACTGAACTGGGCTTGAAAGCAGTGGCGTGTCAGTTTGGAGCCGCGCAAGCCGGAACGCGTAACCGAAACCGCAAATCTGGACTCTATCCCAAAACGCCAGACGATCAGGTTGGCAAGCGTTGATACTTGCCTTTGTAAAACAGCAGCGGCCGGTCTCCCGTCGCAGTTGCGTCGAGAATTTCTCCAATCACGATGGTGTGATCGCCGCCCTCATAGCATTGGCTGATTCTGCACTCGACATGGGCCAGGGCGCCATCAAGGATCGCGGCACCATTGCTCCCGGGGTGCCACTGGAGCCCGGCGAATTTATCGATCCCTTTGGTGGCAAAGCGACGCGAGATGTCTTCCTGATCTTCGCTCAAAAAATTGACGGTAAAGCCATTCTGCAGTTCAAAGCAGGCGTAGCAGGTCGCGCCTTTGTCGACACTGATGAGAACCAGCGGTGGACTCAGCGATAACGACATAAAGGCGTTGGCCGTAAGGCCGTTCGGTTTGCCGTCTTTATCCCTGGTCGTGATGATGGTGACGCCAGTGGCAAAATGTCCCATCACGCGGCGCAGCTCTTGCGGGTCGGTTGACATGGCTTTCGGTAGCTAAACTATTTTAGAGGTAGCAGAGCCTCCCTTACAGTGTCAATGCGAGGCGCGATCGGTAGTGTTCAATTGGGGGAAAGATCGCTCACGGACTGAGTAGATAGCGGAGGGTTCGCGATGACAGATTGGTTACTTTGTTGTCATTCCGAGCGGAAAAACGAGGAATCCTTCCCCGTAGATTCTAAACGTACTCAAATTTGAACCCATACTCGATTCCCGTCAGTCTGGACGCGGGCGCACGGAAAATGGTAAAGAATGTTCTACGGAGGGACTCAGCATGGCCATACAAGAACAAAGAGGACAAAATTCCTTGGAGCGTTATATCGCGGAAGTACGCGCTGCTTGGGGCGACGGCAAGGATCCCAATCTGCCGTTTAAAGTCGCAGCATTGATGGAGAAGCTTTTTGCCTCGACGACTCCCGATGATCCCTGGATGGCCGAGCTGATTCGCGAAGGCAAGCCGTCGCGCGAACTTTATCGCGATCCCGAGTTTGGCTTTATCCAAATGGGACACATTCATAAGCAAGGCCATGGCAATAAGCCCCATGATCACGGACCCTGTTGGGTGGTGTACGGCTCGTTTAAGGGCGTGACTGAAATCACCAAATACAAGCGAACGGACGATGGCGCGCAGGCCGGTGTGGCGCGACTCGAAAAAGAGCGCCTGGATCGCTTAACGCCAGGAGTCGTGGTGCCTTATTTGCCGGGTGACATCCACTCGACTCATGCGGTCGAAGCTCCCGGCGTCGTGTTTCGCTTCCTGAGTTACGATCTGGATAAAGTCGATCGCTACCGCTACAGCCCGGAAAAAAACACAGTCGTCAAGGTCTAATCTGCAAAATAGGATGAAAGGCAGAAGCTAGGGAATGAGATCAGGTCGGCGACCTAACGCCGTCTTGTTGCCTTTTTCTATCGTCCTTCATCCTTGGTCTTTCGCCTCGCGAGGTAGTGATGGGCGGCGATGAGATTTTTTTCGAACAGATCCGCTCTGCCGGGTGTCTGTCTTACATTCTCGGGTGCAGCAAAGAGAAACTGTGCGTGGTGATCGATCCCGAGCTGGATAAAACCGACGATTACGTCAAATTAACCGAGTTTCTCGGATCCAAGATTCTCTATGCGATCGACACCCATACTCATGCCGATCATCATTCCGCCTGCAAGGTGATGCGCGAACGCTTCGACATCAAGGTCATCATGCATCGCGCCAGCGAGGCGCCCTACGTCGACATCCATGTCGAGGACGGAGGCGAGATTCGATTCGGCCGCCAATGTCTGAAAGTCATTCATACTCCCGGCCATACCCAAGACGCGATGTGCCTGCTGTTCAAAGACCGCATCTTTACCGGCGATACGCTTTTGATCGGTGGTTGCGGACGTACGGATTTGCCGGGAGGTGACGCGGCAGCACAATATGAAAGTCTGCTGAAATTGAAAGCTCTCGGCGACGATATCCGGGTTTATCCGGGTCACGACTATCGGGAAGCGGTTTCTTCCCTCGGCGACGAAAAACAAAAAAACGCGCGCATGTTGATTCCCACGCAAGACGAGTTCGTGCATTTCATGACCTCACGCAAGCCTCCCTTGCCCCGTAAAATCCAGGAAGCGCTCGAATGGAACCGCACGCCGATGCAAGGAACACAGCGCGGCATGGGCGAAGGCATATAGCACAAGCAGCCTTTTGAAAAGCCTCGGCCTTCGCGAATCGTCGCGCTCGAGGTACGGAGACTCTGCCGTTCTGTCATCATCTGAGGTCCGGAAAGCGGTTTGAGTGGCCCGCTGGTTGCGTTTGTTCGAAAGCATGAAAACTAAGACAAGCTCAACGACCGCCGGTATACTCGCGTCGCTTCATCGCTATTGGGGATACACCGCGCTGCGGCCGCTGCAGGAGCAAGCAATCCGAGCCGGACTCGAGCAGCAGGACTCCCTTGTCGTCATGCCGACCGGCGGCGGCAAGTCTCTCTGTTATCAAGTTCCACCCGCGTTGGCCGAAAGAACCGATATTGTCGTGTCGCCGCTCATCTCGTTAATGAAGGACCAGGTCGATGGCTTGCATCAGTGCGGCTATCCTGCGGCGGCGCTCTATAGCGGCATGCCCGCGCACTTCGCTCGTGAGACCGAGGAACAATTCGCGGCCGGCCGGTATCGACTGCTGTTCGTGGCGCCGGAACGCTTGCTCATGCCGCGTTTTTTGCAGCTTGTCGAACGCGCCGGCATACGCGCGTTCGCGATCGATGAAGCCCATTGCATCAGCCATTGGGGGCATGATTTTCGGCCGGAATACCGTCGTCTCGCCGAGATCAAAAGCCGCTTTCCCGGCGCGAGCGTGCACGCCTACACGGCGACTGCTACCGAGCGCGTGCGCAGCGATATCGTCGCGCAGCTCCGCCTCAAGAACCCGGCGGTTCTAGTCGGTACTTTCGATCGGCCCAATCTGGTTTACCGGATCGTTCCCCGCGTTGAAGCAAGAAGCCAGACTCTGGAAGTTTTGCGACGCCATCCGGGCCGAGCCGCGATCGTTTATTGCATCAGCCGCCGCGAAACCGAAGCCATGACCGCCTTCCTTCAAGCCAACCGGCTCCGCGCTGCCTTCTATCACGCCGGCATGGAAGCCGAAGAGCGCCGCCGCACACAAGAGGCATTCGCAGCCGAAGCGATCGACGTGATCGCCGCCACCGTCGCTTTCGGCATGGGAATCGACCGCAGCGACGTGCGCTGCGTCATTCATGCGGCCATGCCGAAGTCGGTTGAACACTACCAGCAGGAAACCGGCCGCGCCGGCCGCGACGGGTTGGAAGCGGAGTGCGTTCTCCTCTATTCCGCGGCGGATGCGCTGCGCTGGGAGTCGCTGATCGAAAAAAGCGCTGCCGCAGCCGACACGCCGCCGGAGATCATCGCCGCATCGCGCCACTTGCTCGACCATATGCGGCGATTCTGCTCGGCGGTTCGCTGCCGCCACCGCACGTTAACCGAGTATTTTGGTCAGCCTTATAGACCGGCCAACTGCGAAGCCTGCGATGTTTGTTTGAACGAAGTGGAAGGACTTGCCGACGCAACGCTGACGGCACAAAAGATCCTTTCCTGCATCGCCCGCGCCGGCGAGCGTTTCGGTACCGAACACATCGTGGACGTTCTGCTTGGCGCGAATACCGATCGCATTCGGCGGTGGCGTCACGACCAGCTCAGCACATACGGTTTGATGAAGGGCAGTTCTCGTTCCGCGCTTGTCAATACGATCTACCAGCTCATCGACAACGGCCTACTCGAACGCACAACGGACGAACGGCCAGTGTTGCGCTTAAACGATGCCGCTCGCGAAGTCCTGCGCGGTGCACTTCCGGTCAAACTCTTCCAGGCCAAAACTAAAATCAACAAGGCAGTCCATGAGCAGAAATCGTGGGAAGACGTCGACCTCGGTCTGTTCGAGAGGCTGCGCGCTCTGCGCCGCCAGCTCGCCGAAGAACGCCGCGTGCCGGCCTACATCCTGTTCAATGATGCCACTTTGCGCGACATGGCGCGACGGCGCCCCGGTTCGCCCGCCACACTCCGGATCCTACGGGGCGTCGGCGAGCGTAAGCTCAACGATCTCGGACAACGCTTTCTTGAGGTGATCGTGAGCTATTGTCGCGAGGCAAGATTGCCTTTGGACGTCTAGCAGGGTGATCAAAAATCCAGGTTGCAGGCTGCTCAAAAAGATCTCAGAGCCGAGGCGCGCGAAAAATCGGCGAGCGGAGGCTACTTAGCGCGTACGTGGTAGCGAGACGATCGAGCGCAACGAAGGATATGAGTCTTTTTCAGCAGCCTGCTAGTTTACTGCGGCGATGCGCCACCGGCCTGCGCCACGTGCCGAATGAGTCGTTCCAATTCTTCATAGGGCTGGGCGCCGACCAACAGGTAACGTCCGACGAGGAAGGTTGGCACGGCGTTGACGCCATAGGCGGCGCAGCGCCGCCAGTCATCGTCGACTGCCTGCTTATACTTACGGCTGAGCAGTACGTCGTTTGCTTCATCCGTCGGCAAACCCAGGGTTTCGGCGATTTCCACCAGCGGCGCGATTTTGCCAATGTTCTTGACG
>DATBMR010000297.1:0-6896 GCA_036554745.1 Binatia bacterium
TTCCTCGAACGTCTCCGCCGATAGTTCGCCTGCGGGTATCGAAAAATGCTGCCACAGCCCAGGAACGTCAATAAACTTCAAATCGACTATCTCGGCCTTGTTCTTCTTCGCCATCTCTAAGGCGTCTTTAACTGACATCTAGTTTCTCTCCTCCACGATCTCGAAACACTCGGCCCAAAAAAGTAGCACTGCGGATGCCTACAGGCCGCAGTGCCACAACCATCTCAACGTCAATGATATTAAACCGCAAACTTAACGATTAGGCGGTTCCCTTAGAAAGCTCAGTCGCCTTGTACGGCGCTGTGGCTCCGACCGTGTACCCGGACGCGTCTACCAGAGCGGAACCTCTCGCCGCCACCGTCACGAAATCAGGATAAGCGACGTTCCCGTGCTCGCCGATATCGAGACCTTCGATCTCCTCTTCGGCCGACACGCGTATACCGATAGTGGCAGCAATGATTTTCCAAAAGATCAAAGACACGATAAAGACAAACCCACCGACACCAACCACGCCCACAAGCTGCTTCATGAGCAGCCCCGCACCCCCGCCATAGAACAATCCGTTGCCGGTCGTATTCGGGGTGAAATGATCCTGGGCAAAAAGTCCAACACACAACGTGCCGAACACTCCGCAAACCAAGTGCACCGAAGTAGCGCCGACCGGATCGTCAATCTTGATCTTGTCGAAGAAAAGTACCGAGACGACCACCAGGAAGCCTGCAATCAACCCGATAACAAGAGAGCTCGAGATACTCACAAATGCACAAGGTGCGGTGATTGCGACCAATCCCGCGAGCGCTCCGTTCAAAATCATGCTGAGATCGGGCTTACCCAAGAGTATCCACGCCGTCAGAGAGGCGGCAATTGCCGCTGCGGCCGCTGCCGTGTTAGTTGCCACGGCAACCCGGCCGATGGCGCCAGCATCTGCGGCCATCGTGCTACCGGGATTGAAACCAAACCACCCGAGCCAAAGCACGAAGACGCCGATTGTAGCTAACGCCAGACTGTGACCGGGCAGCGGCAAAGCCTTGCCCTCCTTACTGTATTTACCGATGCGCGGTCCCAAGACGATGGCGCCGGTCAACGCCGCCCAACCACCGACAGAATGCACCACGGTGGAACCGGCAAAATCGAACATGCCAAGCTTCGCCAACCAACCACCACCCCAGATCCAGTGGCCGACAATGGGATAAATCAGACCAACCATCAGAAAGCTGAAGATATAAAAAGAGCCGAACTTGATGCGTTCTGCGACCGCACCGGAAACGATCGTCGCCGCTGTTCCGGCAAAGACCAACTGGAAGAAGAACTTTGTCCACAGAGGCACGCCGGTCCAGTTGATTGCAGAGTACGCTCCTTTGTAGGCATCACCCATCGCGGGACTGTTGTCTGCACCACCGACGAACCACAAACCTTCCGTGCCAAAAAACGGATTGCCGTCACCGAACATCAAACCCCAGCCCAATACCAGAAAGGCGATCGATGACGCCGCGAAGACAACGAAGTTTTTAGCCAAAACCGTGACCGTGTTCTTCGCCCTACACAATCCCGATTCTACAGACGCAAATCCCAAATTCATGAAAAACACCAGCATTCCCGCTATCAGCGTCCAGACCGTGTCCAGCGCGATCTTGGCATCGCCGATCTGCGTCATCAGGCCTTGGGTGAACTGCGCCGGCGCGGCCCCGGGATCCTCCTTTTTGACCTCGGCAGGCGCTGCCGCTGGAGTTTCAACTTTCGCCGGCCCGCCCGGCGCCGGTGGCTCTTGCGGGTGCGCCGCACTCGGAGCTAGGAAAATCGCTAATGCCATTGCCAGTGATGCCAACGATAGAACCTTCTTCACGTACTTCATCTTGCTCTCCCTCCTCGGAGATGAACTCTTTGACTAAATCGCATCCTCGCCTTTTTCCCCGGTGCGGATCCGGATCACTTCTTCGACCGGCGAAACGAAAATTTTGCCGTCGCCGATTTTGCCGGTCTTCGCGCTTGCCGTGATGACCTCTACGACTTTGTCCGCGCGATCATCGGGCACGAGAATCTGAATTCTTACTTTGGGTAGAAAATCGACCGAGTATTCTGCGCCGCGGTAAAGTTCGGTATGACCCTTTTGGCGCCCGAAGCCTTTGACCTCGTCCACGGTCATACCTTGGATACCTGCCTTAGTCAGTGCTTCCTTAACCTCGTCTAATTTGAACGGCTTCACGATCGCCTCGACCATCTTCATACGGGCTCCTTTGCTGGATCTCTGCCGGTAAGAATGATTTGTTTCACGCTCTTGCGGCTTTAGAGCAACCACGGTGCCAAGAAAATTGAAGAGTCGAAGACAGCGCTAATGGTTGGATTGCTTATGAAATCATGATCAACCGCGGGGATTTCAAGCTGACCGGAACCGTGACCGTGCTTAGAAATTAGGCTCGCCGCCCAATTTCCAAGCAGTCTTCAAAACCGTTCGAACAAGAATAGGGGAAACAAGGATGAGAAAGGTATTGTTAGCGCGACGGCATGAGCAAAGGTAACGCCGTCATGCTTGCACGGATGGCATGCAACGCGCCGCAGTGGTTCAAAGGCCGCCGCGCAGTTTTGTTACAACCGGCTCGAACTTCCTGCGGAATTCTTCGGCCGATACCGGCTTCTCTTTGGTTGAAGCGGTGCGCGCCAATTTCTCCAGCCGTTGCTGATTTTGGAAGTCCTCTTTCTCCAGGCGGATCATATATTCGCGCGCAATTCTGTAGGAGGGTTTCGTAATGTCGACCGCACGCACGCTGGTCTTCTTTGTCTTCGGATCCAGCAGCTCCGTAAACTTGAGGTACTGTAGCTCACCATTCAGGAGGCAGACCAGGGCTCCGTCAAAGGCAGCTTGTTGCGGCGTCGGACTGAGCAAGAATTCGACGGCACCGTATCCGAGTGTCTTGACGTACTCGCAGTCGAAAGCGACCGGTGGAGCGCAGCGCAATTCGTAGCCGACCGTTTTGTGCACGATCGTGAGACTCTGACCGCGTGCGGTGAAGCGACGTTCAACGAGGTTTTTCAGTATATAAGCAAGATCGAGCTCCGCCAAACGCAGATGACCGTAGCTGTCATGTTGAATTTGCACGCCCTCAATGGCGGTCAGCTCATCAACCGGCATACGTTCGAGCAGCCCTTCAGCGATCAATGCGACACCGTCGTGACGGTCCCAAAGCGCGCGGCGCTTCAGGATGGCACCTTCCAAAATGTCACCGACGGTTTCGAGATGCACCGGACCGGGATACTCTTCGGGAATCACCGACAAGACCGCGCCGGCCGCCTTGCCGACGCCAAGCGCCAGGTGTCCGGCGGTTCGGCCCATCACAACCACAAAATACCACCGGCCGGTAGTACGCGAGTCCTCCATGAGGTTACGCACGATTTCGAAGCCGAGCTGGCGCGCCGTCTCAAAGCCGAACGTCGGTGTTTCACCGGGCAGCGGCAAATCGTTGTCGATTGTTTTCGGCACATGACAGACGCGGACCTGTCCTGCCGAAGCGCTCGCCACCTGGCTAGCGGCATACATAGTGTCATCACCGCCCACCGTCACGAGATATCGCACTCCTAAGGACGTGAGCGCAGCAATAACATTTTTCAAATGGGCTGGATCTTTCGTCGGATTGGCACGGGAGGTAGCGAGAATTGACCCGCCTTGGAAGTGAATGCGCGACACATCGTCGTGCGTGAGGATCTTTGTTCGGTCTGTACGTCCGGCCATTAAATGCGCAAAGCCGTCATAGATGCCGACCACCTCGTGCCCGCGATTGCTCGCTTCGAGCGTTACGGCGCCGATGGTGCCGTTAATCCCGGGCGCCGGTCCCCCGCCCACGAGGATTGCGACGCGTTTGCTGTCTGAGACCATGGTACCTCCTCACCGCTCTATCAGTAGAATTGCTTCCTACAGCATAACCGATGGCAATGTGTATGCCAGACCGTGGAGCGAGCTCTGAACGCTACGGTACTGAAATGAGAAACGGGTAGGTTAGCGACGATCATGCACGCGCTCGCAGCGGAGGAGGCGGTCGTTGGAAGGATTCAGTGCCGCGCCTTGTGTCGGCGGTAACATTCCCGCTTACGAAAGTCTGCGATGCGCTAAAGCGGGCAGCTCGGCGCGCACTTTCGCCAAATATTCGAGATCGATCTCCGCCGTGATCACTCCGGCGCCGTCCGGCAATTCACCCAAGATTTTGCCCCATGGGTCGACGATCATGGTGTGGCCATGCGTCTTGAAGCTATTGCGGCTATGGCCGAACTGCGCTGGGGCGATAACGTATACTTGATTCTCGATCGCGCGGGCGCGCAGCAGGCTTTCCCAATGGGCTTCTCCCGTGTAGGCGGTGAAAGCTGAGGGTACAAAAACAACTTGCGCACCCTGGTTGGCTAACGCACGATACAGTTCCGGAAACCGCAGGTCATAACAGATACTCAAACCCATCGTGCAAAGATCGCTGCGCCCGGCGACGACGGCTTCGCCCGGCGCCCGCGTCTCCGACTCGCGCAGGGAAACGCCGGCGGCGAGATCGACGTCGAAGAGGTGAATCTTACGATAATGACAGATGATCTCCCCCGCCGGGCCAAGCAGTAAGCTCGTGTTGTAAGCTTTGATGCTCCCCGGAATTTCTTCGAGAATCGAGCCGGCCAGTAGATAGATTTGGAGTTCACGCGCCAGCGCTGCCATTGCCATGGATGACGGGCCGGGGATTGGCTCAGCCTGTTCTCTTTCGATTTTTTTGCTGCCGCGCCAGATAAACACTTCCGGCAGCGCAACGAGCTTTGCCCTTCGGTCAGCGGCGTGGCGCACCCAGCGCTCCGCTTCCTTGAGATTGGCGGTTTTGTCGTCCGAGGCAACCATCTGCACCGCCGCTCCGATAAACTTCATTCGTAACGTTCCTGATCCTTGGATCCTTTAACCTGGAACTAACGATTGAGAAACACCGGACAGGGTGCGTTGCGCAAGACGTATTCAGTCGTACTACCAAGCACCATTTCGATAATCCGCCGGTGACCATAGGCACCGATAAACAACAGATCGTGATCTGAATTCACGATTTGTTCAATGATCTTCTGCTCGGGGTGTCCACGCGCCGACTCAAAGGCAGCGTCAATAGCGTAGCTACTGAGGTAGGCTTTTGCCTGCTGCAAATTGTTTCGCGCAATCGATTCCTCCTTAGCAATCGTCAAGACGGTCAAGGGTAATTTGAGCCTCGCGCAAAATTCCGCCGCCGATTCCATTGCCGAACTGGCGCGTTGGCTGCCGTCATAAGCGAGCAGAGGATTTTTAATGAAAGCGAATTGCTTGGTTGAAACAAAAATCGGTCGTGAGCATTTGCGCGTGATGGTTTCAGCCGTACTGCCCAGCAACCCGGTCGAGAATTCTTCATTGACGCCGCGATGGCCGATGACCACAAGGTCCGCAACCTTGGCACGGTCGCAGATCTCGTTGGCGATCAAACCCATATCGAGAAACGTTGTGAAGCGAATCCCGGCTTTCTCGCAGCGCGCGGCAAAATCATCGAGGATGATCTTGCCGCGCTCGTCGAGGATTTCGCGCATTTTGCTGGAGAAATCCAGGTAGGGCTCGAAACCGAGGGAGCCCGAGATGTCATGAAAAAAGGTGCCTTCCAAAGAAATGGTATCAATGATGTGTTGGCCGCAGAGGGTACCATCGAATTTTTGGGTGATCCAAATCGCGTACTCGAGCGCTGCTTTCGAATGCTCCGAACCGTCGAGAGGTACGAGGACGTTTTTGATCATGTTAACCTCCCCGAGTTTTTCTTAGAGTGCGCGATCCGGGCGTTCGTTCAAGTAGCAAGTTTTGCCGAACACGATAACAAGGAACGACTTTATTGCAAGGGAAAAGTTTCCCTATAGGGTTTACAACAGCCGCGGTTTTGTAGATAATCCCGGAAGCCAATAGCTTTGCCGATGGCCCCTCGAAACAAGCAGGAAGCTCGTCTTCAAGAACTCATTCTGAGTGCTAAACGTCTGAATATTCAGGTTCGCAGTGAAAAACTCTTGCGTGAAGCAGGGTACCGGACCAAGAGCGGTAGCTGCCGGGTGCGAGGGAAAGATCTCATCCTGCTCGACCGCGACGCGCGTATCACCGATCAGATCGACTTTCTCGCCACTGAATTGGCGGAGCGCGAAGCCGACCGCAGCGATACGCCGCAAGTCGAGCCGGAGAACTAACAGACTGACTGCCTTACACTGCGCTACTCAATGAACGCGGATCTTCTTCGCCGCCTCGATTCCTAGAGAAAACTGACTGTCCCCCACTTTGAGCGTCATAATACCGAGCGAGGGTGCGACATCGAGCACATCAAATTTGGCGCCCGGGCGCAGTCCGTGATCCTGTAAGAATCCCAGCAAACGTACATCGCGTTCGCCACCCTCAGTAATATAGTCAAGCTCCACGCTCTGGCCATCCACAGCTTCATTCAAGGGAATCGTCTTTGGGGCGGGCTCCGAACTGGCTCCGGGGATCGGATTGCCGTGCGGGCACGTGGTCGGATGACTGAGTAGCTTAGCCAGCCGTTCCTCGACCTCCTGCGAAATCGCGTGCTCCAGTCGATGCGCCTCCTGATGCGCTTTGACCCAGTCCAGGCCCAGCAAATCGGTAAGAAATCGTTCCGTTAGAAAATGACGCCGGACGATATTTTCGGCGACCTTTTTGCCGTCGGCGGTCAGGTGGATCTCCTTGCGCCGGTTGATGGTAACGTAACCGTCCTTGGCCAAACGCCGGAGCGTTGCAAAGATGGTCGAAGGCGAAACGCCGGTCTCGGCCGCCAGCCGAGCCGCAATTACCGGCCGTCCCTCTTCGAAAAGCTGGTAGATCGCCTTCAAATAGTCTTCGAGGGCGTGAGTAACCTTAGGGGTATCCATAGATGATA
>DATBMR010000305.1:0-3569 GCA_036554745.1 Binatia bacterium
ACTCTCCGGCCCGATTTCCTTCCCGGTCAAAAATAATGCTGCATCCGGCGTTTGGATCGATGTCAGCCCGGCAGCGCCGAGCGCGATGCTCGCCGCGTGACAAACCTTCTTTTCATCGATAGCGAGTTGCACGCCAACGCTCACCACCGCGAAATCGCCGGCGCGCCGCTCGAGCTTGACATAGGCGCCGTATTGATCCGGTGCGGGTGTTGGAAAAATGACTTCGGTAATGAGCTCATCAGCGTCCAAAAGGGTCGTGTAAGCGTCGACGAAGAAGGATTCAGCGTTGAGAACTCGCTCACCTCGATGGCTGACGCAACGAATACGCGCCTTGAGTGCCAAGGCGACGGGTCCCCAATCACCAGCCGGGTCGGCTTCCGCCAAGGCCCCGCCAATTGTGCCCCAATTTCTTACTTGATTGTCACCGATGGCCCCAACAGCGTCCGCGACAACCGGAAATCTCTGCTGGATTAGAGGCGACTCGAGGACGCTCGCGTGGGAGGTAAGGGCGCCGACTCGCAAACCGGTTTCATCTTCCTGTACATAAGCCAGTCCGCGCAGTCGGCCGATGTCAATCAACCGCCGAGGGCGTGCCAGGCGAAGTTTCATCAACGGAATCAAACTCTGTCCGCCGGCCAAGAGCTTCGCCTCGTCGCCGTAAGAGGCGAGCATCCTGATGGCGTCTTCTAACGAATCAGGAACAAAGTACTCAAAGGTCGGTGGATACATGTGAAGGTCTTTCTGTAAAACACATACTCCGCGGCTCTTCTTCGAGTCAACCAGCTTGAACGACAAGGACGCCGTCCTCGTCGCAAATGAGGTTCATCCGATGACGCTGCTTGATTTCGTTCGCTGCCAAGCTCTATACTCCACGTCCATTCTACGGAACAGGCGAAAGCGGTGGGTTTTATGAAGACCGGCAGTTGGCAATCTCGGCGTAGACGGTTTGCTTGCCGAATGGTTTTTGGTCTTGTGGTTTTCTTTTACACCGTTACCGGACAGACTTGTGCCCAGGATTCGAAAAAAATCCGCATTGGCTATTCCGCTTTGAGCCTGAGCTTTCTTCCCCACTTGGTTGCTCAAGACGCCGGAGTTTTCCAGAAACGCGGGCTCGCGGTCGAACTCATTCAGATGGCTGGACCGATCCAGGTGGCCGGGCTTGCTGCCGGAGAGATCGATTTTGGTGCCGCGGTCAGCCCCGCGCTCTTCGCGGCCGTCCGGGGTCTGCCGCTTCGCGGGGTGATGATTGCGGTCAAGACGCCGCTCTTCTATGTCGTCGCCGACCGACGCACCAAGCGAATCGAGGACCTCTTGGGAAAAAAGGTGGCCGTCGATACAGTCGGCGCGTTGCAATATATCGCCGCGAAAGCGATCTTCAAGAAAAAGGGAGTCAATCCAGATCAGATGTCTTACATCCAAACGGGTTCTGTGTCGAACAGTGTGGCTGCGCTCAACTCGGGGGCGGTCGATGCCGCACTGCTTTCAATTCCCAACAACGTGATCATGACGCAAAAAGGTTTTAACCAGCTGGCTTCCACTGTCGACGCCGGTGTTAATTTTCCCCCGGCAGGTCTGACGGTTCACGCTAACAAGCTGCAGAAAGAACCTGCGCAAATCAAAACAGTGATCGAGGCTCTGCTGGATTCACTCGCCTTGATCGAAGCCGACAGCGTCAGAGTTAGCGGCTATATTCAACGCCAATGGAAACTCAATCCGCCACTGGCGGAGGAAACCTATCGTCTCGCTCGTCCCACACTCCTTGCAACAGGAAAGATGAATTTTGAGGACGTCCAAGAATTTCTCGATACGGCTTACGAAAACGGCCAGATTCAGCAAAAAGCGAACGGCAAACTGCTGATAGACTACGGTCCGCTCGAAGAAGTGTTGAAGAGCAGACGGACAAAATAGATTCTGCCGCGGGTGAACTCCTAGCGCTTATTTGCTCTCGCGACCTTTCCAATGCTGAAGAAAATTGCAACAGACGTTTTGGTGATTGGCGGTGGCATCGCCGGTGCGTTCGCAGCGTACAAGGCGCGCACCTCCGGGGCGCGCGTGCTGTTGGTCGATCGTTCGTATTTCGGCCGCAGCGGATGCAGCGCCTTGGCTTCCGGCGTGTACCCTTCCTATATGCCGGGCGACAATATCGAGGACTGGATCAACGGCCTTGGCGCCGGCCCATTGGTCAATCAGGCTCTGCTCGTGAAATCGCTTGCCGTGATGTACGAGCACCTGATGACCATGGACCGCTGGGGCGTGAAGTGGCTCAAGGAAGGTAAGGAGATCGTGCGCATGGGCGCGCCAGGGCGCACGTTCAAAAACGGCGTGTGGATGACCGAAGGCGGTCCGCAGATGATGATGGCCGTGCGGGCAGGCGTGCTCGAGTGCGGGGTCGACGTTCTGAATCGGGTTGCGGTGACGCAGCTATTAACCTCGGACGGCAAACTTCCGACCGAAGGACAAGTTAGCGGAGCGATCGGCTTTAACACCCGCACTGGCGAGATTTACGCGATTCACGCCAAGGCGACAGTCATGTGCACCGGTCCGTATAAGTTTCCCTATCCGTGGCCGGGCAGCACTCTGGGTTATATGCCGATTGACCTCTCCGGGGATGGCATTGCGATGATGCTCCAAGCCGGAGCGGAGCTCTCACGGTTGGAACTGGGCGGCATCAATCTGAACCCCGACAATCTACTGTGCGCGCCGGGGCTGGAATCGCTGATGCCTTCCGGCGCGAAATTCGTAGATAAGAACGGCCGCCGCTTTCTCGAAAATTACGATCCTAAGAGAATGGAGATGACCAGCCGCGCTCTTCTTTATTTCGCCATCGCGCACCAAAAAGAGTTGGGGAATATTCCGGCTATGGATCTCCGCGAGATTGGCTTCGAGCGCATGGAGTTGCTCAAGAAGGCAATTCCCATCGTTATATCCAACTACGAAGGATTGGGGGTGGACGTCACCAAGGCAACGGTTCCTTATAGTTACCAAGTGGCCGGAACTGCCGGCATCTTCGGCGCGGGAGCACGGATCACGGAACAGGGAGAAACCAGCGTTCACGGCCTGTTCGCCGGCGGCACTTGTACGGACCTCGCTTATCTGCCGGGCGGCCATCTTCCCTTCTGTTCAGTCACCGGAGACTGGGCAGGTAAAACGGCCGGCGCCTATGCTGCCAGGGCGCAGCTCCAGCCGCTAGTCGCCCGCCAAGTTGAACAAGCAGTCCACGACATCGAAGCTCCGTTAAACCGCGCCGATAAAGTTCGTTATGCGCCGGTCCATCGCCGTTTGGGAGAGCTTGTCATGGACAAGGTCGGTCTCGTGCTTCGCGGCGACCGGCTGCAAACTGCGCTCAACGAGCTTCTGCAGTTACGCGATAACGAGGTTTCGCGCTTGTATGCCCGCGACACGCACGAACTGGCCAAAGTCTGGGGGCTAATGCACTACGCGCAGGTATTGGAAGCGACCTTGCGGGCCTATCTCTATCGCACCGAAAGCCGGGTCGCTTTCATTCGTGAAGACTATCCGGTGATCGATAATGTGAACTGGGTGAAGATGGTGGTCGTGCAGAAGCGAAA
>DATBMR010000002.1:0-27930 GCA_036554745.1 Binatia bacterium
CGCTATTTGACCGCCGGGGAATCCCACGGCCCATGCTTGACGATCGTCATCGACGGCGTGCCGGCGGGCTTTTCCATAGAGATCGACAGAGTCAACCATGATCTCTGGCGCCGGCAGCAAGGCTACGGCCGCGGTGGCAGAATGCTCATCGAAAAGGACACCGTCGAAGTCCGCTCCGGCATCCGCTGGGGTGAAACCCTCGGCTCGCCGATCGCCTTGGGTATCGAAAACCGCGATTGGAAGAACTGGGCAAAAAAAATGTCCGCCAAGCCGGAGGATCGTGACGATAAGATCGCCGTGACCAAGCCGCGTCCAGGCCACGCCGACTTGTGCGGGGTACTCAAATATGACCGTACCGATGTTCGCGACATCCTCGAACGCGCCAGCGCGCGCGAGACCGTTGCTCGGACGGCGGTCGGTTCGTTTGCCAAACAACTGCTCGCGCCGTTCGGCATTCGTGTTATGGGTTATATTCGCTCGATTGGCGGGATCGCGGCCGATCTGAACGGGCTTGGCTTCCAACAGATCCACGCGCGTTCGGAGGAGTCGCCGGTGCGCACCGCCGATCCCGTTGCCGAACAAAAGATGATCGCTTTGATCGAGGAGTGTAAAAAGGAAGGCAATACTCTCGGTGGTATCTTCGAAGTCGTCGCTCTCGGGCTGCCGCCGGGTCTCGGCAGTCATACTCAATGGGATCGGAAGCTCGATGGCCGGTTGGCTCAAGCGCTAATGAGTATCCAGGCCATGAAGGGAGTCGAGATCGGGTTGGGCTTCGAGATGGCACGGCGGCGTGGCTCCCAAGTGCACGACGAGATTTTTTTCGACCCCGCCAAGATGGTCAGTGAAGGAACGCCGCGCATCGTGCCCACCGGCTTCTACCGCGGCAGCAACAATTCCGGCGGCACTGAGGGCGGCATGACCAACGGCGCGCCTTTGGTGGCGCGCGTCGCGATGAAACCGATTTCAACGCTGATGAGCCCGCTGCAGTCGGTGGATTTACGCTCCAAGCAGCCGACCGATGCTTCAGTGGAACGTTCGGACGTGTGCGCTGCGCCGGCCGCTGCGGTCGTGGGCGAGTCGGTGGTCGCCTTCGAAGTTGCAAAAGCGTTTCTTGAGAAATTCGGCGGCGATTCGCTGAAAGAGATCAAGCGCAACTACGAAAACTATCTCGAACAGATAAAAAGTTACTAAGCCTTTGGCAAAGCCTCGGCAACGAAACATCGCGCTGATCGGCTTTATGGCCGTCGGCAAAAGCGCGGTAGGGCGAAATCTCGCCAAGAGATTGCAGCGGCGCTTTGTCGACCTCGACCAGCTGATCGAGAAAGTCGAAGGAAGGAAAGTCCGAGATATCTTCGCCGCTAAAGGAGAAGCGTATTTTCGCCAATTGGAGAAGCAAACATTGGTCCAAGTTCTGCAACAAAGGGGGCAAGTCATCGCCACCGGCGGTGGCGTCGTCATGGACGATGAAAATCTCAAGCTGCTGCGGGAGCAGACAACGCTCATTCGTCTGACCGCCGCGGTCGAGACCGTGCTGGCGCGAGCTGGAAACGGTCACAAACGGCCTTTGCTCCAGGGCGCCGATCGCCGCCAGCGAGTCGAGGAATTGATCGGGCAACGGGAGGGCAAGTATGGCCAAGCCCATTTCACCATTGACACGACAAAGCTCTCCCTGGCACAGGTGGTGGATGAAATCGTCAAGCGGTTGAGCGCGCAGAACGACCAACATGCAAAATTTGACGGTTAATTTGGGCGAGCGTTCTTACCCGATTTACGTTGGTGAGAATCTACTCGATCGGCTCGGCGAATTTCTTGCGCGGGCCGAGTTGCCGCGCCGAGTCGCCATTGTCAGCAATCCGGTGGTGGCGCAGCTTTACTTGAGCGCGGCCCATGAGGCGCTTAATCAGGGCGGCTACGAAGTTACTCCGATCCTGATTCCCGACGGCGAAGAACATAAAAATCTCAGCTCGCTGGCCGCCATCTATGACGGTTTGATTAAGGCGCGCATCGAGCGAAAATCCTGTGTGCTGGCGCTTGGCGGCGGCGTGGTCGGCGACGTGGCAGGCTTTGCCGCCGCGACCTATTTGCGCGGCGTTCCCTACGTTCAGGTGCCCACGACCTTGCTGGCGCAAGTCGATTCAAGCGTCGGTGGAAAGACCGGCGTCAACCATAGCGATGGTAAGAATTTAATAGGCGCTTTCTATCAGCCGAAGCTCGTGTTGATCGACGTCACCGTGCTGCGCACGCTGCCGCGGCGGGAGCTCACCGCCGGTCTCGCCGAGGTGATCAAATATGGCATTATTCAGGATCCCGCGCTGTTTCGCCTTTTAGAAGAGAAAATGGAGCGTTTAATGGGTCTCGACCTGGCTCTTCTGGAGCAAGTCGTCGGCCTTTGTTGTGCGATTAAAGCTCGCGTGGTCGAGCAAGACGAGCGAGAGACCGATCACCGCGCGGTGCTCAATTTCGGCCATACGATCGGCCATGCTCTGGAAGCGGCCACCGGCTATCGGCAGTTTCTGCACGGCGAGGCGGTGGGGGTGGGTATGGCGAAAGCCGCGGCGCTTTCCCTGCAACAAGGGTTCTGTGACAGGAAGAGCCTGGGCCGCATAACGCAGCTCATCGAGAAGGCCGGCTTGCCCGTCGAGGTCCCGGCTAACATCTCCATCGAAAATTTGCTCGAAGGCATGGAAGTGGACAAAAAAGCCGCCGGCGGGAAAATCAAATTCGTGATGTGCGAAGGGATCGGTAGGACGCGCTTTCATTGGCTGACCCCCGCCGAAATCGCGAGCGGCTTAAGCGGTTAGTTTCACCGATTTTCTGCAGCTGGCGCCGCCAGGGCCTGCTTCGGGCTGGGCGCAAAAGGCGTAAAGCAGAAATACGTCGGGCGGATGGCACGACGCGATGCGCCACTTCTGGGTTTCCAAAAATGGCTCAAGGCTTGATGACGACGAGGAAACGACCATGACGAGCAAGAAAAAAATCCTGGTGCTCAATGGCCCCAATCTTAATCTGCTCGGTCAGCGGCAACCGGAGATCTACGGCAAACTGACGCTTGAGCAGATCAATCAAAAGATGCAGAAACTGGCTAAAGAACTCGGCGTCGAGATCGAGACTCGCCAGTCGAACAACGAGGGCGAGCTGGTTACCTGGATCCAGGAAGCGCCCAAGCAATTTGGTGCGATTGTGATTAATCCAGCGGCCTACACGCACACGAGCATCGCCATGCGCGATGCGATCACCGCGGCCGGCGTGCCGACCATCGAAATTCACCTATCCAACATTCACAAGCGCGAACCGTTTCGGCACCATTCGCATATCGCCGAAGCAGCGCTGGGGCAGATCGCCGGGTTTGGCGTCGAGAGTTATCTACTAGGTCTGCGCGCAGCGGTGGCACAGTTATAAAATACGCCTAACTCTTAGCGACCGGTCGGAATGTTTTTACTCTTCATCTCTTGAATTAGCTCGTCGCGCTGCTTTTGTAGATCATCGATTTCAGCCCTCAAATCGCTCAGTTCCTTTTCTTTGGGCGTGTAATTTGGCCTGTAGGGGGGAGTGGGTGGAGTAGAGCTTGGGCCCCCGCCGCCGGCTACTCTCTGCGAGTCATGAATTCGCGATGCCAAGTCCATCGTCCATGCACTAATCCCTTCCCTGCTTACGTTAGCAGAAGTGCCGCCTCCTTGAGTGGCCTTAAAGTATTTTTCCTTTGCCTCTTCGAGTTTCTTAGTGACCTCGGCTAGTTTTCTCTGGTATTCCTTTTCTTCGTCAGGCGCGGGTGCCAGTTTGGCTTCATCGGAAACCGCGGAATCTTTGACAGGGGCAGCCGGAGCCGATGGTTTCTGCGGCTTGGATTCTCGCGCGGCGGCTTCCAATTCTATCATGCTCACACCCGGACGGGTGCTCTCACCCGCTTTGGTTATCGATAAGATTTGGTCTTTGGGGATGCCGAGTTCTCCACCAAGCCCAAAGAGCTTGACCATGGTGCCTTCCTCGCGATAACTCGACACAGTAATTTGGCGACCATTCTTCAATAGTAAAACGTATTGCGCTTCGGCAACACTGAACCACGCGATCAGGCAAAACCATGTGACAACAAACTTTAATGTACACATGTTGTCATTATAGCACGAGACCGGCGACCGCGACACGCGGAGTTCATGCCGTTAACGCGGTCTCTTCCCCCCTCATTTCAATCATGGTAGCGTTGTCACTGCGCGGAGTGAGCGCCATGTCGAAGAAACCCTTTGTTGTTTTCGCCTGCATGTTCGTTTCCCTCGTCTTTTTACGCGGCCTAGTTTGGCCAGCCGAGCCCCGAGTACAAATTCTCTCGCCAGTGGACGGGAGCCGGATCACTCAGGACCAAAACTCGATCTTTGTCAGCGGCAAAGTCGCGCGCGAGACCGGACGGTCGGCCAATGTCGATATTTTCCTGGTCATTGACGTCTCCGGCAGCACGGCGTTGTACTCCGGCGCAGATTTGGCTGAGGCGGATCAGCCGCCCGAAAGCACGGGGTTCAGCCCGCCGCAAATCGTCATTGGCGGCATGAACATCGGCAAGCCGCCACTGCGCAACCCGAGAAATTCCATCCTTGCGGCGGAAGTCGCCGCGGCGCGCCGCTTGTTGCTTCAACTCAATGCCGAGACGACGCGCGTAGGAGTGGTGGTATTTAGCGAAGGCGCGAAACTGCTACAGCCACTGACCCACGATTTCGAAGAAGTAAGGCGCGTGCTCACCGACGTTCTGCGCGGCGGCCCATTTGGTGGCACCAATATGGTCGAAGGCATTCGCATGGCCACCGCCGAGCTGTTCGGTTTGGGTACCAGTCAAAAAAGAACCGACGCGATCAAAGTGCAGTTTCTTTTGACTGACGGTTTTCCGTCGTTGCCGATCGGCGGCGGCAAACGAGCGACGCCTCAGGATACGGATCTGGCGATCAATGCGGCTCGGACGGCCGGTAAGGCGGGGATCAAGGTGCATGTGTTCGCACTAGGAGACGAGGCGCTTTCCTATCCGCGCGCGGCGCACGGTGTCGCCCGAGAGAGCGGCGGAACTTATACGCCGGTAAGGCGCCCGGCGGACGTGCTCGCCGTGCTCGAAAATATCTCCGTGGTCGGGGTCGATTACGTGCAGGTCATCAATCAGACGATCGGTCAGAAGGCGTCCCATCTGCGATTGGCAGCGGATGGATTTTTTTCATCGGCCGTGCCGGTGGCCGAAGGACGCAATCAGATCGACGTGCTGGCGCGCGCAAGCGACGGCTCCAATGGGCGGCACTCGATCACGGTCTATTACGAATCGGGAGCGCAAAAATCGCTTGAGCTGGAGGTTTTTCTCGAGAAAGAAAAGAAGCTGCAGTTGGAAGTGGATCGCTTAGGGAAAAGCGCCGCCGAGATCCAGCGCGAAGTGGATCGCAACCGGCAGGATAGCTTCGGCCGGCCGGCGCAGTTGGCGCCCCCTAACGACGGCGCGGCCCGTTAACTAGAGAACAGAAGCGGAAGTGCGTTGCGGCACAGGGCTACAATCCGCAACTGCTGTAATGCTATTTCTTACCCGATCGGTGCTGTCGCCGATCCGCCTCCATCGGTAATCTGATTTAACGAGTTTTGCGCTCGGCTTCGGCGGCGATCGCGATCTCCGACGCGCCCGCCCGCTTGATCATCGACATCACTTTCACTGTGTCACCTAACAAGACGTCCTTGTCACCGCGCAAAATCACCGTCTTGTCGGCGGTTTGACTCAGGGCCTCTTGCAGAGTTTTTTCAAAAGCCGCTTCGCTCACCATTCTTTGATTGACAAAAATCTCGTGCTTGGGTGTGAGCGTCACCGTGGTACCGCGCGATTCCGATTGGGTCGCCACCGCTTTCGGCAAATTGACTTTGCCCCCCGATTCGATCATCGCCGAGCTGGTGATCATGAAAATGATCAAAAGGACGAGAAAAATATCGGTCAAGGGAGTGATATTGATCTCGGCGACGATCTCGGAATTGTCTTCGTTGCCGCCAAGCGGCGTCATAGCCATGAAAGCACCTCAGACGCGGAGAGTCTGTAAGATCTTGCCCACTTGGATGCGAAACAAGCCGTTGAGCGTGGCGATTCTCGATTGAAAATAGTTGTAAAAAATCAGCGCGATGATCGCCACCCCTAGGCCGAGCGCGGTGGCCACCAGGGCTTCGGAAATGCCGGCCGCGACCACCGCGAACCCGCCGGTGCCGGCGACCGCCATGCTTTCAAAGGATTTGATGATGCCGACGACGGTTCCCAGAAGGCCGATGAAGGGTGCGCTGCTGGCGACCGTGCCGAGGATCCAGAGGTGTTTTCGCAACTTCTGAGTCTCTTCGAACATCGCCTCGGCGGCGGCCGTGCTGGCAACCTCCGAATGCTCGCCGGAATTTTTTTCCAGCACGCTCAGAAAAATTCGCCCTGCAGGACAATGGGAGTTTTGCCTGGAAATGGCGATCGCCAAGTCCTTCTGACCGCGCTTGAGCGGATCGAGCAGCGATTCGGTAATTCTTAGGGTGAGCGAGCCGATGTTCTTGAGCGACCATAGCCGTTCGAAGATGACGGTGAGGCTGATCACGGACATGACGATTAGCGGGTAAGTGGCGATCGCGCCTTGGTGAATGATTTGAATGAGATCGAGACCGTGCGGCTCCATGAAAAATCCTTTGAACTTTTGATGATTACCCTAACTGAAAATTTTTTCAATTAAAGGGGCCGGCGCTGCCGCCGAAGTGCTTAACCGCGCACGCCGACGGTGACCGTAAACTGCATGCGCAAAGGCGTATTGGCGAGGTCTTTCAAGCTTTCCGGGATCGGCGCGAAAGGCGAGGCGCGCTTCATCGCTTCCACGGCACTGGCGTTCATTCTCGTGTCGGTCGAGTCGAGAACTTCCGATTGCACGAGCCTGCCGGCCCGATCGAGCGTGAAGAGTATAGAGACCTTTTGAACTCCGGAAACGCCCTCCGGGAATTTCCAAACAGACTCTACCCTTTTTTTCAGTCGATCCAGGTACTGGTTGTAATCGGCGCTTGATAAACCTCTCAGCCCGGTCATGCTGCCGCCGCCCGTGCCAGCGCCGGTTCCCGCGCCGGCCAATCCCGTGCCGCTTGGGCGCCCGCCGGGAACTCCGTAGGGGCCGGCTCCCGTCCCCATACCTTTAAGGGCACCGGGTATCTGTGCGCCTTCCTTAAGAGCCTTGATCCCCGCCGCCTCTGCGGCGCTCTTGTTGAGCGCGGTCCGATCGTGTTGGGCGGTCGGATCGCTCGCAGCGCTGGCGGGAAGCTGGGTCGCAGTTTCTTTGGTGGGCAAGCGCACCAAAGAGTCAGGTGAAGTTTCGGTCACGTTGACCGACTCCGAACGAGGATTCGCCGCCAGTACTTTCGGTCCCGGTAACGTTACGGGCTTAGGCGATGGTGCCGCTTCTACGGGGGTTTCCTTAGGAACGAGGGTTTCGAGTGAGCCGCTCGTGACCTTTCCGGTGCGCTCGGCCGGGGGGATGGACGTGCCCAATTTTGGCATCGTCCGCGGTCCGCCGGGACCGAGAGCGGGACCGATGCTCTTATTGCTGGAACCGCCGTCTCTGGTTTCCAATAGCTGGACCGCAATCGGTGGATCCTTTTCCGGTTTGATAATCGTCAGAGTCGTGGCGCGCAGCGCGAGCATGAAAAGAAGCGTATGGAAAAGCACCGAAGGAATAAGAAACGGGCTACGGCAAAGAGCCAAGATCCCCGATTCTTCCCAGTCGGCAAAACTCTGGTGGATCATTTCAAGTGCCTGGAACCGAGATTTGGCGCAACTCCAGTGACGTTGGTAGCCGTTCTTGCTTTGATAAAATTTCAAGTCCGATCGCGCTCACGTCGCGGCGGACAAGGTGACCATTTTCGAAATAGGACCACAAATCCGGGACACCATCGCCGTTCAAATCGCGCTCTTCTTTAAGAACGAGTTCTCCATCTCTCTGAGCGTCGTAGTATATCCAGAGATCCGCGCGCCCACCGCCGCTTGAGTCTCTTTCCACTTTGGCCAAGCGGCCGTCTTGGTAGGTCGCTCGATAGGTCATGTTGCCGCGACCCGCTTCATCGCGCTCCTCGCGCGCGATCTGATCATTGTCGTAAAAATAAACCGTGTCGGGTCGGCCCAGTTGTTTGGTGTCGACTTCGCGCCGCACCATTTTGCCGGCTTTGAAATAGCTCCAGGTATCGACCCGGCCATCAGCCTTGCTCGCCTCTTCCTGACGGATGATTTCATCCGGTTTCTGCGGATCATAATAGACCCACAGATCCGGCACGCCGTCACTGTTGATGTCTTTGATTTCGACGTTTTTAAACGGGCTGGGCGGAAGTTGCGCAACTGGAGCGTTGGGCAATGACGCCAGCGTGGCATGGTCGGGGCGTTTGCCGGCCGGAGCTGTGTGGTTATTCGATGCCTCCTGTGGTGTCTGATCTGGAGACAGGGGCGGTTGCCCCGTCGGGTTCGCTTCCGCAGTCGGCGCGGTAACGCCGGCGATCTGATTTTCCAACTCTCTTTGCCGAGCCAACTCCTGCTCAATGGCGGCTTCGAGTTGCTGGTCCTTGGTTTGTTCCGCTTGAATCTGGCTATTGATCTGACCGTAATAGGAATCGGCGGTGAATAACCCGGTGATTAGGCCAATGACCAAGCCGCCGCCGGCGCCGTACGGACCGCCGATCGAACCGCCCATGACGACACCTTCTATCGCCTTGGTCCAAGCATGTTGCCAGCGCTGTGAACCAGTTATACCTTGCGGTTGTGAGCTGCCGGTTGGCGGCGCCGCACTCGTATTCGGCTGTGGATAGGGAGATGGGCCAGCGGGATACTGCGCGGAGCCGGGCGGATATTGCACCGGCATGGGTTCGCAGGCGTAAAGCGGGATCACGCACGCCAGCAGCAATAAGCCGAATCGCCTTTTCATCGGTCACGACCAGAGAGGCAGATCTTACTTTAATTCCGTCCCAGACTCTAGAGCGCTGCGCGCTTGAGTCGCGTGCGCTGCATGCGCGTTCACCGAACCAGCAACCGCCGCCTCCTTAAGGCTCATTTCAACTTCCGCAAACGGTTCCGAGGGGCGCGGCGGTTCGCCATGATTGACCTGTTCTTGACTGACGATTTCCTCGCCTTTGAAGACATATCGCGCTGTGACTTTGCCCTCGTATTTCTGATCTTCAAGTTGTTCAACGCGCTCACCATCGCGAAATTGGATCCAGACGTCGACGCGGCGGTCACCGTTGGTGTCTCCCTCCTGAGCGATGATCTGGTCTTTGTCATAGAGAATTCTGAGATCGAAAACACCATCGGCGTTGGTATCCCGCTCCTCGCGCACTACCTGGGCGTCCTGAAAACGGTACAGCGTATCCCACTGCCCAGTTCCCGTGGTATCGCGCCAGCGCTGGGTAAGCTGACCCTGAGAGAATAATTCAATTAAGTCCATGCGGCCACGCTTCGCTGTGTCCTCTTCACGCCGAACGATCTCATCGCCGCGAAAAAAAATGATCCGGCTGATCTTGCCATCGCCGTGCAAGTCTTCTTCTTGACGGACGAGCCGGCCATTCTGGTAGTAACCGGATAAATCGATTTTTCCTACGTGTTTTCGATCCAAGTCTTTTCTGACGAGCTGTCCATTCTCATAATAGGAAAAACTGTCAGACCTGCCGTCGCGATTAGTATCTTCTTCCACTCGGCTGATCTGACCATCTTGGTAGTGCACTAGGCGCTTCGGTTGGTTGGATGTCTGACCGGTCTCCTCGCTTCGCACCGGCCGGCCGTTCTCATAATAGATCCACAACGTGGGTTTGCCGGAGCCATCGGTATCCTGGCCTTTGCGTTCGATTTCACCTTTGGCGTCAAGGTAGAGCCAGGTGTCGATCTGTCCGCGGTTCTTGCTCGCCATTTCCTGGCGCACGGGCTTACCCGATTCGTAGTACACAATGATCTCCGGTTCGCCATCAAAATTGGCATCTTGTTCGACGCGTTCGGTTTGACCCTCTGGATTATAGTGGATCCAATGATCCATGCTGCCGTCACCGTTGGTGTCGCGCGCCTGGCGAACCACTTTGCCGCCTTCATCGTAAAAAAAACTCGCGACCGGTTGCTGCGCCCGCGCGATCGATGGAAGAGCGCACGTGATCGCCGAAACCAAGATAAAAACAAAATCGGGCGAGTGCTTCATCGTATGCAACCGGGAACCGGCGAGTGGAGCCTAGCTAAACTTTGTTGGCTTGTGGTCAATGCCCGGCGGCATGCTATCGACGGCGGGGGTACTTGCGATTGGCCGCAACGTTTTGCCAAACGCCGCGCGTTTGCTGGGGCCGAAGACGATCGAGAACATAAATCACCTCCGTGGCAAATCACGCTACGCCAGGGGGTAGCCGATGTCAACGCGTGCAAATAGGCGGCTGGCGAACTGCTGGTCTGGCAACAAGGGCAACGGAACGTCGCGTCCGGGCGCTCGTCACTCGAGTCGAAACGGCCGGCAACAACTTGCAAAACCGCTATCGTCAGGTAAACCTGAACCAATACGCGAGTCCATTCTGAACGCCGCATGACGATCGATCCCAACACATCGAAAACCCAACGGCTTCCTGTCCACACGCAGAGGTCGGCAGCGCGCTGGCTCTACCGGTTATCGGGGTTCGCCTTGGTCGCCGTGTTGTTTTACCAGCTGGGCTCGGCCGCTTTGTTCGAACCGGATGAAGGCCGCAACGCGGAAAAGGCGCGGCAACTTCTCGTGCTCAACGACTGGATTACGCCGCACGAAAATTTCCAAGCGGTTCTCGACAAGCCGATGTTCTTTTACTGGCTGATCGCCAGCGCCTATGCGCTATTTGGTGTGTCGGAATGGGCGGCGCGACTGCCATCGGCGTTGGCCGCGTTGGGCTGTGTCGCGCTGGTTTACCGCTTCGCCAGGCTGCGAGCGGCGCGCTGGACCGCTCTGTGGAGCGTTTTGATTTTACTGACGAGTGTCGAGTTCTTTGTGCTTTCGCGCGTCGTGATCTTCGACATGATCCTGACGTTTTTTGTCACGCTCGCGCTCTGTTCGTTCTATGAAGCCGTACATGCCGAGAGCGTCCAGTGGCGCCGCGTGGCGTGTGGCATCCTCTACGCTGCTCTCGCGGGCGCCACGCTCACCAAAGGTCTTATCGGTGTGGCCATTCCGGGGGCGGTGATCTTTTTCTATCTGCTGTTGACCCGGCAGTGGTCGGTGCTGCGACGCATCCATTTGCTCATGGGCGGCGCGCTATTTCTCATGATCGTGTTGCCGTGGTATCTGGCGGCCGAAGCGCGCAATCCCGGTTACCTCTATTACTACTTTTGGCAAGAGCACTTTGGCCGATTTGCCACGGCGGAGTTCGATCGTGGCGAGCCGTGGTATTATTTCATCGGAGTCGGCGTTGTCGGATTTTTCCCCTGGACTTTGCTGCTGCCGCTGTTGGCTAAAAAAGCTTGGCAAAACAGATTCAATGACACGACGCTCTACTGGATAATCTGGGTGGTCGTACCGTTTATGTTTTTCTCGGCGTCCAAATCCAAAATGCCGCACTATATTTTGCCGATTTTTCCGCCTCTGGCAATGCTCGGGGGCTCGGCGCTGGTACGGCTTTACCAAGAATCGCCGGGGCGATTTCGCCTTGCCTTGTCGCTTAATTGGTGGCTTCACGCCGTTGCTTCGTTTTATTTGGCTGCAGGTTGGTTTTTTCCGGCGATTCTTGCGCGCCACATTCGCACGAGCGTGAGTGAACTGGCTTATCTCGTGTGGATCTACGCGGCGATATCCGCCGCGATGCTGGTTTATACGGCGCAGCGCAAGCCGAGCCGGCCGGCAAGTCAGCGGCAGCTCTATCTCGTACAGGGTCTGAGCTCGTGCTTCGTTCTCGGTTTCATTATTCACATGATGATCTCGGTCTCACAGGAGCGCTCCGCCAAGTCCGTAGCGCAGCTTGTGCTGCCACGACTGACGCCAGCCAGCCAAGTTGTTCAGTACGATACCTATCTTGGGGGCCTGCCTTTTTATTTACGGGGTCAACGGCCGTTTTGGTTGATTACGCACGAGAAAAAGAAGCGGACATTTTTGGGGAATTATTATGCGATCGGCAAAAAAGCGCAGTCGGCGTGGGGAACTGTGATACTCAACTTCGACGAATTCAGTGAGCGTTGGAACAGCGACCCTGTCGACTGGCTCATTATTGTTAAAGAGAAAAATCTGCCGCGTTTGATTCAGAACGTCGGCGCGCCGACGATCAAGCTAGGCGCGGCGGGCCAATATCTCCTGGTCTCGAAAAGACCGGAGCAGAGGCAAGAGGCTGAAATACTCTCGCAGAGGAGTGAATGAATAACTGGCGTATCGCAACGATCCTAGGGGCCGTTGAAGGTCTCACGGAATTCTTGCCGATTTCATCTACCGGTCATCTCATTATCGTCGGTCACCTGCTGGGTTTTGCCGGTGACGGCGCCGCCAGTTTCCAAGTCGCGATTCAACTGGGAGCGATTCTCGCGGTGAGTTTTCTCTACTGGCGACGATTCGCCCGACTGATACCGCAACCCGCGCTTTCTTCGCTAACGTCGCGCTCGGCGATGGATGGTTGGTCAGGCCTTTATCGGATTGCGCTGGCGACCCTTCCTGCGCTGACGGTCGCCTATCTTGGGCGTCACACGATTAAACAGCAGCTTTTCAATCCTCCGGCGGTCACCCTGGCGCTGGCGGTTGGTGGCGTCGCGATCCTGCTGGTTGAGCGCTGGGTCTGGCGGCGGACGTCCAACGATGTCGACCGCCTCTCGCTAATGCAGGCCTTGGGCATCGGGCTCTTTCAAATCCTCGCGCTCTGGCCGGGCACCTCCCGAGCCGCCGCAACGATCATCGGCGGCATGTTGGTCGGCCTCGATCGAAAAAGTGCCGCCGAGTTTTCTTTTATTATTGCTGTGCCGGTGTTGCTCGCGGCGAGTGGCTATGAACTCATCAAAATGTACGACCAGATGAACGGCCGTGAGACGTTGGAGCTCGGCATCGGCTTTTTGGTGTCGTTCATTGTCGCCCTGGTCGCGGTCAAATGTTTCGTCAGATTTCTCGAGCGCGGCAAATTAACCCCGTTCGCCTGGTACCGGATCATCGTGGCGCCGATTTTTCACTATTTGACTCGTGGTTTGAGTTTCTAGACGAGCGTGTTGGGACGCTTTCATGGTCCTCATGACGGTGTCTCAGCCAATCGAAGAGTTGATTCCGATAGAAATAGGCGACCAGGAGCAAAGCGATCGAAGCAACGACCAGCAGCAGGAACATATGGTATTGCTCGTTGCGGATCGTTGCCCCCTGCATCGTCAGCAGATAAGTCCCGGGCAATCGGCCGACGATCGCTACCAGCAAAAACGTGCCGAGCCTCATTCGGCTAAGCCCCAGCACGTAACATAAGTAATCCTTGGGAAAACCGGGAAATAGAAACAGCACGAAACAAATGAGCGTGCCGGTTCTGGTCGTGAGGAAATTGAATTTTTGTAGAACCTCGCGCCTGACGAAACGCTCGACAAAAGGCCGACCGAGAATATTCGCCAATTCGAACGCGACCCAAGAACCCACGGATAGGCCCGCCGTGGAAAGTAGGAAGCCAAGCGTTTCGCCGTAAACGAACCCTCCGGCGACGCCGGTAAGCTCACCTGGAAACGGCGCTGCAATGACCTGCAAAATCTGCAAAAGGACGAAAACCGCGGGAGAGTACGGGCCTAAATGCTGGAGGAATTTGCTGAGCTTGTCGCTGCTGGAATAAATTCCCTCGAAGTCATCGAAGTCTTCACCCGCCGGTGCCAAGGCGGTAAACGGGCGCGGAATATAACGGCTGAAGAAAAATAACAACAGGACCAAAACAACGAAGATGATGCCGCGGACGGCGAGCTGGCGACGCTGATCGGTCATCGAATGTCTATACCAAGATGAGCACAGAAAGACGAATCGCCCAACGGTTCCATCCCGGCCATTCCACACAAACGCCACTACGGCCGTTTTTGCATGTCCCTGAGCAGCGTTTCGACTTGCCTAAGCTCATCGCCGTAACCGGCCCAATTCCCCTGTTTGAGAAAATCCTGCGCGCGGCGAAAATGCTCCAACGCTTGGCTAGCGAGATTCTTATCCTCTGGGGCGGCTTGGGCCGCGACCTCCGCGGCCACACGCGGGGCTTTCGGCACCAGTGGTTTTGTGCCGAAGAGTCTCTGCAGCGATGCTTCGAGGGTTTCTTCCATGGCAATTTGGCTGCCGAACGCGACGATGACCCGCTTGAGCTCTGGTAGCGAGCCTTGCGACGCGGCCAAATAAAGCGGTTGCACGTAGAGCAACGATTTTTCAATCGGTATCGCCAACAAGCTGCCACGGATCACCTGTGAGCCGGCCTGGCTCCAGAGCGTAATTTGCTGCGAGATATAGGTATCCTGATCGATGCGCGCGTCGATCTGTTTGGGCCCGTAGATCAGCTTGGCTTTGGGAAACTCCAGAGCCATGAGCTTTCCATAGTTTGCCTCGTCGCTGCGAGCGGCGAGCCAAGCGCGCATGTTGTCACGACGGTTGGGTGTGAACGGCAGCAAAAGAACAAATTCTTCTTTGCTTTCACCCGGGAGCCTCATGATCGTGTAGTAGGGTTCCATGTCGCCTTCGCGCCCATCGATCCTTTGGCGCGGAATGCTGAGGATGTCCTCCTTATTGAAGAACACCTGCGGATCCTGGACGTGGTAAGTCGCATAGACGTGCGCCTGGATCGAAAAGAAGTCTTGGGGGTAGCGCACGTGCGAGCGCAGGTCCTCCGGCATCGCCTCCAACGGCTTAATTAAGCCCGGGAAAATTTTGGCGAACGATTGCATGATCGGATCGCTCGGGTCGCTCAAGTAGAAATCGACGCTGCCGTGATAAGCGTCGATCACGGCTTTGACCGGGTTGCGAATGTAGTTAGGGCCTGGCTGGCGGAGTGGCGCCGAATAAGGAAAGCGGTCCGAAGTAGTGTAACCGTCGATGATCCAAAAAAGTCGTCCGCTCTGGGCGATCACTAGGTACGCGTCACGGTCGAACTCAATGAACGGGGCGATTTTCTTAACCCGGTCGTGTATTCTACGATAATAAAGGATGCGGCTGGCCGGAGTTAGGTCGCGCGATAATACGATCCTAAAAGTTCCATGGTGAGCGGAAAAAATCAGCCGGCGCCATAAGCTGCCGATCGAGACGCCGCCGCGACCTTCGTACTTGGTATAAACGTTCTGATCGCCCGACGGGTAGTCAAGCTCTTGTGACTGGGTTTGAACCAAGACATAGTCGTTGGCGAGCTCGCCAAAGTAGATCTCGGGCCGGGTGATTTTTAACGATGCCGTGGCTGCCGGCGGAATGTCTTTGATAAAAAACTCGGGTAGTCCCACCGGTGTCACCTGATTGACCGGCCCGAAGACCACGCCGTGACCGTGAGTGAAGGTGAGATGTTCGTTGATCCAGTTGCGGCTTTGCAGATGCTGATGAGAAAGCTCGCGGGCCGATAGCATCGTCTGGCGGTAGGTGCCGTCGATGACATAGCGGTCGTTGTCGACATCGACAAATTTGTAGTAGGGGCGGATTTCCTGGAGCTGGGAATACGTCGCTAACAGTGGCCGGTGGTCCCACAGACGGATATTATCGATCGTCGATTGGTGACGCTTAAGATCCTCTGCCGTTAGGTTTTCTTCCGCGGGAAACTCGCGGCTGACGACCTGGTCCAAGGCAAAAGCCTCACGGGTAAATTTGATGTTGCGCTCGATGAACGGCCGCTCGGCAGCAATCTCATTGGGCGTCACGCGAAACCGTTGGAGCAGCGAAGGGTAAACGTTCACGCCTACCGCGTGGATCACCACCAGCACGACGATGCCGACGAGGACCGGGCGATAACCGTCGCGGTAGATCTGCACGATCGATAGAACCGCTACTGCAAGCGCCAGAAAGGCAAGCAAGCGGAGCGCCGGCAGACGCGCATGCACGTCGGTATAACTCGCTCCGAAAGCCGCGCCGTGGTCAGAATAGAGCAATTCGAAAGCATCGAGATAATAACCGCCTGATTTCACGGCCAGCAGTGCGGCGAGCAGGATCAACAGATGACGCCTGGCTCTCTCGCTGAGAAAAATGCCACGCTCGCCATATTCGATCCCGCGATACAGCAGGTAAACTGCTGCGGTCGCAACCAGACAGAGACCCAGAGCGAAGATCAGCCAGTGGTAAGCCGCGATCAATGCCGGCAGACGAAAAATGTAAAACCCCAGATCGACGCCGAACTGCGGATCGCTGAGGTTGAAGGCGGTCGGCTTGAGGAAGAGCAAAAACTCTTTCCAGCGGGAAAGCGCTTGCGGCGCTGCCATGAAACCGACCAGCAAGGCGCCCGGAACGAGCAATCGCTTGAACCAAGGATCAACAAGTTCGAGCGGCGGCAGCTCGATGGCGTTGTCGCGGGCGGAATAGCGCAAGCGTGAAGGCGGCGAAGCCGCGGCATTGAGATTGATGTAAATGAGCAGTCCGAGCAAAACCCCTGCGCCGAGGGCCAGCAGAGTCTTGGAGGACAGGATCGTAAAGAAAACGTCGGTGTAGCCGACTTCTTGAAACCACAGCCAGTCCATATAAAGGCCGATGGCTTGGCGGAAAAACAACAAAGCAAACAGGATGACGAATATCGCCCATCCACCGAATCCGCGCATGAATAGTCCCTTCGTTGGCAGCTCGCCGCGTGTTGCAGCGCAGCGGATCGTATAGAAAACCTGCCGTTAAGGCAACGAAGCAGGAGCTTTTTGGTCGAATGCCGCTTAAAAAAAATGGCGCTAGAGTCACTCTAGCGCCATTTTTACTGACGAGATGCTTGTAGCCGGCTTACTCGGCGCCGACCTTGGGACGCCACTTGTCAAACCGGCGTTCGTAGCGGTCGATGATGTCGGTCATCACCATGCCCGTGATGGCGAAAATCAACACGCCGACGAACACTTTGTCGGTTTGGAAAGTCGCGCCGGCGACCGTGATCATGAAACCGATGCCGGCGGTGGCAGCGTACAGCTCACCGACCATGACGCCGATTAACGCGCGGCCAACCGCCAGACGAAGGCCGGTCAGGATAAACGGCACGGTCGAAGGAAGAACCACGGATCTAAAAATCTGCCACTCGGAAGCGCCAAAGCTCCTGGCCGCGGTAAGGAGATTGGCCGGGGTCGTCTTAACGCCGTCACGGGTGTTGATCAGGAGGGGGAACACGGCGCCGAGGAAAATAATTCCGATCTTGGACATGATGCCGATGCCGAGCCAGATAATGACCAGCGGCAGTAGCGCGACACGCGGCGTCGCATTCATCGCGTTGACGAAAGGATCGCAGACGTAGGCGAATCTTTTATACCAACCGATCGCGATACCGAAGGGGATGGCGAATATGATCGATAGGAAATAGCCCCAAAAGAACTCGATACCGCTAACGTAGAGATCGTTCCAAATCTCACCGGACGCAAATAGCTGCCAGGCGGCTTTACCGATCAAGGAGGGGGCGCTCATGAACATCGGGTTGATGAGCTGAAGAGTGTTTCCGACAAGCTCCCAGGTGATCAAGAACAGCGAGACGGAAATGGTGCCAAGGATTTTCGCCTCCTGATTTAAATAGAACTTGTACGCGGCGGATGCCTCGGCGACGCGTATGTCTAATAGTTGCTCCTCTTGAGCGGATTGAGCCATAAAGTGACCCTCCTGTGTGCGGTTAAGGACCTATTAATCCAGCCTGCGAACCAGTACCAAAAGGGTTGTACCTTGTCAATAGTTATCCCGTGCTCGTAGTTGCCGTTTCGCCGCGGCGGTCTTGGGCTCCAAAGCTCGCGACGTGTCGAGCGTTTCTTGACAATCCTTAATACATTAAATATTTTGATCTTACTAATCCTTTCCGGTCTCCAGGAGATCTCATGAACTTGCTCTTCATCACCCCGCCCATGGGCAATTGGGCGCCTTGGGGCGAGCGCCATTGCGCTGTTAACTCGTTGTATTCTCAACTCGCTGCGTTCGTCCGTGAAAAGCGAGCCGCTGCGGTCGAAGTGCTCGATTGCCGCGCGCTTGGGCTCGACGACGACCAGATGCTGGATGAAGTCCGCCGGCGAAAGCCCGACGCGGTGTTCTTCGGCGCCATGATCGCAGCCGCGGGTGGCGCGGCTACGCTGAACCGCTTTCACGCGGCGATGAAGAAGATCAAGGACATCGCGCCGCAAACGATCACGATTGGCGGCGGCTTGATGTACACGGCGGTGCCGCAAAAGATCATGAGCGATAATCCGCAGCTCGATTTCGCGATTGTTGGCGTGTTCGGCGACAACGAGCACACACTCACGGAGCTGCTGGAGGAGCTTGGCAGCGCATCGCCACAACTGGCTGACATCAAAGGCCTGTCTTGGAGACGGGGCGAGGAGATCGTGCTCAACGCGCCGCGTCCGTTGATCGAGAACTTGGACGAACTGCCGATGCCCGCCTACGATCTTTTCCCGATGGACAAGTATTACGGCTATTCGGTGATTCCCAACTACAACGAAGCGGTCACTTCGAGAGGTTGCGAAGGCGCTTGTCATTTCTGCTACGAGTGGTGGCTCGTCGACCCGCGCAACCCGCGCGATTTCAGCTCGCATCGCACGCGCAGTGGCTGGGCGGTCGCTGCCGAGATGGAGCTGCTCAACCGCGCCTACGGAGTCAAAGCGCTCACATTCATGGACGATGATTTCAGTTCGGATCGGCAAAAAATGGTCGATCTGGTGACGGCGCTCGAGGAAAAAAAATTGGACATGAGTTGGTTTTGTCTGAGCCGCGCGCAAAACCTGATTCGCGATGCGGATCTGGTGCCGCGCTTGAGAAAAGTCGGGATGTATCAGGTTTTGATCGGCATCGACGGCGGCACGGACGAGGAAATCGCCGAGGCGCGCAAAGGTTCGATGAAAGTGGGGGTCAAAGAGTTGAAGGAGTTGATTCAGTTCCTGCGTCAGCACGACATCTCGACGATCGCCACTTACCTGAACGGTTTTTGGGACGATGACGAAGCGAAGATTCGCCAGCGCGCCAAGGCGGTCGACGAAATCGACCCCGACATCGTCATGATCCAGGTGCTGAACCCGATTCCCGGCTCGCCAATTTACAAGAAGGCGGTCAAGGAAAACTTGATCGAGATCGACAATCTCAGCCTCTACGATCTCGAGCACTGCGTCATGCCAACCAAGCACCTGACGCGCCAGCGGCTCGGCGAACTAACCGGATGGGCGTTCCAGTCGTTCTATGGCAAGCCCGGCAGGATCGACCGTATCTTGAACGGTTACAGCTCGCCTTACGTCAAGATGAAGTTTTTGTCGTTCAAAAATAACGCGGCGAAATACGAAAAGGGCGCCGCCGAAGACGCCGTCGCGATTTAGCCCATTCGGTTGGTTGAGCATGGCGCAACCATTGAACCCGCATTCGCTAGAGGGCAAAGTCGTGCTCGTGACCGGCGCGAGCCGAGGCATCGGTGCGGCCGCCGCGATTCGCCTGGCACAAGCCGGGGCTGCGGTGATTGTCAACTACCACCAAAACCGAGAAGCCGCTGAAAAAATCCTTGGGGCAATCGAAAGCGGCGGCGGCCGCGGCATGACCTTTCAAGCGGACGTGACGCGCCAGGATGAGATCGACAACATGGTGCAGGCTGCCGAGCGAAAGCTTGGGCCAATCGACGTCCTGGTCAACAACGCCTACTTCCCGTTCGAAGTGGGAGCGCTGCATGAGCTTTCCTGGGAAAGCTTACATCGTGCCGTCGAGCACGAAATCGCGGCATTGTTTTTTTGTACGCGGGCGTGCTTGCCGGCCATGAAAGAGAAAAAGGCGGGAAGGATTATCGTTGTCAGCACCCGCTTGGCGCAGCAGCCGCTACCCAGGATGGGAGCTTATGCCGCGGCCAAAGCGGCGCTCGAATCCATGGCCAATACCATGGCCATTGAACTGGGACCCCTCGGCATCGCCGTGAATGTGGTCACGCCGGCGTTCACGCTCACCGACGCGTCGATGATCATGCCAGAAGCGTTCAGAGAGCGTGTCAAAGAAACCCGGCCATTGAAAAAACATCTCTACCCCGAAGATATCGCCGGGGCGATCGCGTTCTTGGCCAGCGGCGAAGCGAGCATGATGACCGGAAGCCATATTCTGATTACCGGTGGCAGTCATCTGCAACTTTGATTGCGGCGGTGAAGGCAGAATGCAAATTGAAAAATGCCAAAGTGAAAATTCTGCCGGGTAGCAGCAGTTTTATTTTGTAGATTGGTTTTCGTCTTGCTGTGTCCGATATCAACTCCGCATGCTCGCCCTCGATGACATTGTCGCCCAGTTAAAAGAGATCGTCGGCTCCCGGCGGGTCTCAACGAACCCCATTGACAAGATCAACTACCAGCACACGTTGGCCTACGGTGCTTACCGCGCGCTCCCCGATGTCGTCGTACGCATTGAGTCGGACTCGGCGGGTCGTCACAAGGTGGCCGACATATTAAGATTCGCCAACCAGCACAAGATTCCGATCGTCGCCAAAGGCGGGGTCGGCATGGGCATCAGCTCGCCGCTCAAGGGCGGGATTCTGCTGGACATGTTAGGGATGGACAAAATCCTCGAGGTGAACCCAACCCAGCAGTACGTCATCGCCGAGGGTGGCGCAAGCGTTTATGGGATTCATCATGCCCTGAGGCAGCATGGCCTCATGTTGCCCAACTTCGGCACCTATGGCCCGGCGGTCGTGATCGGCGCTATGATCAACAAAGGTGGGATCGGCTACGGCATGACACGCTACGGCTGGATCGCCGATATGGTGCTCGGTTTGGAGGTGATCCTCGCCAACGGCGAAACCCTCCGCCTCGGCGCCCTGGCCAATCAAGGCACGCCGTTCGGGCCCTTTCAGAAGTGGATTCACCTGCCGGACTTGCTGGGTCTCTTTACGCTTGCGGCCGGGGCGATGGGCATCATCAGCAAGGTTTGCCTGCGCGCCATCGAAGCGAAACGCGACTGGCTGCACGACTACTGTTATGTGTTTCGTCGCGATCAGTTGGCCCAGGTGCAAGACGCGCTCATGCAGCAGGTTCGGGGCGAGGTGGTCTACGACATCCATTTTACCGATCGCTGGCAGTATCACTGGCCGATGGAAGAGGGCTTGTACGACAAGAGCAAGATTCCTGACGACGGCTGGTTTTTCTTGAAGACCCAGCTCTTGGCCCGGGACGCAGAGGAGTTGGCGTTTAAAGAAAAGCGCATGCGGCGGATTTATCGGGCAGCCGAAGGCGTCGATGTGCCGGAGATCGCCAATCGCGCGATGGGCGCCAAAGCGCAAGAACAGGGGCTGCACGGCTGGCCCGACTGGCACATCATGGGGCCCGACGGCTGGTGCGGCACGGTCGTGCGACATACCGGTATGTTCGCCGTAACGTCGAAGATGTACCCGCTGACATTCCTCAAGGAGATGTACGATCTCGATGAGGCGGCCAAGCGCGCTTGTGGCCTGTGGGATGCGGAGCACTCGCCGCAGCATGACAGTTACGTCACCCGCGACTTGGCAATCAAGGAAGAATATTTTGTTTTCTACAACCCATACGATGACAATGACGTAGGAAAGCTGCGCAAATGGATGGGTATGGTGCAGCAGTTCAGCAACGAACGCGGCGTGGTCTGGACCGCGCCGACGCTCAGCACCAAAGGCGCGTTGCCGTACCAGCGGCTGGGCAGTCTCTACGATGTGATCAAGGAAATCAAACAATTGGTCGACCCCAACAATATTTTGAATCCCGGCGCGCTGTACTAGCCCCATCATTGGTGGTGAGAGGAAAGGAATTACCTCGTGAGGCCGCGCTGGCCCGAGCGAGCGAGCTGCTATACAGGTCGAGAGGCGTTCGGCTCGGCGGGTGAGCGAAGGAGAAATTTATGGGACTCGGTAGGCAAGATTTTTCCGGCAAAGTATTGGCCCCGCAAGAAGCCGAGGCGGTGATCACTGATCTTAAAAACTATTTAATGGGGATCGCCGACCGTTGGCTCATGAAAGGACGTTTTCATACCGATATGGCGAACGGGACGCTGCCGATGGAGGCGATTCAAGTCTTTTGGCAGAATTGGTACGGTTTCGTCGCCGAGATCAACAATTTCCACGGGGTCGCCTATCAGCGCCAGCTGCCCTTCTTCAAGCGCCATCCGGAGCTGCAAAAACATTTCGCCAACCACGTCGCGGATGAGATGATCCATCCCAAACCGCCCGGGCACATTCAAATCGTGCTCGAACAGGGGCGCAATTTCGGGTTGACCAATGACCAAATGATTGAGTACGAGATGCTGCCCGAATGCCGGGCGTTTCTCGAATACTATCGAGGCGTGCTCTACGAAGGGACGACTGCCGAGTGGTGGGCGTCGTTCTGCGTCGAAGAGGCGGTTGGCCACTGGGCGAAATTCTTCGGTGGTGCGCTGCGCAAAAATTATCACATCCCCGAAGACAAGATCGTTTACTTCCGCATGCATGCCCAGGCGGATCTCGAAGAACACGACGGCGTAATGGCGCATGCCGAGTTGGACTGGACGGTGCTCAAGAAGCTGCTCGAAGCGGGCAAGGCGGAGACCCGGCCGGGTTTCAATTTGGAGTACTGTTTGCGCTGCGGCACCGCCTATTTCGCCTGGTTCTTCGAGGGAGTTTACCAGCATATTAACCACGAAGGAATGTACAAAATCTAACTATGACCAAAGCGACTCCAGCAGAGGAACTCTCGCCGCGCCCATTGATGCGCATTTTGGGCGATTTCGCCAACAGCCAAATTCTCGACGCGTCGATTGAGTACGATTTCTTTTCACTGATTCACGGCGGCGCGCACAATGCCGAGGATATCGCGCGGCAAGCGGGAACGGACGAGCGCGCGACCCGCATTGTCCTCGATAGCTTGCCGGCGCTGGGCCTGGTCGAAAAGCGCACTGGAAAGTACTTTCTCACGCCGACTGCCGAGGTGTTTCTGGTGCGCGGGAAGCCATCCTATGTCGGGGATTTTCGGCACGTCGCGCTCGCCCTGTGGGATGGGATGGCCCATCTCAAGGAATCGCTTAAAACCGGCAAGCCGTTCAGTCGCCTGGATACCGGCGCGGAGCTGGAGGTTTGGGAAAAGCTCGTGCTTGGGATTATCGTGATCGCCGAGCCGGCCGCCAAGGCCTTGTGCGATCTACTCAAGATCGGCAGCGAGCGCAAATCCCTCAAAGTTCTCGATATCGCCGGCGGCTCGAGCATCTTCGGCATGACGATCTTGTCGCGCGATCCGAGCGCTGAGGTGACGCAATTGGATTGGCCCAACGTGAACACCATCGCGAGGAAGGCGAACAAAGAACGCGGTCTGGACGGCAAGATTCGTTTTATCGACGGCGACCACCAGACCGCGGCGATCGAAACGAATCATTATGATTTGATTCTCGCCAGCAATTTCTGCCGATTCGAGTCGCCCCAAGGCAATCAGGCGCTTTTTGCCAAAGCGTACAGTGCGCTCAAGGCGGGCGGCATTTTCGTAGTTAACGACTTCTTACCGAACGAGGAGCGCACCGAGCCGACGTTTGTGTTGCGCTTTTCAGTCTACACGCTTACCCATACGCCTGAAGGCGAATGCTGGGCGCTGTCGCAATACTCCGATTGGCTAAAAAGAGCCGGGTTCAACTCGATCGACACTCACGGCGACATTCCCAATACACTGCCCGGTACGACGCTGATCATGGCCAGAAAGTAGCGCCTCCCGAATTTCCCCCCGCGATCCGTTCACGATTGCATCGGCTTGGGCGGCTCGCTGCACTTCCTGTCGGTGGGTTTCTGCCGCGGTCAGCGGGCATTTTTCTTTGAATAACCGGCTACTTATCGGCGTTGAGAGGCTCCGGCTCAAAAAACGGTCTGGCATTGAGGGTACCCCAAGTGCTAGACTGCCGGCCGTGCTGATTCACCGGTCTGTACTCTCCACGTCAGGCAGCCGATCCTAGCAAGTCTCACTTTGGGACGCGCCGTATGCAGTATCTAGCGATTTGTGAGGATGATCTACTCTTTCAGTTCATGCGAAATGTTGCGGCGGAAAAGGGCGAGGTCCGCCATTTGGTGGCGAGTGAGTCAGTTGCGCGATCGATCAAGCGTCAGGGCGGTGTCGTTCGTAGGGGCGATTTGCTCAAAGAAGAAACCTATAAGAAGGTCAACTTGCACCATGTTGACCAGGCGATCGTATTCATCCGGGATGCCGAAACCCAGAACCGGGTATGCCAATTGTTACGCGATCTGGATAAGGGGATATCGATCGTCTCGCTCACCTCGGGCAACAACGGCAAACGCGAGTCAGCCGACCCGCTGTTGCGGCATCTCAATTTGGCCGATATCTTCCAAGAATTTTGCGCCGCGCAACTGCTCGACACGCTCAACATCAAAAAGGTCGAACGCATTCGGTCATTGTTTGCCGACGGCGCGAAAATTCACATTCTCTTGCAGCACGATCCTGATCCCGACGCGATCGGCAGCGCTTTGGCGCTGCGCGAGCTGCTCGGACGGAACCGGGCGACGACGCCGATCGTGACCTTCGGCGAAATTACCCGGCCGGAAAATCTCGCCATGATCCGGTTACTCGACATTCAGATCGATCGGATCAACCAAGCTGATTTGCATAAAGACGGCGCCCGCATAGCCCTGGTTGACGTACAGCCGCCTTATTTCGATCGACCGCTGGGGCGAGTGGATCTGGTGGTCGACCATCATCCGCGTCGGGCGGCTTTCAAGGCCCGTTTCGCCGACCTGCGGACCTCGTACGGTGCAACCTCGACAATCTTTACGGAGTATCTGCGCGCCGTCGGCATGGAACCGTCGCAACGCTTGGCGACGGCTCTGGTCTATGGCATCAAGACCGACACGCTGTTTCTGGAACGCGGCAGCAATCTCGCCGACCTGAGCGCCTTCAACTTTCTTTACCCGCTTGCCAACAAGGCGATGATTGCCCGCATCGAGCGGCCGGCGTTGCCGCGCGAAGATCTAGAAGCGATGGGACGCGCGCTGAGCCGGCTCCAAGTCGATAATGGGCTCGCCGTGATTCATCTGGGCGAGATCAACCGCGAGGACGTGATTTCGCAGCTCGCCGAGTTTTGCCTGCAAATCGAGGGAGTCGAATGGGCGGCGGTTTCGGCCCTGGTGAAAGACCGGGTGGTCATTGCCGTGCGGAATGTCGGTTACGTCAAAAGCGCCGGCGAAATCATGAAAAAGCTTTACGACGATATCGGCAGTGCCGGAGGGCACCGCGCAATGGCGAAAGCGGTCGTGTCTTTGGAGCGATTCAAAGACCGGTTTGGCGAAGTCAGTGAAAGAGTCATTCGCGACGCGATGTTGCCGATGATCGCTGACCGCGATCAGATCGAGCTTCTGTTGAATTAGCCGCGATTGCCTTGAAGGACAGTCGCCGACACCTTCCTTGACAACTCAGGTCCGGCCGACTAAGGGTGAAGCGGAAAGCGTTCTAAAGGAGGTCATCATGCCTAAACTTCGCCATCTGGCTATTCGCACCGAAGACACCGGGAAGCTCGCATCGTTTTATATGGATGTTTTCGAGATGCAAGTCCTCCACAAAGACAAAAACGAAGGCGGCGCGGTTTATCTCACCGACGGTTATTTCAATTTGGCGATCCTGCCGAACCATGAGCAGCAATCGCCTAACGGGCTCTATCACTTCGGCTTCGAGGTCGAGAACGCCGAAAAGATCGTCGAGCGAATGAAGAAGTTCAATCCCAACAAATTGCCCAAACCGCGCCCCAACGGACGGCCCTACGCCGAGACCCGCGGCTCGGATATCGACGGCAACTATTTTGATATTTCCGAGCATGGCTTTATGACTGTCGAACCGGTAGGCGAAAAAAAGCCGGGTTAAATCACGCCAATAGCGCGGCAGCCGTGGGAAAGCTGTCAGCGATTTCCTCACATTACTCTGCGGCGACGCTTCATTTCAGAGCGCTATCGATTGTCGCGTTTCAATCCGCAAGAGCGCAGGTTTTATGTCCCGGCATATTCCGAGTCACTCGCAAGATAGCGGTGGCGCGCGACGGCTCGTGGTCACCCGATCGTTTCAGCGATGAGAACTGAAAGTGTTCCCGTGGTCGTGGTGGGTGGTGGCAGCGCTGCCTTCGAAGCCGCCGTTGCCGCTAAGCAAGCCGGAGCGCCGCGGGTTGTCATGCTCGAAAAGGCGCCGGCGCCGGAGTTCGGCGGCAATGCGCGGTTTTCCCATACCGGATTTCGCTGGGTGTTTTCCGGCGCCGATGAGATCCGCCGGTTTCTGCCGCAGATCGATGACGCAACGTTTGAGAAGCTGCACATCCCGCCCTATACGGCAGAGCAGTTTCACGGCGACTTGCAGCGCGTTACGCGCGGTCGGATCGATAGGGTGCTGGCCGATGTCCTCGTCAGTCAATCGAACGAGGCGATCCATTGGATGCGCGAAGCGGGCATCAAGTGGGATATCGATAGCCACGTGATCATCGACGGGCGCTATTACTTCGAGCCCGGCATGGTCATTCACCCGGCCGGTGGCGTCGAGGGCGGCTTGGGTCAGCTCATGCAGTGGCGCGAGATCGCGACCCGGATGGGTATCGAGTTGCGCTATGAATCGCGCGTCTCAGCGCTGCTCGGCAACGACCGGCACATTGATGGCGTGCGCGTGTCCGATCCCAACGAAGAATATGAGGTTCGTTCGAACTCGCTGATTCTCTGCGCCGGAGGCTTTCAGGCAAGCGCGGAAAAGCGCGCGCGCTATCTCGGACCCAATGCCGACTTGATGAAGGTGCGGGGCAGCAAGCATGACACCGGCGAGGTATTGATGATGGCAATCGATCTGGGCGCCAAGACCGCCGGTCACTGGCAAGGCGCCCACGCCACGCCGATCGACGCGACCTTTCCAGACGTGGAAATCAGCAATAAGGCGAACCGATACGGATATACCTACGGGATCACGGTCAATTCGCTGGGTCAACGCTTTTTCGACGAGGGGGAAGCGCGCCACTCCTATACTTACGCTAAGACCGGTTGGGCGGTACTCGGCCAACCCGGTGCGGTGGCCTATCAAATCTACGATCAGAAGGCGCGGCCGCTCTTGAACAAGCGCTACTTCGAGTTTTCCCATCCGCTGGAAGCCGACACGATCGACGAGCTGGCCAAAAAGATCGGCATCGAGCCGGCGGTTCTAAATCACACGATTCGAGAATTCAACAATGCGGTGCGCAAAGATATCCGATTCGACGCAACTAAAATGGACGGGCGCTGCACCGAGGGAATCGCGCCAAAAAAATCCAACTGGGCCGATACCATCGACCAGCCGCCCTACTGGGCCTATGCCGTTACCGGCGGCATCACGTTCACCTTCGGCGGATTGCAGATCAACACCGACGCGGAGGTGCTTAATACTGCAAACAGCCCGATCCGCGGCCTGTTCGCCTCGGGCGATATCGTCGCTGTTTTTTCACAACTATCCGCCCTGCACTGGACAGACACGCAATGTCGTGTTTTCGCGATTGGCTGGTGGAAACGCAGCGGCGTTGGGCTGTAGCCCCGAGTACTCGATTTGCAGCTTGTGCCCGAATTCATGTTCTTTTTCGATGGCAACTCCACAAAAAAAGCAGCGATCGCAGGGCCGCAAAACGGCTACCAAGTTTTCGGCTGAACCAGCTGCGGGTTCCGCCTTTTATGCTGGTTTTTCTCTCTCCTTTTTACGTTGCCGAGCCGAATAGCTTAGCGAGCACCACGTGAGTCGGGAGGTAAATCATCAGGGGAAACATCACAATCAACAGTACCATGAACCACCGCGCGGCCACTTTGCTTTGCGGTTTTTCACCAAAGCCGTAAACCCAATTGATATTTTGGCGCGGGTCGCTGAAGAAAAACGAGAGCGGCAATACGATAGCCGCGACAAGC
>DATBMR010000143.1:0-7126 GCA_036554745.1 Binatia bacterium
CTGTTCCCGAATTACGAATGGGTCAACCTGCCAGGCGAGCGAGTGCAAGTGATCAAGGCGTATCTCGAGTGCAATTACCTCCAAGGGATCGAAGGAGACTTTGATTCATCCCACACGACCTTTCTCCATTGCAACAATCTCGCGGATCTCGCGCGTCTGAATCGCGACGGCGCGCCGACTCTGGAAGCAGAGGCGACCGATTATGGAATGCGATCCATATCGATTAGAAGCCTCGCTGACGGACAGAGTTACGTCCGAATCAGTGCTTTCATCCTGCCGGCCTTTAGCATCGTCCCGGGTCCGGCCACGGCCAGATTTGCAGAGAACGATAGTCGCGCGTTTCGATTCTGGATACCGAGGGATGACACGAGCACCTGGTTTTACATCTTGACGATGCGGGATACGGCGTTTTCCGACGACGAAAGAGTTAGCGCGCGCAGCTGGATTGACGCCAAGTACCGCAAGATACGTAACGCAAGCAACGATTATCTCCAGGATCGCGAGCTCCAAAGGACGCGGATTTACTCGGGCATCAAAGCGGTGATTCCCGCTGAACAGGATGCTTGTGCCACCGAAAGCATGGGTCCAATTTACGATCGCACCCAAGAACATCTCGGCTACAGCGACAAGACCATCATTGCGCTGCGTCGAATACTCCTCGAGGCGGCCCGATCGGTGCAAGACGGAAAGGAGCCGCCGCATCTGATCACGGACGCCACCCTCAATGAGTTTTCGCGTCTGCGAGCCGTTAAAGGCGTACTGCCCACCGGCCGTTCCTGGCGCGAACTCCCTGAATTAGCCAAGGTCTGCCTATGACGCACAGGTTGAGTTCAACCCGACCAAACGCAACTCGACGTCAACGCATCGTCATGCTTATCCTCGCGTTCGGCGTGTGTCTAAGCGCTGCTTCCGGTGCTTCCGCCCAGCCGACCTCTCCAGCGACCGCAGAAAGAGTGGTTGCCATGGTCGGGGCACGAAGTGGAGCTTCGTGGCCGCTCTGGTTGGCGAAGGACGGCGGCTATTATAGGAAACACGGCCTTGAAGTCGAGTTGGTGTACGCTGTCCACCCCGCGCCCATGGCAGCGGTCGTCAGCGGCCAGGCGGCGATGACCTCGACGGGAGCGGACCTCGGATTACTCGCCGCTTTCAGAGACCCATCATTGACGCTCAACGGCAGCTTCCTGAACAAGGGCACGTTCGCGCTGTTAGCGGCCAAAAATCTCACTCGCATGGAGCAGCTCGCCGGAAAAAAAATCGGCGTCGGCCGAGTGGGCGATCCTCCTTATTATATGAGCATCAGCCTGCTGGGAAAATTCGGCCTGACGGCCAAAGATGTGCAGTGGGTTTCCGTCGGCGTGGACGCGGCCGCGCGGGCCGCCGCTCTACAGAGTGGTCAGATCGACGCGGCTCTCCTTACGGCGCCGTCTTACTTCCGGCTCGAGGCCGCCGGGTATCCGGTTCTCGCATCGGTCGCGGATTACGAAGATATCTATGTTTCAACCTATTATCTCTTCCGCAAGGAAACGGTTTTAAGTAGGCCGCAAATTGCGGAGGGCTTTATCAAAGCTCACGCCGAGGCGATCAAGCGTTTTTACGGTGACAAGCTGTTCGCCGTTCAGACCCTGCTGAAATACGGCGCTGCGAGAGATCAGCAGGACGGGAACAAAGTTTACGATGTTTTCTTCCAAAGTCGCAGCTTCGAGCCAATACCCTATATCCTGAAGGATTCGGTCAAAGCCGTGGTCGAGCGCCAGAGCCAGACGCAACCGCAGATAAAACATTTCGATTTCTCGAAAGTCATCGATAACAGCATTGTCGCCCGACTGGCAAAGGAAAACTTCTTCGAGAATATCTTCGGTCCATCCATTAGAGAACTGCAGCAGAAGCGGCACGCGCAGGCGTTTTAAGGAATGAGCCGGCGGTGAATCTAGACAAGCGAACGTGATAGTGAGCACTGCGCCGGCAGAGTTACGCGTCTAAAGAGATAAACGCGAGCGGCGACCAAATCGAATACGAAGACGAGGCACGTCAGGACGTCAAATTCTCATTCATGGCTCATCGTCCCAAATCCAATCAGATGCTCGGCCTTGTTGGCTGGCTCGTCATCACATTCCTTGCTGTAGCCGTTGGCGCCGCCGCCTCGGTCAATGCCGGCTCGTTCTACACGCAACTCGTGCTGCCGGGATGGGCACCGCCGTCATCGTGGTTTGGTCCCGTTTGGACGGTGCTCTACACCTTGATGGGCATTGCAGCATGGCTGGTTTGGCGCGCGGCTGGTTTTCGTGAGGCGCATGGCGCGCTGACGCTGTTTCTCGTCCAGCTTGCGCCGAATGCGCTATGGAGTTGGCTGTTCTTCGGCTGGCGCCGCGGTGCGCTAGCGTTCGCTGACATACTACTGTTGTGGATCTTGATCGTCGCAACGGTGATCGCCTTCTGGCGCGTGCGGGTGCTGGCCGCTGCGTTGCTTGTCCCCTATCTGCTGTGGGTAAGCTTCGCCTCTGCATTGAACTATGCGGTCTGGAAACTCAATCCCCAGATCTTGGGATGACCTCGCCGCGCAAGATGAGAAAGCTGACGCCGAACTCCGTAGCGAATCGAGTGCGCCGGCTTCAGCCGAACGGCTACTCCGGCGCGACTCTTGTATTCAGCAAGAAACCGCCAAGACCCACCACAAGCGACACAACGGCGATCAGCCTGAGCAGCGGTCGCGTCTGAGCCCACCAGGTCCATGGACGCGCGCCGACAATGTAAATACGAGCGGGATCGTTCGGAACCCAGGCGACCCGCACTGGCGTGCCGCGGGTTAACGGCCGGTCCTCGAAGACCGCCGTCGTCCGCTCGACTCCTTGGACGACGACCAGCACGCTCCTCCGACCCCACCTGCTCTTGAGGGAGTGCCCCGCGACAACTGCCGGCACGACCACGCCGTGGGCTTCAGCGTCTTGTTGAGCCGCGCGCTCGCGATTGTCAATGCTGTTGGCGTATGTGAGAAGGATGAGCGCGACGAGCGCCGTGACGGCGGCTTCGAATCCGAACCGTCGACAGGTCATGGCCCACTGCTCGATCAAACCTGACCTTACCCTTTTCAAACCGGGCGGCGCCCCGCGCTCGTCCGGCGTGTCGGATGCATGCGCAAGTTGGGCAGCGCCCTCCGCGAGACCCCGCTCAGCGGCGTAGCGAAAGATCGCCGCCGCTGCCTGGCCCGTGACCGTGAGATCGCCACCGTCCCTCAGCGTAACCAGCGTCCGTGGCGCCCGGTAATGCTCGATGCTCCGACACCTCTCCAGAGCTTCCCAGGGGATGAATAGCGGCGGATGAAACAGACGAAAGGGCGCCCAGAGCGCCAGCGACAAGCCCCGAGAGCTGACCCCGACCGTCACACAGCTGCTAAAGTAAGCCGACCCTAAGAGCCCCCACCCGGTGCGGACGGAGGTGGCGTGATAGCGCTCTTCGTCCAAGGGAGAGCGGTGCCAGCCGGATACCGCTCCGCCAATTTTCGCCAGCCTCCTACGAGCGCACCAACCACAACGGAGCCGGCCAAAATAACCAGCAGCACGGCGTATGGGAACATGTGAATGGGCATGCGAATGCCGCCTCAGCGCGAACGTCTAGCGTCTACTTCAATCAACAAGACTAGGCATCCCGATCCCTTGCTTCAACACCTTGGTGTCCTACTGGACCGGAACTGAAGTGAAATTATGAAGCGCTTGGGTCTAGCCGTAAAGAACAATTATCGTGCTATGCATTGCATCCGCGCCGGGCTGCTCGGCAGAAGCAGTATGGTGAGACGGTCGCATTCCGTGTGGTGGGCGAGATCAAATCCGCTCATGCTGAGCTCGAGCATGGAACCAGTGGAACTGAGCGAAGCGCTGGAAGATTGCAACCTTCAGCTTGAACCTTTGAATTGAACGGCTGTTATCGGTGCCTCGCCCTTCTAGGTTACTTCTCGAAAGAGGCGCATGAAATTCGCGCCGATGACCTTGGCGACATCGGTTTTCGAATAACCGCGAGCCAGCAAGCCGGCTGGAATCAGCAGAAAGTCTTTGTGCGTGCCGACCGCGGTGCTCTCTCCGAGGCCGTTTAAGTCGGTGCCGATCCCGATGTGATCAATCCCGACGACGGACTTGAGATATTCGAGGTCGTTCAGAAAATCGTCGAATGTTTCGCTCCGGCGCGGGCGCGCTATCGGCCACATTCCAATGACGCCGCCCTTGGCTGCGACGGCGCGGAGGTCTGCGTCTGTTCTCGCCCGGCGATGCTTAAACCGGGCGGCAGGACGCGTATGGGAGTCGAGGACCGGATGACGGCTTTCGGCCAGCACATCCCGCACTGTGTCTGGATGTGCATGCGCGACGTCGATGATCACGCCGAGCCTGTTCATCTCATTGACGACACTGTGGCCGAAAGGCGTAAGGCCGCCATACCTCGTACCCTCCGTCATGATGTCCCCCACTTCGTTGATCCGATAGTGCAGTAATTGGATGACCCGGATACCGCGCTCGTAAAAAAGCTTCACGCGTGAGAACTGGCCTTCCAGCGCATCCGCTCCCTCGAGAGCGAGGATCGCGCACGGCGCAGTTTTTTTCTTGAATCGAACGACATCGTCCGGCGAAGTGGCGATCATCTCCCGCATCTGACTCAGAGCCCTGTCGAGGCGGGACTGGGCAAAACGAAACAATTCACCGGGGCTGGGCTCTCTGAACTGGCGCGTCCCGCCAGAGGAGCGACGGATCACCGGCCGATCGGTCGGAAGCGAAAAGACACCGGCATCGACCCGTGCCGTCTTCATCTCGGCGAGGACGGCCGTGAGCTCGCGGGACGCACCGGGAAATAGCGACGAGCCCGCGAACGAGCCTGGATGCGAGTGCAGATCCACCGCAATCTGATCCCGCAGCCTAGCGGTCTGTTCGATGAGTTCTCGCTCGCGTCTGGCCGAGCCGCTGGATGTCGGACCGGCGCAGGCGGATGCGATGTGCGCAAGCAGAGAAAAAATAAATGTCCGGCGATTAACCGCAGGCGGATTGCATAGCTGGTTCATACAGGTTCTGTCGCAGCCACTCCCTCGTGCGTCGAGATCAAGGAATATTCGATGGTTTGAGCCGATGACGCAATCTGACCGGCCATTCAAAGATGTGCTTTTTAGGCCAAAAACGCACTATAATTCTCCACATCGAGACTAATCGTAAGCTTCTCTCGTGCAATCAAAATATTGCGCGGTCCGACCCGCCGCCTTGTCCGATCGAAGCGCAACAACGGAACCCTTCGAGGGAAACAGGGCAGGTAGCGGAACATTCAGATCGAACGTCTTGAACGAAGCAGAGTGGTTGAACGATTGAAACGGCTTGAACGTTTTGAACGATTCCCCGTTAACTGGAACCTTGAACGCCGTTTTCTGAAACGGTTCCGCATCACGCTTGTTTGGCTATTCTCCAGAGATCTTCCATCCGACTGATGAGATCTTTAGCGGTTTCCCCGGGCGGCAAAAATTGCGCGTAAATCGCGATCTCCGCTGCGGCCAGTCTCCTCGCTGCCGCGAAGTCTTCACCGATCTGCTCGATGGTCCCGGTGAACTCCATCCGTTCTTTTTCGATCGGCGTATTGTGAATTTCGACGCCTGCCGTAACGATAAGCTCGAGCGCGGAGGGATCGCGCCCGGCCTCTTTGGCCATCTTCTTGATGCCGTCGAACATTGCGCCGACGCCGCTCAGCGGAATTCCGACCGGCAGCCAGGCGTCCGCCGCGGCGGCGACGCGTTTCATGGCGGAAGGCGTAAATGCCGCCATATAGATCGGCGGATGAGGTTTCTGCACCGGCTTTGGACCGATAAAGGATTTTGCAACGCGATAATGCTTGCCGTGAAACTCCACCGGATCGGTCGTCCAGATCTTCTTGAGCACCTCGATCGACTCGTCGGCCCGTTTGCCGCGATCTTGCCAAGTCGCGCCGGCCGCTTCGTATTCATCCGGCGACCAGCCGATGCCGAATCCCGCCCGCAGCCGTCCACCCGACAAAATATCGAGCGTAGTCAGGCGGCGCGCCAACAAAACCGGATTGTACCAAGGAAGATTGAGGACGCCGGTTGCCAGAGCGATGCGGCTCGTGTGCGCTGCGGCGAACATCAGTGTCTCCACGGGATCGAGGGCGCTCTTGTATTGAACCGGCAAGGAACCGTCGCCGATCGGATAAGGGGCCCGCGGACTGACCGGCCAGAGCAGGCGATCGAGAACCCAAAGGCTGTCGAAACCGAGAACCTCCGCCCGCTTGGCAACCATGGCCAATGCTTCCGGTCCGGCGAGCGAACCGATCTGCGGAAGTGCAAATCCAAAACGCATGATAACCTCCTAAACAAGATCAATTCGGCGAGCGCCACACTCAGTTAAACGGCTTGAGCGGTTGTCCTGTCGCGATCGTTCCGCGAGTTGAAAATCCCCCTTGCGGGTATCAGTGACTCGCTTCGATGCCTCGAGAATCTCCAGCGAGATAGGATTTCCGTCTCTGTCGTAATCGAGAATCACGCCGGGTTATCCTCGTCACTTTCGTGAACGGTGGCATTGTCTTTCAGAATGACACTCAAGACATCGGTATGTGAATCGTAAAAACCTTCATGCCTCATCCCTCAAGTATTTGCCAATCTTGCCCGTGCGGTAAGCCGTCACTACTTCAGCAGGGTGCGGTCAATGTCAACAAACCTCAACAACATTCGGTACCACCTTCGAGATACTTGGACTGCAAGACGACTCGACCCGGCCGGTATTCGACCCAGGCTACAACGTCTCTGATCTGTTCGCCAATAGAAGGATCCGATGCGGGTAAAGTCACTGCGATACTTCAGAATTCCGCAAACACAGCAGCACGCAAGCTCAGCAGGAGTTCGGCGCCTTCAACATCACTTCCACCGTGCGTGAACGAAGCGCGCAGACGGCTTGCTATTTTGCGCTGGTTGTATTCTCGCCGTGCGGCCGGCGTTTATCATGCCGAATCCTCGACATAGTCACGCGAGCGGCGCTGAAGCTCGGGAAGAATATCCTGACATATGATCTCGATGGCCTCGGCCCAATTGGGACCGAGCGGAGAGGCCATGTCGATAATGTCGAAGCGATATGGCTTGGCCAAACGCAGCACTTCG
>DATBMR010000217.1:0-5611 GCA_036554745.1 Binatia bacterium
AAGCAGATCGACGATAAGACGTTCGACGGGATTATCTCCGCCAACGTGGGGCCGATTTCAGGGAAATTCAACTTCCGCTCGACGATTCTCGAGAGCAAACCGCCGGAGCAGATGGTGGTGCGGACGGAAGGGATCGATTCAGTTACCAAAAGCACTGTGAACGCGGATATGACCGTCGACCTGCGCGGTATTTCGGAAGCCAAAACGCAGATGGATTATAAGGCCGATGTAAAAATTAAAGGAAGGCTGGGCATTCTCGGGGACATGGTGCTGCGCGCCACGGCGACTTTGATTTTGCAGGAGTTTACGAAGCGGCTTCACAAGGGGCTTGCGGAACAAGGCTAAGCAGGCTGTTGAAAATGGCTCACCTGCATCGTTGCGGTCGACCGATTTCGCGTCAACGTACGACAAGAGTACGCGTCCGCTTATCGGTCTTCGCGCGCCTCGCATCTGAGACCCTTTTAAACAGCCGTGAAGCAGTTTTGTCGATCATGAGGGAGAAAAAGCGATGGCAGACAAATACGATGTGATTATTGTGGGCGGTGGCTCGGCGGGCTGCGTGGCGGCCACGCGTCTTACGGAAGAGCCGAACCGGAAGGTATTGCTGCTCGAGGCAGGGCCCGATCCGCAGCCGTTGCCCGAGCTGGTCGAGGATGCGTCCAAACAAACGCGGCTGTTGTTGGAGTCGGATTTCGTTGCGATGTTTCCGACGCAGCGCCATTTGGACGGCAGCACGTATTATGCTCTCGCCGGGCGCATCATGGGCGGCGGCTCTTCGGTAAACGTGATGTCGGTGCTCCGGCCGCAGCGCTATGACCTTGATCAGTGGGTGGCGGCGGGCAACCCCGATTGGACTTACGAGACATGTCTGCCGTTCATGAAAAAGATCGAGTCGGACCAGGATTTTCCCGATAGCCCGATTCACGGCAAAGACGGTCCGCTTTACGTCAAACGCAACTTTACCCTCGACATGGAAAAGGATGCGGCGCCGCCGGTGAAGGCGTTTCTCGATGCCGCTTACAGCATGGGGCTGCCAAAATGTCCCGATCTCAACGTGCCGGAGCCGTATGGTGTGTGCGCGTCGCCCTACAATATAAAGGACGGCAAGCGTCAGTCGACCGTGGTGGCCTATTTGAATCAAGCGCGCGGGCGCAACAATCTTACGATTGTCGATCGCGCGGCGGTGCATTCGCTGAAGCTTGCCGGTAAAAAGGCCGAGGGCGTGAATTATGAAAGAGACGGGCAGATGCACACCGCGCTCGGCGGCCAGATTCTTTTGACTTCCGGCGTTTACGGTTCTCCGCAAATCTTGATGCTTTCGGGCATTGGCCCTTCGGCGGAACTGAAGAAGCACAACATTCCGCTCGTGCACGAGCTCAACGGCATCGGCGAGAACTATCAGGACCACCCGGTCGTATTCATGACCTACGAAGGGCCAAAAGAATCTAAAGTAGATTGGGTGGTGCCGCGGTTCCGCTTGATTATCCGGAAAAACGCGATCAGCGAGGCGGCGAACTTTCACATTAACATGCGGCCGCCGACAGAAGTGACCGGTTTGAAGCGGATGATGCCGATCTCCGCGCATCTACTCGAACAGCGCAACCGCGGCCGGGTTTTTCTCCAAAGTGCCGATCCCCACGATCAGTTAGGCATCGATTCCTGCATGCTGGAGCATCCGGAAGATCTAAAGGCGATGGTCGAAGCGATGCAGTTTATCGATGAGTTGGTGCGCCGGCCGCAAGTCAAAGAATTCTACGGTCCGCTCATTCAGCCCAGTCCCGGCGAAGATTGGGGCGAGTTCGCGCGCAAGACTTACGATAGCTATCATCATGGCGTTGGTACCTGCAAAATGGGACCGGCATCCGACAAGACGGCCGTCGTGGATCAGCGGCTGCGCGTGCACGGCATGCAAAATCTCTGGGTCGGCGATGCGTCGATCATGCCGGTGGTGAGCCGTGCGAATACCAACCTAACGTCGATCATGATCGGCGAACGACTGGCGGATTTCGTGCAGGAAGTTGCTTAAAACTTGTTCAAGAGTTCAAAGTTGTCGGGGCGCACCGAGTGGAAATGGAACCTCGAACCTTGAACATGGAACCTTGAACTGATCTTTGATCCGGAGGTAATCATGCCCGAGTACCCTTTGACCGCGGAGGCGATCAAACAGCAGTTCAAACGTGCAGGTGTCCATTTCGTCGTCGCCTTGCCGGATCGCGTGACCAGCCATTATCTGCTCAAGGGCTTGCTTTCCGATCCAGATTTTCACGTCGTGCAGGTGTGCAAGGAAGATGAAGGCGTGTCGATCTGCAGCGGACTTTATGCGGCGGGTCACAAGTCGGTGCTGATGATGCAGTACACCGGCTTTCTCGACTCCATCAACGCGATTCGCGGCGTCGGAGTGGAAGGCCGGTTCCCGGTTTGCATGATCGTCGGCCTGCTCGGCAAAGAGCCTGACGTGGCGCCCACCAAGTCAAAAAAATACGGTGTCAAAATCATCGAGCCGATCCTCGACGTGATGGGTATCGAGCATCATCTGATCGAACGCGACGCCGACGCCGAACAGATCGGGCCGGTGATCGACAAGACTTTTTCCAATTCTTTCCCGTCAGCCATCCTCATCGGAAGGGAGCCGCGCTAGCATGATGAAACGCGATGAAATGCTCAAGGCGTTTGCGCGCCAACGGAAAAACGAGATCGTGGTGGCGGTCTACATGGCCGCGCAGGAGATCACACACATCTCACCAAGCGACCTGAATTACACGTTCACCGGTGCCATGGGGCAGGGGTCGTCACATGCTCTCGGTCTCGCGCTCGGGCGGCCAGACAAGAAAGTCGTCGTGTTTGACGGCGACGGCAGCCTTCTGATGAACCTCGGCAGCCTGGTGACGATCGCCAATCAGGCGCCGAAAAATTATATTCATTGCCTGTGTGAAAACGGCTGTTACGAGACCAACGGCTCGGTGCCGACTCCCCGCGCCGGTCAGATCCGTTTTGCTGAACTGGCCAAGACCGCAGGTTACCGAAAAACTTACGAGATCGCCGATCTGGCGGAATGGGAGCGCAAGCTGCCGCACATTCTCACGAGCGAAGGGCCGATCTTTGTCACGTTGAAGGTGGAACCAGGCGAGTCCTACCCGGAAAATTTTCCCCGACTCTACAGCGTCGAGTATCGCGAAAGATTTCGCCAGACATTGGCGAAGTCTTGAGCTTTCATTCCGACCTGTGTTGTGCCGGAAGTTGCACGGCTCACCACTGCGACTCTCAAGACAAGTCGCGGACTTGAACGCGAAACCTCAACACCGTTTTCAGCGCTTCGATGTCGCCGCAATTTCTCGCTCTTATCACTGCCATTTGCTACGCGGCAGCGCTGGTCGCCTCGCGGCGCGGATTGAAATACTCGACGCCCGACACGGTCACGTGGGTGTCGATTCTCGTGCAAAATATTTCGCTTTGGTCGGCGGTCTTCTTGACGGGGGGAATTCCGCAGCTGTCGTGGATTGCGTTAGGCATCTTCTGCATCGTCGGAGTGTTTCAGATGGGCGTGCGGCTGTTCGCCTATACCGGCGTGCTCAAGATTGGCGCGTCGCGCAGCAGCTCGCTGCAATCGATCAGCCCGTTGATCAGCGCGTCGATCGCCATCGCGATCCTCAAAGAGCCGGCGAGCACGTTGATCATCGCGGGCACCTTGCTGGTCGTGTGCGGCATTGTCTTGGTTTCGTGGAAAGCCGAGCGCGAGCTGCCGAGCTTCCGTTGGTGGCATTTACTCCTGCCCATCGGTGCCGCATGCTTAACCGGGATGAATCATCCGTTGCGGCGCTACGCCTTTAGCCTATCCAACGAGCCGCTGTTCTTTGCCGCGTTCATGGGCGTGGTTTCGTTGGTCGGATTTCTCATTTATCGAACGGTTACCCCTTACAAGCAGCGCCTGGCATGGAGCGCCGGGGCGCGCTGGCCGTTTCTGTTGACTGGGGTATTCGAGACCCTGTCGATCGTTTTTATTATGACGTCGTTGAGTCTCGGTCGCGTGGTCGTGGTTGCGCCGATCGCTGCGACCTATCCCGTTTGGGCTCTGGTCGGAGCGAAATTGTTTCTGCGCGATGTTGAGGAGATCGGGCTCAAGACGGTCGTCGGCATTCTCAGCGTCGTCGTTGGCACGATCGCCATCCATCTTGGCAGATGATTGCAAGTTTGTGTTTCACCACCTAGAAAATAGCCACCGCAGAGACGCTGAGATCGCAGAGTGAGTTTTCGCGAATCTCGTTTCTCCGCGTCCTCTGCGCCTCAGTGGTGAGTTTCCTGGATCCGCACGAGAAACTATAGAGTATAGTGGGCCGAGCTTGTCACGCGGTTCGGCCTCGAATAAGATCCGATCGGAGGTGGGGTTATGAAAATTTACGATATTTCTTTGACATTATCACCGCAATCGATTCGCTGGGTCACCGCGCAGCCGCTCGAGTTAATCGAGCGCAAACGCATGAGCAAAGGCGACGCGAACAATTCCTCATCTTTGCACACGAGCGTCCATGCGGGGACGCACGTGGACGCCCCATTTCATTTCGTGCCGGACGGCATCACCATCGAGTCGCTGCCGCTCGAAATTTTCATCGGACCGGCGCGAGTATGCGCCGTCGAGCCCGGCACACATATCACCGCGGCGGATGTGGCCAAGGCGGGTTTGCGAAGTGAGACGCGCGTACTATTCAAGACGCGCAATTCGACCCTGTTGAAGAAAGGCGTCTACGACCCGAGCTTTGCACCATTTTCAGTGGACGGCGCCAAAGCACTGGTCGATCTCGGTGTCAAATTGGTCGGCCTGGACTACCTTTCGGCTGCAGCCGCTGACGAACAAGTTCCGGTACACCGAGCCTTTCTAGATCACGGCGTGATTTTGCTTGAAGGCATTGATTTATCCGACGTTCCTCCGGGACTTTATGAGCTTTTCTGCCCGCCGGTGAAGCTCGCCGGCTCGGACGGCGCACCTTGCCGCGCGGTGCTCAGAGAACTTGCATGAGCGTGTTGGCGCCGCCGAGGCACTGGAATTGTTCCCGCAAAGTAATTCATGTGCCATGCGGTACAACACGGCGGATGAAAATGAGCTTGCGTGGTCGCAGCAACCCGACAAATCCCCCAGTTGCCCCCTTTGCAAAGGGGGCGGGCCGCAGGACCGGGGGATTTTGCTATGAGTCGAATTTTGCATGTCGTTTCAAGAGAAATTGGGCTCCTGACTTATTTTCATAGGAGGCGCAAAGGACGCCGGGGAGAACTGGGTAAAGATTCGAAGTACGAAATTCGAACCGCGGAAAAACTTTTTAAAAAACGATCTTTCGAATTCTAAATTTTGAAATTGTTCCGAATTTCGATATTCGAATTTCGAATTTATGAGCCAAAAATTCACCCCTGCTATCGTCGTGCACGGCGGTGCGGGGCCGATTAGAGACGATAGTCTTGCCGCGCGGCTCGAAGGCTGCAAGGCGGCGGCGCTTGCCGGTTGGAGAATGCTCGAAGCGGGCGGTTCGGCGCTCGATGCGGCGGAAGCGGCGGTCGTAGTCCTCGAAGACAATTCGCTGTTCAATGCTGGAACCGGGTCGACACTGAATAGTCTCGGCAAGGT
>DATBMR010000234.1:0-6532 GCA_036554745.1 Binatia bacterium
GCGCGGCTTGCACGCAGTCGTTCGACCGTGAGGCCTGCGGGAGCGAGTTGATAGTTCCATGCGGCGTCGAGATCGCCGGAGAAAAAATGGTTTCCCAATTCCAGTCGCGTCGCTAGGTCGAAAATAATTTCGGTATCAGAGCGAGATTGGCCGGCCGGTTCGATCACCGCGGGGCGAAGTTGGACCCAGTTGATCGTGTCTTCGGCGATCTCGAAGAACGGCATCAAAGCTTCGCGCTCCCAGCAAGTCGATGCCGGCAGGACGAGATCAGCGAAGATGGCGCTCGGATTGATGGTCGTATCGACGTGAATGTAGAAATCCAGCGCTTGTAAGGCGGCTCTACCCCGCAGCGGATCGCCATGACCGAGTAACGGGTCGCTGCCGAACAACACCAGGGCTCTTACGGGATAAGGCTTCTCGGTGAGGATCGCCTCGTAGACTTCGGCGGCTTGCACGAGACCGGGGTCAGATTGCGGCCCCAGCGGATATTTTTCGGCGCCCAGGCGAACGTCCGCCATCGCCCTGGGTAGCAATTCACGCGCGGCGATTGGGTTCGTCTTCGCCGCGTCAAAGACCACGTTGCTGCCCTGTTGATCGAACTGGCCGGTGAGCGCATAGAAGCAACAGACAGCGCGGTTGGTTTGCATGGCGTCGCGGTCTTGTTCGAGTCCAACCCAGGTGCAATAGCAGGAGGGCTTTTCGGTCGCGAACAAACGGACCGCTTTGCGCACTTCTTCAGCGGAAACCGTCGTGATGGCAGCGGATTGCTCGGGCGCATAACGATCGGCAATTGTCTTCAAGCGCTCGAACACCGGCGTACAAACGATCGTTTTGCCGTTTGCCAGAGTGACTTCGTACTGGCCCGTCAGAGCGGCACAAGCGGATGTTTGTCGCGCGTGAACGGGGAAGGATTTTCTTTCATCCCAAACTGCATAAGCGCTGGAGTTTCCGCCTGCGAACAGATCGTGCTCGGTGAGCAGTTGACCATTATCGCCGCGAATCAAATACGGCGCGTTGGTCCACGTACGGGCGAATTCCCGATCGTAAAGATTCTCTTCGATCAACACCTGGATCATCGCCATCGCCAGCTCGCCGTCCATGCCGGGTTGGATGCGCAGCCAGCAGTCGGCCTTATCCGCTAGGGTGGTTTTCCGTGGATCGATGACGATCAGTTTGGCGCCGCGTTGTCGGGCGCGATGGATGCGCGCTGCTTGTGCCGGCGAAGTGGCGGCCGGGTTGATACCCCAGAGCAGCATGCAACGGGTATTGTCGAAATCCGGCAGCGGCATACCCGTACCGTAGGTGTATTTGGACCCGACGCGGCGATTCCAAGTGCAGATGTGATTTGAAGTGAGCAGATTGGGGCTGCCGAAGGCGTTCGCCAGCCGCTGCAGCCAGCCGTCGAAATCGATGGCCGCGGTGCCGGCTGTAGTGGCGCGCGAGAAGACCACGGCCTGAGGACCGTAGCTGCCTTTGATACCGCTGAGCCGCATGGCAGCGAGGTTTAAAGCTTGATGCCAGGTGATGCGTACCCAGCCGGGGTCCGGATCGCCCTTGGGCCGCGAGCGCACCAGCGGATAAAGCAGGCGGTCGGCCGAGTAGACGATCTCCGGAGCGGCGGTGCCTTTGACGCAGACGCAGCCGTTGGGATGATCGCGATCGGCAGTGACCTGCGTAAGGCGACCGTCCTCAACCGTTGCGAGCACGCCGCAGCGCGACGTGCACATGGCACAGTAGGTATGAAGTTGTTGCTTGGCGATAAGAGTCTCGCTCCTCACCGGAAAGACGGTGAGAAGTTTTACCGCAAAAAACGGCAGCGTTGCAAAATGACCAAACGGCACCCGGCCCATCCGAGTCATTAGCCATATTCCGACATTAGCTTCACGTTGGCTCGGACACTGAGTCCACAACCGTGGGCAATAGATACTGCGTCAATGATGGCCGCCCCGCAACCACCACACCGACGGTGATATTTCACCCCCTCGGTCTGCAAACCATCGATACGCTCACGTGCCCACGGTTTCCGGACTCACCGCCCTCGCCGCTCAGGCTTATTTGCGGAGAGTTTTTGTCGGACAGGGTTAGTTGCTTTGGAGTGACGCGCAATGGTAACCACAGAGCCAAAGGAACGTCGACAAGATCAAAAAATTCTTTTAGGATTCAGCCAGTGAGGTGAACCCTATGGCAACGCCAGAATTTTTTTACCAAGAACCGCTACCGCTCGAAAAGGATACGACCAAGTATCGGCTTCTGACCAAGGACTATGTGTCCACCAGCAGCTTCGAAGGCAGAGAGATTTTGAAAGTCGATCCGCAAGCGTTGACGTTGCTCGCCAACGTGGCGGTCCGCGACGTTTCATTCTTGTTGCGGACTGCCCATCTCGAAAAGGTCGCGGCGATTCTCAGAGATCCGCAGGCTTCGGCCAACGATCGGTATGTCGCGTTAGCGATGCTGCGTAACGCCGAAACCGCAGCCAAGGGTATTTTACCGTTCTGCCAGGACACCGGCACGGCAACGATCTTTGCCAAAAAGGGCCAGCGCGTGTGGACGGGAGTCCGAGACGAAGAGCATCTCGCCAGAGGTGTCTACAAGACGTACACGGAGGAAAACCTGCGCTATTCGCAGACGGCGCCGCTCAACATGTTCGAGGAAGTCGATACCGGCACCAATTTGCCGGCGCAAATTGACATTATGGCGACCGAGGGCATGGAGTATCAGTTTCTTTTTGTCACCAAAGGCGGTGGGTCGGCGAACAAGACGATGCTCTATCAGGAGACCAAAGCGCTGCTCAATCCGGAAAGTTTAGAGAAATTCCTCACAGAAAAAATGAAGACATTAGGGACTGCAGGTTGCCCGCCTTATCACTTGGCGTTCGTGATCGGGGGCACCTCGGCCGAAGCTTGCCTCAAGACTGTCAAGCTCGCAACCACGGGTTATCTCGACCATCTTCCGACCACGGGCAACGCCCATGCACGCGCGTTTCGCGACGTCGAACTGGAAAACCGGATGCTCGAGCAGGCGTACAAAGCCGGCTACGGGGCGCAATTCGGCGGCAAGTACTTCGCTTTGGATGTGCGGATCATCCGTTTGCCGCGGCACGGCGCTTCTTGTCCGGTAGGGATGGGGGTGTCTTGTTCGGCTGATCGCAACGCCAAAGCGAAGATCAACAGAGACGGAATCTGGCTGGAAGAGCTGGAACGCGATCCCGCGCGGTTAATTCCGGAAGAGTATCGCGGCAAGGTTGAAGGGAACGTCGTCAAAGTGGACCTCAACCGGCCGATGAAGGAGATTCTCGCTCAGCTCAGCAAATATCCGGTGACGACACAGCTTTCGTTGACGGGCACGATGATCGTCGCGCGCGACATCGCGCATGCAAAGTTGAAGGAGCGCTTGGATAAAGGCGAGGGACTGCCTCAATATATAAAGGATCATCCGATTTACTACGCCGGTCCGGCAAAGACGCCGGCAGGTATGCCGTCGGGCTCTTTCGGCCCGACCACCGCGGGCCGCATGGACTCCTACGTCGCATTGTTCCAGTCACACGGCGCCTCGCTGATCACGCTGGCGAAAGGCAACCGCAGTCAGCAGGTGACTGACGCATGCAAGAAATACGGCGGTTTTTATCTGGGCTCCATCGGCGGGCCCGCTGCAATCCTCGCCAAGGAGAACATCAAAAAGGTTGAAGTGCTGGAATATCCCGAACTCGGAATGGAGGCGATCTGGAGAATCGAGGTGGAAGATTTCCCGGCGTTTATTCTGGTTGACGACAAGGGGAACGACTTCTTTAAGCAGATCTTGCACTGAAGCCGCCCTCTCGGTAGCAGCCATGAGGCGCATCTCGGTGCACCCTCAGGGATTTTCAAGGTTGCCGGGTGCGCAAACCGCTTGTGGCGCCGTTGCACCTGGTATATAAGCCCCTTGAGCCTGAAAACGTGGACACGGGGCACGTTAAGAGTCTGACGGAGCTAAGAAGGAGGGATCGCCATGAGGGGTATGGCCGGTTTGCTGCTAGCATTGGTTTTCGCAACCTCGGCTGCGTTCGCTGCCGAACCTAGGGACTATCAAGTCACTGGGCCAGTTCTCGATGTGAAGGACGATATCGTCGTCGTTCAAAAAGGTAATGAAAAATGGGAAATCGGCCGGGACAAGGACACCAAGGTCAAGGGCGGCGATCTGAAGAAGGGTTCCAGAGTCACCATCCACTACAAGATGACTGCGTCAAGCATTGAGGTCAAAGACGCCGCCAAGACCAGCGCCAAGACCAAGGGCGAGGAGAAGAAAGCCGGAAGCACAACGAAGTAGTTCGTCGAATTTTTTCGCTCAGCGGGTTACAAGCTGTTCAAATTGGGGCGGAATAGCGCTCAGAAGGGGGGCGTATGTTTGGCCTTTTAGTGACCATCATCATAGGTTTTATTGTCGGGGTGATTGCGAAGGTCATCATGCCGGGCAAAGAAAACATGGGCTTCATTATGACGACTCTTCTCGGTATCGCCGGCTCGCTCGCCGCCACTTATGCAGGCCAAGCGATCGGCTGGTATGAGGCCGGCGAAGCTGCCGGTTGGATCGGGTCGATCGTCGGTGCATTTGTCTTGTTGTGGATTTATCAGAAGTTCACGTCTCGTGGCGCGACCGCGTGAGCTTTACGAAGCACGGCTCGTGGAGCACGTCGCCTTGCGTCAAGCGCATTGTGCCGACCCCACCTTTCCATGAAGCTCCCTGAACCATGAGCGACAACTGAGGGGGCCAGCATAGGTCGACATCTTTCACGTCGTGAGGCCAATCGCGGCGTGTGGCGCGCAGCGGGTTTTTGATCACGTCGGCGAAGTTGAATTCGATCGCTCGCGCGAACCTTCCGACAGACTTGTCGAACCGAAATCTTTCACACAGAAGACTTTGAGCTAATGTCCGGCGCGGCGTGATTTCTTGCCCAACCATGAATGCTTCTGCTATGGCTGGGTCGAGGAGTCATGGAGTGTTGGAGTAACGGATTGTCGCAATACTCCAGTACTCCATCACTCCATACATCTCCTCCGGAGGTTTTATGAAGAACGGCTTTCGCGCATTCGACAGCGATATGCATGTTTACGACCCTGCTTTTCTCTATGAAAAATATATGAATCCGCAATGGGGCGATCGGATTCCGCGCGGCCGCCGCAATGGCAAGCATGGCCGGGTGGAGTTCTCCATCGGCGCCGGAAAAGAAACGCTGCGCGCCATTACCGATGTCATCGACCACGGGCAGAAACAAGTTGCCGACCGTTACGACTTTGCCGTCGCGCGCGACTACGACGCGATCTCTCAGCTCGAAGCCATGGACCGCGAAGGCCTGGACGTGGCCGTGCTGTTTCGCACTTCGCCGCTGCACTGCGATGAGACGCTGGAGCCGGAGTACGCCAACGACCTTTGCAAGGCGTGGAACGATTGGATTGCGGACTTCTGCCAAGAGAACCCAAAGCGGCTCAAAGCCTCAGCGTTGATTACTCTGCACGACGTGGACATGGCCGTCGACGAAGTGCGCCGGGCGGTTAACCAGTTAAAAGTGGCGGGTCTGTCGCTTTGCCCAGAGCCGATCAACGGCCGGCGCATTCACGACCGGTATTTCGACCCGCTCTGGGCGGAGATCGAAAAGCTCGGCGTGGCGCTCTGCTTTCATCCGCCGGCGCGGCCGAAACAGGAGCAGGTTGCCAACAAATTTTTCGGCCATCCCAACGCCAATATCGTCGCCCTTGCTTTGCGCAACCCGGTCGAATTGATCCAGGCCGTGGCAAGCTTCTGCGCCGGCGGCGTGCTCGAAAAATATCCCAAACTGCGTGTGGCTTTCCTCGAGGGTAACTGCGCCTGGCTGCCCTGGCTGCTCTATCGGCTTGACGAGCGCGCCAAGCTTCACGGACCGCTCGCCGACGTGCCGCTGTCGCGCAAGCCGAGCGAATACTTTCTTCAACAGTGCTTTATCTCGGTGGATCCCGATGAGTATCTCGTCACTGACGTGGTGCGAAGACTCGGCGACGACAATCTGGTTGTCTCGACCGACTATCCCCACATCGATGCGCACTTTCCCCACGCGATCGACGAATTTCTCGAGATCGACGGCCTGAGCGAGAGTGGCCGGAGGAAAATCCTCTGGGACAATTGCGCGCGATTGTACAACATCGGTTAAGCAAGGGTTCAACATTCCCTTCAATCCGGAACAAGGAAGCTTGCACATCAAAGAAGGAGTCGGCGAATGATACGTAAAGCAATCTCGATCCTGCTGGTTCTCTCCGTGCTCAGCTGGGGCTGGCGCTTGGCGGAGGCTGGGGAAGCGGCATCCAAAGCGGTCTTTGCCTACGGCGCGATCAACGCGTATCTGACCTCCACGTGGATCGCCAAGGAGCAGGGCTTCTTCCGTAAACACAACGTCGAAGTCCAGCCGGTTTTCATCATCGCGACCCAGGCGGCGCAAGCGATGCTCGCCGGTGAAGTCCACCTCGGGCTGATCGGCCCTACCCACGTGATCAACGCCGTCGCAGCCGGAAGCGATATGGTGATGATC
>DATBMR010000245.1:0-1833 GCA_036554745.1 Binatia bacterium
TGATTTTGCATGAGCCGCTCAATCAGCCTGGGGCTAGCTTTGGCCGTCATCGTTGGATTGGGGTTGACCGTGGATTCAGGACGCTCTCAACCGCAGCTACCGCAGACGAAACATTTTAAAGTTCAAACACCGGACGGCGTATCGGTTGCGGCACAAGAATGGGGCAACCCCAAGGGCCGCGAAATTTTGCTCATCCACGGCTTTTCCCAAAGCCATCTGTCCTGGTCGCGCCAGTTCGGCAGCGAACTGGCACAATCGTTTCGGATGATCACTTACGACATCCGGGGACATGGCGAATCGGCGAAGCCGTTTGACGCATCGTTCTATCGAGATCATAAACGCTGGGCCGATGAATTGAAGGCGGTGATCGAAGCAGCCAGGCTCAGTAGGCCGGTGCTGGTCGGTTGGTCTTACGGCGGTCGAATCATCGCAGAGTACTTAATGGAGTACGGCGATGGGAGCATCGCCGGCATCAACTTCGTCGCTGCCTTCACCAAAGTCGATAAAGAGATTCTCGGCCCGGCAACGCCGGCGGTGTTGAAGATGTCGTCGCCAAACCTAGCGGAGAATATTGAGAATACGCTATCGTTTCTAAGATTCTCGACTGCTCGGCCTTTGCCGCAGGATGAGCTTCAAAGGATGCTGGCCTCCAACATGGTGGTGCCGCCGGAGATCCGCGGTCATCTCCTGGGCCGCCCCGCCCTCTATGAGAACGCGCTCAAAAAAATCACCGTGCCGGTACTGGTCAGCCACGGCGTCGAGGACCGCGTCGCGCTTGTCGCGATGGCGCGCTACACCGCCAGTGTGATCCGCCACGCACGAACTTCTCTTTACGAGGGCGTAGGGCACATGCCGTTTTGGGAATACGCCGCGCGCTTTAATCGGGAGCTGGCGGAATTGGTGAGCCGCGCCAACCAACGGTAACGGCGTTGCCGCGCCCTTACAAAATAAAATTCAGCCGTGATGTTACTCTGGCTGCTCTAACGCGGGGGTAACGGCTTGTTGCCGTTGACCCACTTGAAGAGCTCAATGGTCTCGGGGTCGCGCGGCACGGATCGGATGATTTCCTCCTGCGCCTCCGGCATGAGCGGGCTGGGGTCGTCGTTGGTGAGCTTTTTGAACTCCTTACGAAACTCGGGATCTTGAAACGCTTTCTTCATCGCGTCGCGCAGGATTTGCACGAGTTCCGGCGGCGTACCGGGGGGAAGGAGATAAGGCGTCCCCACAAGTCGGGTCGAACGAGTCAACGTGAGCAGGCGCCGCTCCCGATCGGTTTTGACAAAACCGTCGATCTCGGGAATGTGATCGAATTGCGGTTCTTTGTCTTCTCGCGGAATCTTCAGGATCGCCGCAAAATCGAACAAGTTTTTTTTAACCGCATCCGGATTGCGCCGGATCACTTCGGCAGTATTGTTACTGCGAGCGTCCAGCTCGCCGCGTGCCATGGCGGCGTCCACTTCGATCGATGAGTAGCCGAGGACAAACCGCGGGTCCTTGAGACCGAGCAGCCAGGCGAAGGTTCGTCCGTAGGTGTAAGTGGTGTGACCGACAGAGGTCGCGCCGATTCTCAACCCGGAGTGCGCCTGCAGTTTTTCGGTCGTGTTCAGACCCAGCTCCTTGCGCATGAAGAAGGCGTAGTGAAACGCACTGTCGGTCGAGCCGAGCCAATGGAATTTGTCGATGTCATATTGAACGCCGGACTCTCCGAGAACGGCGCTGGTGACGATGCCGCTGCTGATATGCGCGATGGTCAAGCCGTCGGGCCTGGACGTTTGATACATAAAATTTGCCGCCTTGCGCCCGCCGCCCCCCGGCATGAACTCGTTGATGATG
>DATBMR010000264.1:0-9612 GCA_036554745.1 Binatia bacterium
ATTTGCGGTTTCGAACTCCTGCATGCCGAGCTCGGCGAAATAGAAAATATTGTCGCACAACAACGCGATCGCTTCGCGGTTGTGTTCAACGGTGTCAAAGACCAACTGTTTCGGGTTGCTCATGATCGACCTCCTGGAATAACGCGGGAGTGGAGTAATGGAGCGTTGGAGTGCTGGGCTTTGACATTAATCCCGAGCTTCCTACGAGGGTTGGATTTTGAAGGCCCAGTACGCCATCACTCCACTTTTTCTATACTTCGTACTTTCCCGGATCCTGATAGTAGTGCTGGTAGTACCACTCCGCGATCTCCCCACCCGTCGTGCGCCACACGCCCTCATGCGAGCAGATGTAGTCCAGCGCTTTATCCAGATAGTTAATTCGGAATGGCATGCCGATGACGAAAGGATGGAGCGGTAAGCATAACACCCGCCCTCCCGTGGCGCTGTCTTTGTAGAGCGTATCGAAGTGATCGCACACCAGGCGGTAATATTGTTCTGGCGTGTGATTCTCGCGAAGGAAGACGCGGATATCGTTGACCCCTAACTCGTACGGCACAACAATCATTCGGCCGCTCTTCACCCGCAGGGGTGTCGGCTGCTCGTCGTTACCCCAGTCACAAACGTATTCGAATCCCTCGGCCGCCAGATGATCCGGCGTATCGTTGGTCTCCCCCAGCCCGGGGCCTAGCCAGCCTTTGGGAGCTTTCCCTGTACTCTGGGTGATGATTTCTTTGACCCGCCGAATGATCGAGCGCTCTTCTTCGGGTTTGTAGTCTAGCATCGAGATGCTGTTCGTCATGCCGTGCCCGAGCCATTCCCAACCACGCCGGTTGCCCTCTTCGATGACCGGCGGATGTTGCTCGCACACCTCCGCGTTCAACAGTACGCTGGCGCGGATGCCGTACTTGTCGAGCACGTCCATGATGCGGAAAACGCCGACGCGCGAGCCATAGTCGCGTAGCGTGTAACCCGGCACGTCTGGGGTGTGGCTGCTGCCCGAGCCGCGGATCGGCATGTCGAAGTGGAAGTACTCGATATTCGGCGCCACCCAGAGCGCGATGCGGCCGTGATTGGGCCATTCGATCTTCGAACGGCGGATAATCGGTGAATAATCGTAGCGGCGATTCTCCATAGTTGACGTACACTCCTTCAGTTTGAAAAAAATTACCATATTCCAGGAGCCGAAGTTCCGTCAATACGATGGCTGAAGGTCGAATCCACTGCTCAGCCCTTGAGTGCTGGCATCTCATATGTTGCCGCCCGGGCGGCCGCGCCCATACTTTAGATTGCCAAAAATCCCCTGAGCCCCTACAATACGTCAAAATGTGTGACGGTGAGGGTCCTTCAACCATGTTGTGCGATCGTCCTGACAGCGAAACCCGGAGGATAAACGATCTATGAGTAAGCCTGAACTTGTCGTGTCGTCGGCGCCGTTCTACGTTCCACCGGTCAATTTAACGGTGGAAAACACACAGCTCGATTTCGGGTTTCTTGCCGACCTAGCGTTAAAGACAGTCTACGCGGATGCCAATTGCACAACTCAGAGAGCCGCCGAGAAACTTAAACTATCGATGCCAGTAACCGAAGAGTTGCTGCAGCACCTTTATCGCGAGAAATTTGTCGAAATCCGCGGTCTCATAAGTTACGGAAATAACCGTTACGGGATGCTCGACCGGGGTTGGCAGCGCGCCCAACAGCTGCTCGATATGAACGGCTATATCGGTCCTGCACCGGTCTCCCTGCAGGCTTATACCGAAATGGTGCTGCGCCATAGCGCCGGCCGCGACCCGATCGCCCCGCAGGACGTGCGCTCCGCCATGTCGGGACTGGTGCTTCCGGAGGCGACCGTGCAGACGCTCGGGTTAGTTGCCAACTCGCGCCGCAGCTTGTTCATGACCGGCCCGTCGGGCAACGGCAAGACCACGATTGCCACGGCCTTGCATCGCGCCCAGCACGGCGAGATTTGGATTCCTCACGCCATCGAAGTCGACGGGCAGGTCATCAAGGTCTTCGATTTGCACAACCACGAGCCGGTGCCGGTGCGCGGCGTCGATCGCTATGACGAACGTTGGGTCCGCATTAAGCGGCCGATCGTGATCGTCGGTGGCGAAATGACCATCGAGACCATGGATTTGATTTACAGTGATAAGGTCAGATTCTACGAAGCGCCGTTTCAGATGAAATCCAACGGCGGCACTCTGGTCATCGATGATTTCGGCCGCCAGCGTGTCGATCCGCACGACCTTCTCAACCGCTGGATCGTGCCGCTCGAAGGCCGCGTCGATTACCTGACGTTGCACACCGGCAAGAAAATCGAAGTACCGTTCGAACAATTGCTGATCTTTGCCACCAATCTCGATCCGAGCGATTTAGTCGACGACGCCTTCCTCCGCCGTATGGGGTATCGGCTCTACGTCAATCCGCCCGATCGCGAGATGTACGCCACGATATTTGAGCAATACGTCCAAAACAGCGGTTTTGAATTCGATAGAAAGCAGCTTGATTTGGTATTTCGCTTCTACGAGGCGGACAAACGCCCGCTGCGCGGCTGTGAGCCGCGCGACCTGATTCAGCGTTGTACCGATCTCTGCCAGTACGAGAAGCGACCGCTGGTGCTAACCGACGAGCTGTTGCACTTGGCCTGGAAAAATTACTTCGGCGCAGCGCCGGGACAGCAGTGAACGACAGTTTCGCAACCGCCCCGGCCTTATGTGAAATAAACCAGGTCTGCTGCTTCATCGGTCTGCTTGCCAAATCCGCGGTCGCCAAGTAACGCCCGCCTTTGCGACCGCATTCGGCAATTCGGCATGCTTATCCGCTCCCGCTCGCGCCGGGAATCAAGTAATAGTCACTGCGCGCCCCGATCCATGGATCCACATCATGCCGCCTCGGCGGCTGTGGTCCCCTTCGACCCTGCGCCCGGCTTGACGGTGAACTCGAGCCCGCCGCGCCCGCTATCCCGGCTGGCCACCACCAGGCTTCCGTCGGTGATTTCACCTTTGAGCAGCAGTTTGCCGAGCGGTGTCTCGATCTCCCTTTGGAGCGCCCGTTTCAAGGGCCGGGCGCCATATTGCGGGTCATATCCGGCGGCCGCGATATAATCTCGCGCGTCCTCGGTAAGCTCGAGCACGATAGCGCGTTCGGCCAGACGGGCGCGCAAGCGCGCGAGTTGGATTTCGACAATCTGCGTCAATTGTTCGCGCGCAAGGCTATGGAACACGACGATCTCGTCAACGCGGTTGAGAAACTCGGGACGAAACTGCCGGCGCAACGCTTCGAGCACCTCGCGTTTCATCTCTTCGTAAGCTTGTGGCTCGGTGCCACCGCGGTAGGTGAGAATCAGTTGGCTGCCGACGTTCGATGTCATGATGATGACCGTGTTCTTGAAATCCACCGTGCGGCCATGCCCGTCAGTGAGCCGGCCATCGTCGAGCACCTGCAACAGAATATTGAAGATATCGCCGTGCGCCTTTTCGATCTCATCGAAGAGCACCACCGAGTAAGGACGCCGGCGCACCGCTTCGGTGAGCTGCCCGCCTTCTTCATAGCCGACGTAGCCGGGCGGCGCGCCCACCAACCGGGCTACAGTGTGGCGTTCCTGGTACTCCGACATGTCGATGCGCACCATGTTTTGCTCGTTGTCAAACAAGAACTCAGCCAGTGCGCGCGCCAGCTCGGTCTTGCCGACGCCGGTGGGACCGAGAAAGATAAACGAGCCGATCGGCCGGTTGGGATCCTTGAGACCCGAGCGCGCTCGCACGACCGCGTCCGCCACTGCCTCCACCGCTTCGTCCTGGCCGACCACGCGCTTGTGCAGATGCTCGGCCAGCCGCAACAATTTCTCCTTCTCGCCTTCGAGTAGCTTGGCGACCGGTATGCCCGTCCAGCGCGCCACCACGGCAGCGATATCGTCCTCGTCGACCTCTTCTTTGATCAATCGCGTGCCGGTTTGCTGCAGTTTCTTTTCCTGCTCGGCCAACTGGCCTTCGAGCTGCGTAAGCTTGCCGTATTTCAGCTCCGCGGCGCGATTGAGATCGTATTCGCGCTGCGCCTGCTCGATCGCCGTTTTGGTTTTCTCGATCTCTTCCCGCAGGCTTCGCAGCCCGAAGATCGCCTGCTTTTCGCGTTCCCAGCGCGCCTGCAACTGGGTCTGATCTTCTTTCAGTGCGCCAAGTTCCTGTTCCAGCTTGGCCAATCGCTCGCGGGACTGCGGATCGTTTTCCTTGCGCAGCGCCTCGCGTTCGATTTCCAATTGCAGGGCGCGGCGCGATACCTCGTCAAGCTCGGTCGGCATCGACTCGATCTCGGTGCGCAACTTGGCGGCGGCTTCATCGACCAGATCGATCGCCTTATCGGGCAAGAACCGATCGGTGATGTAACGGTGCGACAACACCGCCGCGCTCACTAGGGCTGCATCCTTGATGCGCACGCCGTGGTGCACTTCGTAACGTTCGCGCAGCCCGCGCAAGATCGAAATTGTGTCTTCGACGCTCGGCTGGTCGACGACGATTGGCTGAAAACGTCGCTCCAGCGCGCGGTCTTTCTCGACGTGCTTGCGATACTCATCCAGGGTGGTGGCACCGATGCAGCGCAGTTCGCCGCGCGCCAGCATCGGCTTGAGCAGGTTCGACGCATCCATTGCGCCCTCGGCGGCGCCCGCTCCCACCACGGTGTGAAGCTCGTCGATAAACAGGATGACCTCTCCCTCCGATTGCTGCACATCTTTCAATACCGCCTTGAGCCGCTCTTCGAATTCGCCGCGGTATTTGGCACCGGCGATCAGCGCGCCCATGTCGAGCACGATCACGCGCTTGTTCTTCAAGCTCTCCGGCACATCGCCGCGGACGACCCGCTGAGCCAATCCTTCGACGATGGCGGTTTTTCCGACCCCGGGATCGCCGATCAGCACCGGATTGTTCTTGGTGCGCCGGGAAAGCACCTGAATCAGCCGGCGAATTTCATCATCCCGGCCGATCACCGGATCGAGCTTGCCCTGCCGGGCAAATTGGGTAAGATCCCGACCGTAGCGGCCGAGCGCCTCGTAAGTCGCTTCGGGATTTTGCGAGGTCACCCGCTGGTGCCCGCGGATCGTTTTTAGCACCGACGCAAGTTTCTCGCGCGTAATGCCGGATTCCTTGAGCAGACGACCGGTGGCGCCGCCGTCCTCACTCATCGCCAGCAGCAGGTGCTCCACCGAGACATAATCGTCCCTCAGTTTTTTTGCTTCTTCTTCCGCCTGAGCGAGCAACCGGGTTAAACGTCCCGTGATGTAGATCTGGTCCGCTGCAGCGGCTCCCGAGATCCGCGGTATGCGCTCGATCTCCTGCTCGACACGGCGCCGGAAGTTTTCGAGGTCAACGTCCGCTTTGCTGAAGATCGACGTCGCCAAGCCCCCTTCTTGTGCGAGCAGCGCCGCAAGCAAATGCTCAACGTCGACCTGCTGGTGCCCGTTTTGTGCGGCCATGCTATGCGCCGCACTCAGCGCTTCTTGAGATCTCTGAGTGAACCGGTTGATATCCATCGCGCCCTCCGTCACTGAACCCTAAACTCTCGCCGTGTCCAGAACCGAACTCGGAATCTACAATCGCTCGAGTTTGCTTCGCTGCAACTCGTTCTCGCGCTGGAGCGCTTGCAGCTTTTCGAGCAGATCGAGAATCACCGCAACTCCTGCGACATTGATCCCGAGATTTTCCCGGAGGCGTCTGATCGTGCGCAACCTGGGCACCGCGGCCGCGTCGAAAAACAAGCGGTCGCCCTCGCGGGCGCTCGGCTCGAGCAAGCCGCACGCGACAAAGCGCTCGACCATCGCCGGATGCATCCCGGCGCGCTCGGCGAGCGCTTCCACCGTAAGTTGACGGTCAGCGGAACGGTAAAAGACGATTTCGTACCTCATGGCTATCGATTGGGCATCAGTTCGCGCGCGTTGAAGCGCGACTCATTTCGCAGTCTTTCAAAAAGCTCGCGCTCGTTGGGAGTAAGCCTCGGCGGATTGACGATCTTTAGCTTGGCGTACTGATCGCCGCGCCCGCCTCCTCGTCGATTCAATCCCTGGCCGCGGAGCCTCAGCCGTTGCCCTCCCTGTGTTCCGGCGGGGATCGTCACTTCGACCGGGCCTTCGAGTGTCGGGACCGAAACCTTGGCGCCGAGCGCGGCTTCCCACGGAGTCACCGGCAACTCGACTTGGACGTCGTCCGTACCGGTCAGGTCGAACAAGCGATGCGGTTGGAAGCGTACGCGGAGGAAAAGGTCACCAGCTGCACCAACACCTGCGCCAGCTTGGCCTTGTCCCGCGAGTCGAATTACGGAACCGTCTCGTACGCCTGCCGGGATCGTCACCGTAAGTGTTTTTGGGCGCGCCACCGCGCCCGCGCCACGGCAAGTCGGACACGGGGTCGTTCCGTCTTTCGACCCGGTGCCGCGACAATCAGGACACGCCTCCGTGCGCTGCAAGCTGATGCTCCGCGCAGCGCCGCGATGGGCCTCTTCGAGCATCAACTCGATCTCGGCCTCGATATCGCTTCCACGCATGGCGAAGCCGGGACCGGCTCGGGCCCGCCCGGTACCACGTCGGCCGCCGAACAGAGTCTCGAAAAAATCACTGAAACCGCCAGGACTGCCACCGCCGAAAACGTCGCCGAACTCTACGTCCTGCCACCCCGGCGGCGGGCGGAATTCCTGGCCGGACTTCCAGTTCGGCCCTAGCTCGTCGTAGCGCTTACGCTTCTCGGCATCGGAGAGGACCTCATAGGCCTCGTTGACCTCTTTGAATTTCTCTTCGGCAGACTTGTCTTTGGGATTGACATCGGGGTGGTATTTACGCGCAAGTTTGCGATAGGCCGAGCGGATCTCGCTCTCGGTCGCATTTCGATTCAGCCCCAGAACTTCATAGTAGTCTCTGAATTGAACGGCCATGTTTCGCCAGTTTTCGGTTCTTGGCCCTTGAGCCGATCGGACCCCCGGTTCCGAGAAGCCAAATCTAGGATCTTCCGTTCACTGCGCCACGCGCACGCGCGCCGGTCTGATCACGTCATCGCCCCAGCGATAGCCGCGCTGCAACTCTTCGGCGATTGCGCCCGGCTCAAGCTCGTCGCTCTCCACCGTGCCGATCGCATCGTGATACCGCGGATCAAAACTTGCGCCCAGGCTTTCCATCGCTTCAATACCTTCCGATTCGAGCACACCGAGCAATTTTCGATGGAGCACCTGTACACCCGTCACAAATGCTGAGGCCGCTGCGCCTTCCACCTGGCCCAGCGCGCGATCAAAGTCGTCGAGCACATCGAGCAACCGGAGGATCATTTCGCGCTTGCCGCTGCGCGCCGCGCTCGCGCGCTCACGTTCGACACGACGGCGGTAGTTGTCGAAGTCGGCGAGCGCACGCACCAGCTTGTCATGCTCGCGCCGCAATTCTTCCCTCAGCCGCTCGACTTCCCCGACCGCGTTAAAGTCACCGCTCTCGTATTCCGTTCGACTCTCATGGTTCGCTGGTTTCTTGCCCGCTTCTTCCATGCATCACCTAAGTTGAGAACAGCTTATTGGAGTCGCTCCACTTCAGTACTCCACCACTCCGCTCTTTTCTCCATTAGGTTTCCTTGAACTCCGCATCAATGACGTCATCGTCGCCGCCCGGTCGTTTCCGGTCGCTCTCCCCGCGGCCACCGGTCTCACCCGGCTGCGCGCCCGCTGCGCTGAGGCCGTAACCGACTTGTTGGAGGTCGCTCGTCAACTGCCGCAGCCGCGCGCTATCCGAGGAGTCGTTCTTCACCAGTTGCCGGATCTCGTTAATCAATTGCTCGGCGCGTGCTTTTTCGTTCAGCGGCACGCGGTCGCCCAATTCGCGCAGCTGTCGCTCAACCTGGTACGCCATTGTGTCCGCGGTATTTCGCGCCTCGATTTCCTCGCGCCGCCGTCGGTCCTCTTCGGCATGGCTCTGCGCATCGGCGACCATGCGGTCGATATCGTCCTTGGCGAGCTGCGTCGATCCGGTGATCGTGATCTTCTGCTCTTTACCGGTATCCTTGTCCCTCGCCGTTGCGGTCAAAATCCCGTTGGCGTCAATATCAAAGCTCACTTCGATCTGGGGCATGCCGCGCGGGCCGGGACGGATCCCCTCGAGGCGGAAATTACCGAGCGTACGGTTATCGCGCGCCAGCTCGCGTTCACCTTGCAAGACATGGATGTCCACGGCAGATTGATTATCCTCAGCCGTGGAAAAGGTCTCCGACTTGCGTACGGGAATCGTTGTGTTGCGTTCGACCAGCTTGGTCATCACACCCCCCAATGTCTCCACGCCGAGGGAAAGCGGCGTCACGTCGAGCAGCACCACGTTCTCCACTTCTCCAGCGAGGACCCCGGCCTGAATCGCGGCGCCGATCGCGACAACCTCGTCCGGATTGACGCTCTGGTTCGGCTCCTTGCCGGCGGTGAGACGCCGCACCAAAGCCTGGACCGCCGGGATGCGGGTCGAGCCGCCGACCAGAATGACCTCATCGATGTCCCGCTCGGTGATTTTGGCGTCAGCTAACGCCTGCTTGATCGGTCCGGCGCAGCGATCGACCAGATCGGCGGTCAGCTGTTCAAATTTCGCGCGCGTCAATTTCATCTCGAGATGCTTCGGACCTGACGCGTCCGCGGTAATGAACGGCAAGCTAATGGTCGTCTCAACGGCACTGGATAGCTCGATTTTCGCCTTCTCAGCGGCTTCGGTTAAGCGTTGCAGCGCTTGGCGGTCTCTGCGCAGATCGATGCCCTGGTCGCGCTGAAACTCCTGCGCCATCCAGTCCACCACCCGTTTGTCGAAGTCGTCACCGCCTAGATGGGTATCGCCGGCGGTCGCTTGGACTTCGAAGACGCCGTCGCCTACGTCGAGAATCGAGACATCAAAGGTGCCGCCGCCGAGATCGAAGACCAGTACAGTCTCATTTTTTTTCTTGTCGAGCCCGTAAGCGAGCGCCGCCGCCGTCGGCTCATTGATAATGCGTAGGACATTCAGTCCGGCGATTTTGCCGGCATCTTTCGTTGCCTGTCGCTGAGCGTCGTTGAAATAAGCCGGCACGGTAATCACGGCGTCCGTGGTTTTCTCCCCGAGGTACTTCCCCGCGTCGTCGGCCAGCTTGCGCAGGACCGATGCGGAGATTTCCTCTGGCGCGTACTGCTTGCCCATGATCTCGAAGCGCACCGCGTCGTTCGGCCCGGACACCACTTTGTAAGGTACGTTATGGATCTCTGATTGCACTTCGGAGTAACGCCGACCGATAAACCGCTTGGCGGAGTAGATGGTATTCTCGGCATTGAGCACCGCCTGGCGTTTGGCGATTTGCCCCACCAGTCGCTCGCCGCTTTTGGTGTAGCCAACGACCGATGGCGTCAAACGGCTACCCTCGCTGTTGATGATGACGCTGGGCTTCCCGCCCTCCATCACCGCGACCACAGAATTGGTGGTTCCCAGGTCTATTCCGATTGCCTTCGCCATAAGAACTCCTCCTTGTGAAAATAGCTGCGCCGATCGAGTTCTTTAACCGTGGCCCCTATCGAAACGGTGGTTGAGTTCGAGCGCTCCTTGACTCGGGACGCAGTTTCATCTTGCTGCTCCAGCCGTGATGGACTTTTGTC
>DATBMR010000265.1:0-11371 GCA_036554745.1 Binatia bacterium
TCAGCGAAGCTTTGAAGGATCTTCGCCACCGATGACACGCTCAGCGGCATGAACACGGCTAGGGCAGAAGGTTGTGAGCAGCTAAAGCTTGCCTTGCAGTCGCAGCTTCTCGAGACGAGCGTAGATCATTTCGTCTGGGTTCGTTGAGTAGGTATGATCGGGCAACGATTCGGCAGAAGCGCCAAGCTCGGCGAGACGCCGATTAAGCCGCGTTAGTTCGGCATAAGTCTGGCGCGACTCATCGATCCGTTCGAAACAAGCCGCGATCGATCGATCGATGCGCGCCCGGCATTCTTCTAGCGCGTCACGATTCTGTTCCGCTTGGCGGTGCAAGTAGTCTGTTTCCGCTTGAACAGTTTGCACCATCAGCGGGCGCAATTGCTCCTCGATCCGCAATTGCATGTCGCGCAACGTCTGCAGCAACCGATCAAATGGACGTTCTTCGCTTCCCGAAGGTGTCTTGACGGGACTCGCGGGTGGTGCGATTCGGGTTACACTCATAGGCGCCGGCTCTGATGCTTTGATTGCGTCGAGAGCCGACCGGATGCTCGAAATTTTTTCGAGCACTTTGCCGGGATCGTCGAGCAGATGTTGGAGTTGTCTGATCGGATCCAGATCCGCCACTTAGTCGCCGCTTGACTTATTTGGTGCCGTTCGCCGCAATACGCATGTTTCCTTCGTCGTTGTCGGACAAGTTCATGGACTTGGTAGAAACCAGCTCGAGCACGTCGCTCCGACTGAACCGCCAGCTACGGCCGATGCGGTTACCGGGAATGACACCTTTTTCAGCCAATTTATAAACTGTCTTGAGATGTATTTTAAGCAGTGCCGCGACTTCTGAGGGAGTCATTATTTCTTCCATCCGGTAATTTCTCCTTTTTATCAAAGATAGCTGCTTTGGACCTACCGGTGGTGTCGCAACGCATGTCTTATGCCAAACGCGCACTGCATTCGCGCTGGCATCCCATACGGCCCGATTCTCCCGATATTTTCCGCGGTTAGTTGAAAAAATGCAGCTGACGGCGCATTAGCGCGGTGGGAGACCGAGGCTGGACAAAATTGGCCGGTCAGTGCAGTTTTTGGCATCGCCTTAGTGGCCAAGGGATTTGCCTGCGGGCCGTCACTCCGGCAAAGACACGCGAACCGGGAGCCAAAAACCGCGCAAGCTTCACTTGCCGCAGCCACCCGGATGGTGCTACCTACAAAACGACTGGCAGCTGCCGAAACAAAAAGTGATCCGCCTTATGCGCGAGTGCAGTCAACCGGTCAAGGGCATCGTCGGACCCAAGGATGAGCATTCGCGTTCGGTGGCTTCCTCGTTCCAGGGTCACCTTCGGTCACAGATTGTCGCATTTACCGCATAACACCCGGGCTAATCTTCGGTCGTCCGGCCGTTTGAATGGCGCGCCTGAACCTGCGCCAGCCGTTTCTCCCACTTCTCGGAATACATGCTGCGCGTCTCATCGCTGATCGCACTTGTGGCGGGAAACTTGTCGCGCCACTCCCATGGCCGCACCGCTTCGATGATCATGCGCGAATTGTGCCCCTTTTGTCCCGGCGGGATGATCGGGTCGAGCGGGCCGCTCCATGTGCGGCGCAGGATATCGATCGAAGTCGCGGGATCCGAACGCGTCGCAATCGCCCAAAGCACTTCGTTGGTGTTGGTGATGTCGATATCGTCATCGACGACGACAACGTAGCGGCCCAAGTACGCGCCGGCGTGGCATTGGCACGCGATCAGCGCCGCTTGTTTCGCATGCCCCGGGTATCTCTGCTTGATCGCCACGACGATCATGAAGCGCTGCGCCGGCGGCGGCAAATAGACTCCTTTAATGTCCGGCACACCCGCCTGCTCCATGCCATTCCACACGGTGGCGGCACGCAGACAGGAGCGGTACATGCCATGAATTGTCGGTTTAAATGGCGCCGCGCCACAGATGATCGGATCGTTACGATGATAGAGCGCTTTGACGCGGACGAACGGCTCAGCGCGTTGCGCGCTGGCGTAATAGCCCGGCCATTCGCCAAATGGACCTTCCTGCATGGACTCGCCGGGAACGATTTCGCCTTCTATGACGAATTCGGCGTGAGCCGGAAAATGCAACCCCGTAATTGGCCCCTCGATCACGTCGATCGCCTGGCCAATGAGCCCGCCGGCCCAGTCATATTCATTGACGCCGAACGGGACCGCTTGCGATGCGGCGATGAAAAGTAGCGGATGCTGGCCGAAGGCAATGGCGACAGGAAACGTTTTGCCGGCCTTCATGGCCTTTTCGTAGTGCATCTTGCCGTGTTTGCCCGGGGAGATGTAGAGCCCGACCTTATTCTTGTCCTGCAGCATGACGCGGTAGCAGCCGACATTTTCAACTCCGGTTTCGGGATCGCGCGTGACCACCAGATGCGCGGTACCCAAATAGCGTTCGCCGTCGCCGGCGTGCCACCGCGGCGCGGGAAATTTCATCAAGTCAACTTGGTCGCCGCGCTCGATGTTCTCGAATACCGGGCCGTTGGACACTACGTTGGCTTTGATCGGTTGCATCGCGCGCAAGCGCGCGCGCAAAGCGTTAATCAATGGAATGGTCTTCAAATCGAGCGGCAGCTTGAGCGTCAGCGCCGTCCGTTCCAATGTTTCAAGCATATTGGCCAGCACGCGGCGGCCGGGATCGAAACCGGGAACGTTATCGAACATCACTGCCGGCGGAGTGGAGATTCTTTCGAGGATGATTTCCGTAAGGGCGCCGATTTCGAGATCCCAGTGCGCACCGGAGATTTGCTCGAGTTGTTCGAGGCGCTTCACTTCTTTAAGCCAGGCGCGCAGATCACAATCGTAGGTTTGTTCCGACTTAACGGCAGCGGCGGTCGCCATGAAAGTCTCCCTTCGCTCGCTGGCGGAATTTACTCGGCGAGCTTGATCGTGCTCGGGCAAAAAATTTCCTCGGCGGCGAGCTTGCGGCCGGTGATGCCCTGGGCGTCGCAATAAACCAGGAACTTTTCGAGCACGTGTCGATTCGCCTCCAGGCCGTAAGCCCAGGGGTCGCTCTCAAAAATTTTCTGTTCTTCGGCCAAATAGTGGTTCGGCCACGCTTCGACTAAGCTCGGGATGCCGCGCCGCCAGCACTGCGCCCACCGTTTTGCGTCAGCATAAAGGCGAAAGAGCTTTTCCGGCAGATCCGGATGACTTTCGACGACTCGCTTTTGCAGCGCGAGCACATGCATGATCGGCAGAATTTTTGTCTTGTGAAAATAGTTAGCTTCGACCTCGCGTGAGTTTTCGAATAATCGCCTCACCGAGTTGTCGGCGAGCAAAGTCACGAGCTGCGATTCGGTCACGCCTAAAGCATCGACCTGCCGGTCAAGCAGCGCCCGACAAGCGCGCTCGGTGGTGCTCCGGCCGCTGTTTTGGATCATCCGGATCACGGACCCATCCCGCGGCTCCACGGTCGCGCCGGGGTCCTGATCGTCCCAATGGTGCATCGCGGCGACGTACCACTCCGAATTTTTCGCCGACACGCCGTATTCGTCGACCAGCATGCCGCGCATCCAAATTGCCGCCGTCTGCACCCAACGAAGAAACCCGATTTTCCTGCCGTTCAAGTCCGCTGGTCCGTCAACGGCGGAATCCTTGCGGATGAAGATGAAGCCGTGGCGAAACATGCGCGACGGAAAGACCGGCACGGCGATAAAGTTGGCTTTGTTGCGCGAGGTGTAATAGATCAGTTCGCCGAGCGACATTTCGGCGACATCGAATTGTCCCTTAAACATGCCGGCAAACATCCCGGGCACGTCTTCGGTTTCGGTGATGTCAAATTCGAAGCCGGGAATTTTCATCTGGCCGCGCAGGACCGGCAGCACACCATCGTAGGCGCGGCTTGCCAGTCTGATTTTAATCGGAGACGCCATCGAAGGTTCAGACTGTCAGCTGCCGCAAGCGAAGCTAATTTTCTGCTTCTTCCCGGTACAGCTGCAAGGACTCCATTACCGGACGATCGTTGATTGAAAAAAGCACCGCCTCATCGTTGGAGACATTCTCGTGGGCATGCCACTGCCACAGCGGAACCACGAAACTGTCGCCTTTACTCCACTCGAGGTAGCCTTCGCCGACCCGGGTGCGCCCTTGGCCGCGGACCACATGGTAGATCGCCGTGCTGGTATGCCGGTGCGGTCGAGTCGACTCCTTGCCTTTGAAGAGCTGAATCTCGCAGGACATGGTCGGATAGGTGTAGCCGCTGGTCACCGGATTGACATAGCGCAGCAGCCGGCCGTCGTGCGGGTCGTGGTCATGCTCGCCGAGTGCGCGCAGCGCTGCATGGGTCTCCTTCCATGCATAACGGAACGGCATGCCACGCCTGAGACTCTCGTCCATTTTCGGCACCCGTGCAAATCCCAACCGGCTGAGCGACTCCCCGGTTTGCCGGGTGATCGGTTGCTCGGCAGCGCCCAACTCTTCGAAGAATAGAATGTTCAATGACTGGATCAGCGGCCCGTCCAGGCCGTCGAGCCAGATGATCGGATCGTCAGATTCGTTGTGGTGATCGTGCCAGGTCCAGTTGGGCGTCAAAATGAGGTCGCCTTCTTCCATATAAAATTTTTCGCCCGCCACAGCGGTGTAGGCGCCCCGGCCTTGCACGACAAACCGGATCGCCGCCATGTTGTGCCGATGTGCGCGCGCCACTTCGCCGGGGTTGACGATCGAAAACGTCACTTGCAGGGTATGCGAGGTCGACTTGCTCGGCATGTGCGGGCTCACCAGCCGGATGGCCCGGCGTTCGGCCTGGTCAATGCCGATGGTCTCGCTGGCCTTGAGTAAGCCGTCGAGCAGCGGCGCCCACTTCCACAAATAGGGCGCCTCAGGCGTATGCCCCGGCACCCGCGTGCGCCAGAATCCCGACAGCTGTCTTTTCTCTAAATGGCTATCGAGCTCTTCAAGCTTCATCGGCTCCTCCCGCGGCCAAGTTACGCTGCGTGCGCCATCGCGTGTGCCATGCCGCCGAAGTAGGCGCGATGGAGATCCATCGATTCCTTGGCGGTATCGAGCACGTCTTGTTCGCGCCCGGGCACGACATATTTTTCCAGCACGTCAATGAACATATCGGAATGCTTTACGTCGGCCTTGCTGTGAGCCGTGAAGTTCGGCATCTGGGCGTCGGTAAAATTCAAGTCGCGCTTCCAGATTTTATACAAGCGCGTGCAATTGCCGCCGCCGAGATCGCCCAATAGCCGGTCGTCATTGGTCCACTCGGCGATCGTAGATGCGGCGATCGCCTCCTGCCACGGCCGGTGGCGGGCGAGCCAGAACCAGCCGTAGATCGCCGCCTTGGTCGTCGGCAGCGGTTCCGCCCGCAGCACATCTTCGGCGCTTAAACCGAGTTCTTTGGCTTGGCGAAAAATCAAATCGAGATGGCCATGCTTCGAATGCTCATCCTCGACCAGCTCTTCGTGTTCATGTTCCATGATGCGCTGTTTGACCTCGAACTCCGGACAATTGGCCGCCACCTGCGGCCAGAAATTTCTCCGCTGGCGCACGTAAAGGCTTAGTTGCAACAGATAGATCTGCCCACGCTTTTGGGTTAGTGGGATGGAATAAAAATGTTCCATTTCCGGCGATTGAAACAGATCGCGTACACAGTCGCCCAGTTTCCCCCGCCATTCATGTGATTTCATGAGTCGCCCTCCTGAGATTCCCGCGGCTGCGGGTCAGCGCGATCGGCAAACCACTGCAAGCGCCGCACATTTCCATGGTTGTTCGAGTTAACGACTATCCGATCCGCCAAAGGATTGTCAACAGCGGATCGCGGCAACACGCGTTCCGAGATCGCGCAGTCGATGTCATTAAACAAACTGTCGGTTAAAACGTCAGCAACCGATGGGTGAAGCGCTTGGTAAGATCAGCGCGACGTTCGCGGCGCAACTCAGTGCATTTTGAGCTTCTCTTTCGGCAGGGGCAGAAAACGCAACAAGACATTTTGCAGCTCGGTCAGCGAAACAGGTTTGGTGAGCACCGCGTGAGCGCCCCCTTGAAGAGCGGCTTCCTTGTGCTGCTGCGACATCCATGCAGTGCATACAATAATCGGAATATCCTTCGTAGCCGCGCTCTCACGTAAGCAGGTGGTCGCCTTGATCCCGCTCATGTTCGGCATGCTGATATCCATGAAAATCAAATCGGGTTTCTCGGTTAAGGCCTTTTGCACCCCAATTTCACCATCGTCCGCCTCGATGACCTGAAAACCCAAATGACGAATCAGCACGGCAAAAAGCTCGCGGCAGTCCGTGTTATCCTCGACGACTAAAATCTTGTAGGACATCACACGGTTTCCAAAGCAGAGTCCGTGCCAAGCACGTAAGTTTGTGTTTTGTCGGGCGTTGAAGCCGCCATACTACCTGTTGGGAACGCTTCAGCTCGTTTACGGTGTCATAAATTGACACGGTGAATTGACAGAAAACCGAGTTTTCACCGAGGCACAACACATAACCCGGAGGAAAGCCTTTGACCGTTCCTTGATGGGGTGGATTGGCGCACCCTCTCGCGGGGGACTCCTCCTCCGACAATTTGGATTGTGAAATCGAAAGTAATCCGATTCTGTTTCTTGAAAATCGCCAGCTGAACAGCCTAGTAAAGAGGTATGGAGTCCGTACGTCCACGCTACATTCCCACACCTTACCAGGATGCGCCACAATCGGGTCGCCTTATCCTGCGCGACGGCAGCACGGCAACGATTCGCGTGAGCCAAGCGGACGATCACGGCGCTGTGAAAAAATTTTTTTTGGCGCTCTCTCCGGAATCCAAACGCCTTCGATTCTTCGCGCTTACGACGCCGAGGGACGAACTCATTCAATCCTTTTGTGATTCGTCCAATCCGCGCGTACGCCTGACGCTTGTCGTCACCCGTCGGTCCGGCACGGCCACGCGCATCATCGCTGTCGGCACTTACGCCGCCCGCGATGAAAGTAGCGCGGAAGTGGCGATGGCCGTGGATGACGAGTTCCAGGGCAAAGGGATTGGCACCCTGTTATTGGAAAGGCTTGCCCTCCTGGCAGTGGGCAACGGTTTTCGCCGCTTCTGGGCCGTCACCATGGCGGAGAATAAGCCAATGCTCGATCTGTTCAGTGAATCCGGATTCGAATGTCGCTCGCACATCGACCATGGCAGCGTCGAGATCGATCTCTCGGTTGTTGCCAGCGAGACCAGCGTAGCCAAGGCGGACTGGCGCGATCGGGTCGCCACTAATGCGTCGCTTCGCCCGTTTTTTCGGCCGCGCTCGGTCGCGGTGGTGGGGGCGTCGCGCAACCCCAACAACATCGGCACCAGGATATTGAACGCCATCGTGGGCGGCGGCTATAAAGGTTCGGTTTATCCGGTGAACCCCAAAGCCGACACCATCGGTTCCTTGCGTGCTTATCCCGGCGTGGACGCCCTGCCGGAAGCTCCCGACCTGGTCGTGATTGCTGTGCCATCGGAAGCAGTCAGCGGCGTCATCGACCAATGCGCCGCACGGCAAGTCCACGCTGCGATCGTCATTACCGCAGGATTTGCGGAGATTGGGGTCGAAGGACGCGCACGCCAACAACAGCTGCTCGAAAAGATTCGCGGCTACGGCATGCGGATGGTCGGCCCCAATTGTCTGGGGCTGATCAATACCGATCCGGCGGTCGCATTAAACGCCTCATTCGCGCCGGAGTTTCCGCCCGTGGGGAACGTCGCTTTTTGCTCGCAAAGCGGCGCTTTGGGATTGGCCATGATTGGTCTCGCTCGCGACCGCGGCCTGGGCCTTTCGAGCTTCGTCAGCGTCGGCAACAAAGCCGATATTTCCGGCAACGATCTTCTCCAGTATTGGGAAGAAGACGAGCGCACCAAGGTCATCTTGCTGTACCTGGAGTCGTTCGGAAACCCGCGCCGTTTTGCGCGCATCGCCCGGCGCGTCGCCCGCGTCAAACCGGTTGTTGCCGTCAAGGCCGGTAGAACTGGCGCCGGACGCCGCGCCGCTGGTTCACATACGGCGGCTCTCGCTGCCGATGACGTCGCCGTGGATGCGTTGTTTCGCCAGACCGGAGTGATCCGTGCGGAGACCCTCGACGAAATGTTCGATCTCGCCGCGGCACTCAGTAGTCAGCCGTTACCCGCAGGTCGGCGCGTTGCGATTCTGACCAACGCGGGCGGCCTCGGGATCCTCTGCGCCGATGCCTGTGAAGCACATGGAGCCATCGTTCAGGAACTCGGCGAAAAAACCCGACGCCGCTTGCAGGAATTCCTGCCAAGCACGGCGAGCGTCGCTAATCCGGTCGACATGATCGCATCAGCCAGCGCCGATGATTTTCGCCGCGCCACGGAAATCCTGCTCGGCGCTGCCGAAGTGGATGCGCTCATCGTGCTGACGATCCACGTCGGTCTTGCCGACACCGCCGCGATTGCGCGCAACGTCCAGAAGGCCGCCCGCAACGCCCAAGTGAAGGGCGGTCACAGTAAGCCGGTGCTCACCTGCATCATGGGTAGCGAACAAAATGCCGCGCCGACCACGAAGATCCGAGCCGTGAAACTGCCCAACTATGCTTTTCCGGAAAACGCGGCGCGGGTGCTGGGCAAGCTGGCGCGCTACGCAGAGTGGCGTGATCAGCCGGAGGGCATCATCCCCGACTTCGACGACATTCGCCCCGCAGAAGCGCGCGCAATTTGCGAGCAGGCGCGCGGGCAACATGGCGCATCTTGGTTATCCGGAGAGGATACCCGCAACGTACTCGCCGCCTTCGCCCTACCGCTGGCCCCCGGTGGCATTTGTCGTGACGCCGAAGCAGCGGCCAGGATGGCAGCCGAGATTGGTTTTCCAGTGGCGCTGAAGCTTGCTTCTCGCACCATCGTGCATAAAACCGAAATCGGCGGCGTTCGCCTAAACCTCGCCAACGAAGATGCCGTTAAACAAGCTTTCAATACAGTCCAACAACGGCTCGCCGCCGAGGGCAAGCTTGAGGAAATGGAAGGTGTTTTAGTGCAGCGCATGATATCGGACGGTGTCGAAGTCATGGTCGGCGTAACGCAGGACCCGCTGTTCGGTCCGTTGATCGGCTTCGGTCTCGGCGGTATCCATGTCGAGATTCTTAAGGACGTTTCTTTTCGTGTCACGCCGATCACCGATCGAGACGCCGCGGATATGGTTCGAAGCATCAAAGGGTATCGACTCCTCGAAGGGTACCGGGGGCATCCGCCCGGCGATCTTGCCGCCATCGAGGATTTGCTCCTGCGCGTCGCCAGGCTCGTTGAAGAAGTCCCGGCAATCGCCGAATTGGATATGAATCCGGTGATCGCGTTGCCGCCGGGACGCGGCTGCCGGATTGTCGACGCGCGCATTCGCCTCGTAGGCTAGGTTGAATTAGCCATCAACTCAGGGAAAGACACACTGGAGCCTGGAGAGGGGAGTTTAGCCGGCCACTTACTTGACCAAATCCCCGCGGACGCTTGCGGAAATTCAACGACTTTCTCCCTCACAAGCACAAAATATGGACACCGACCCGGCACACGTGCTGCGGCGGAAAACAACCTTGGACGATTCACGCACGAGATCGATCATCGCGGTTGGTTCAGCAAAGGCGGTCGTTAGCCGAAGGGTTGCCTAGAATACTGAGGGAGCTTGGGATTTCGGAAAGTAGAGCGCGACGTTCGCCCTTGGCCGTGGGAGCGCGCCAGCAACCAGCAACCGATACAGCTACCGATCACAATGAGCGAGATGTCGAAGGCCAGCAATGAGGTGTGAAGCACAATCCGCACGGTCCGCGAACCGACTATAAAAGAATCCCGGGCGGTAAAACTAATTCTCTCTCCTCGCTTCAATGTTGGATTTCATCCAATGGAGTGGTAATCTTTGTTTCATGCGCAATGCATTTGCAAAATTGTTTTGTCTGATCGTTCTTTTCGCGATATCCCGCTTAGAGCCAGTCCAAGCCCAGGAGTCCGTCTCACGCGTCGAATCCGCAAAGATTACCATCGGAGTGGTTGAGGACGTCATTCTCAGCCCATGGGGCGTTAGGTTTCCAGCACGGATCGATACCGGTGCCGATTTATCGTCGCTTGATGCTCAAGGTGTTGTTGTGCGGAATAATGTAGCCGCCTTTAAGCTAGGAAAACGGTACGGGGACCTGCAACTTCAACTTCCGGTCGTTGAGTGGCGGAACATCCAGACTGCGATGGGTACTGAGAGCAGGCCTGTCGTAGAAATATCAATCTGTCTCGGTTCGAAGCTCTTTCGGACGCCCGTCACGCTGAAAGATCGGTCGGAAATGATTTATCCGTTTCTAATTGGTCGAAGTGCCTTGAGCCGGAATTTTGTAATCGATCCAAGCCGCTCCAGAGCAGCGCACCCTACTTGTTCGCCGGCCTAAACAGCTCGTTACGAGTCCAAACGCTAATAGAGTGCCTAGCCGGAAGAGGCCGCATGTGATCAGTAAGCAGTCAGTTGGTCAAGGGTAATTTCGCCAAGGACTCGCCGCTCGAATCCTTCGAGGAATAAACAATATATTTCGGTGATACGCCCTCTCCTTGCAGCCGATCGCCAAGTGGATGACCTTATCGATTGCCCGGAGAAAGCTTTGCATGCAGAACGGGCAAACATGCAAATCGTGGGACTGAGTGTTCACTAGCCCTAGCCTTTCTGCAGATTCATTCATCTAATTAACGCAACTGTTTCCTGTCCAGTGAAGGGGGAGATAGATAGGGCATCGAAACTGGACGTCGATGCCCGTCTGTCTCGGCTGCTGCTAAAGGGTTTACTGGATCTAGTCGATATAATGGCTCCATTCGATCTTCTCTTGTAGACGCCGCTCCTTTTCTAAGTCAGCCTTCTCTTCCGGGCTCATGACACCAACCGACTCTTCTTCGAATTCGGCAAGCGGCGTCGCTGTCGCGCAACTTGATGTGAGGCCAACGAGGAGAAGCAATGCTACGATTCCGATTCTGGTCTTCATGGAAATTTACCTCCCTTCCGTCCAGATTTTTGGCTCCCCCCCCACTCCCACTTTTCAATAAGAATAGTAAGCAATAGAGGGGCCAATTTGATCGCAGTCCCGCGCTCGTCGGAGACGCTAAAAAACAAACGACTTGCAGAATTTATGGCTTACACACGCTGACGAATTCCGTGCTGATTTGTTGGCATATATGCAAACTTTGCAGCAACTTAATTCTTAGTTCTCGGATTCTGGCCGCGCGGCGCCTGTGGAGAAGGTTCCTAAATGCTGAAGGATCAAGCCGAACATCATCGATTTCGTCACCGATCCGACGTTGCGCGCTGTCGGTGTCAGAAGCGCAAGAGACCTTGGTTTGCACTTCTTTAGTTTTGCCCGCCTTTTACTTGACTATTTAACAATCAACACCGGACAAGACGCGTAGCGT
>DATBMR010000025.1:0-20689 GCA_036554745.1 Binatia bacterium
CAACGAAGGCTCGTTCGCCAGCGCCGCGGCCAAACGTTCCAGTGTTTGACGGTAGGTGAACTCCAAGGTCGCGGTTTCCAAAGTGACACCCTCGGAGCGCGCTGCTTCCAAGAGGTCGATCACGCGCTTGAGTGCGATGTGGGTTTGCTCCAGGGCATCGCGCAGTTGCGTATTCAACACGACGCCGGCTGCGGCGGAAAAGCCCCTCGGCAGCGGGATGCCCAGGTCGGTCAAAAAGCGCAGCAGAGGCGCGCGCGGCTCGTAGATCTGGCGATACAGGGTTTCGGCCTCTGCCAAATTAGCGGCGAGAATGGTCGTGGCTACCTTGCGTTGCTCGTCGCGAAAGAGCGAGCGCAGCGAATAATGCGAGTTACCGAATCGCCGCTCCATTTCGCGCACCACCGCCGTCAGGTCGGCGCGCGTGAAGGGCTCTACGATGATCTGAGCCATTTGCCGGTAGTCATCGTCAGTAACGAACTCGGCGACACTGCCGCTTAAGTTTTGATCACCAAGATGCAGTGCGGCGAACATCAGCTTTTCAGTTTCCAGGGTGATGGTGGAACGTAAATCGAGCCGCCCAACGCCCAGCTTGGCACGGCCGGCGCGAAGTGCCTGGTAATCCGTCAGGCGCGCTTCGTAGCAATACAGCGCCGCGCGCTCGGGAAATTCTTCGAACAAATTGCTGAGCGCGTAGTGGGCGGCGAGTTTGTGCCAGTCGACTTTTGCGGGGCGAACGCGGCGGTCGTAGATGCGCGCGCCGTCTGCTGGTTCCGCCGAGTTGCTTTTCGCTGCCGCCAGGCGGTGCACGAATCGTTCTTCCAACGAATCGCCGAAAAGCTCTTGAGCCAACTGCACCGCGCGTCCGGCAAACCGCAAAATTTGGACAGTTTCAATGCCGGCGACATCGTCGAAAAACCAGCCGCAGCTGGTATACATGAGCATGGCGTTGCGCTGCATTTCGAGCAGCTTGAGCGCGGTGGTGGTTTGCGCGGGGCTGAGAGCGTGAAGTGCATGACGCGCGAAAAAATTCCCAATGGTTTTTTCAGTTCGGTCGAGCACCACTTCAATGTAGTCGTCGCGCGCCCGCCAGGGGTCTTTGAGCAGTTGGTGCGCTTTTTTTTCCCACGTCGACGCTGCGCAGTCGCGCAGCCAATCGAGCGCATCGCGCAGCGGGGTCCGCCACTGTTGGTTCCAGCCGGGATTCGCACCCGTATTGCAGCCACAATCGCTCCACCACCGGTCAATGCCATGGATGCAGCTCCAGGAACTCTTTTGGACAATCTCGACCTCGTGCGTCGGTGGATGTTTTGCCAAATATTCGCCGTAATTGGTCAAGCGCGCCACGCCGCGCGTTTCGATTTGCTCCAACACGTAGGCGAGCGCCATGTCGCCGAAGCGATGATGATGGCCATAGGTTTCGCCGTCGGTGGCGATGTGGACGAGTTGCGGCCGGTCGAGTGCGGCGCCGAAAGCGCCGGTCAACCGTTCAAAGAAGCGTTCCCCATGCGAAAGGAGTCCCTCGAACGCCACGGCGCGCGCAATCGGGCCGTCATAGAAAAATATGGCGATGGAATCTCCCGACGGGAGCTGCTGCCGATAAGGCTGGGTGGGATCAACCTGCTCGCCGTTCATCTCGCGCCAGGCCGACTCGCCGATGGGCCGCACCCGCGCAGCTTGGTGGGGTGCCAAGACCACAAAGCGAACGCCGAAGCGGGCAAGCAATTCGAGCGTTTCGACATCCACCGCCGTTTCCGGCAACCACATGCCTTCGGGGGTGCGTTTGAAACGATGCTCGAAATCGCGAATTCCCCAGAGAATCTGTGTGGCGCGATCGCGGCTGTTCGCCAGCGGCATGATCATGTGATTGTAAGCTTGCGCCATCGCAGAGCCGTGGCCGGAAAACTGTTCCTGGCTTTGCCGGTCGGCATCGAGGATCGCCGCGTAGACGTGGGGCGCATTTCCCTCGAGCCAGTTGAGCAGGGTCGGCCCGAAATTGAAGCTGATCCGGGTGTAATTGTTGACGAGTTTGACGATCTGACCTCGATCATCGAGGATGCGCGAGACCGCATTGGGAGCGTAGCATTCCCTGGTGATGCGCTCGTTCCAATCGTGGTAGGGCGCCGCCGAATCTTGCAGTTCGATGGCTTCGAGCCACGGGTTCTCCCGCGGTGGCTGATAAAAATGGCCGTGGATGCAGATGTACCGGGACATGGACAGATAGTTAGGAGTAAGCAGTAAATAGTAAGGAGTAAGCGCTCCTGGCCCCTGACTGCTTCTGACTCCCCACTCTTTACTCCTCGCTGTTCCTAAGGGTTGGTCATGATCCAAGTCGTCTTGCGCGGGCCGCGGCCCAATACGACGATCCCGTTGGGTGAGACGGTGTAGCGCTCGCGGTCCTTGGCTATGTCGTAACCGATCTCGGTGCCCGGCGGGATGACGTTGGCTTTGTCGATAATAGCTCGACGGATCCGGCAGTTTCGGCCGATCTCAACCCAATCCATGATGACAGAATCTTCGATGTGGCCGAAGCTGTGGATCCGTACGTTGCGACCGACGACACAGTTGTGCACGGAGCTGCCGCTAACGATCGTCCCCTCCGCAACGATGGAATTAACCGCCATTCCCTGGCGCTCTGCCCAATCGAAGACAAATTTTGCCGGAGGATCCGAGTACCCGACGGTGCGCAACGGCCAACTGCGGTTGTAGAGGTTAAATGACGGATCGATGGAGCAGAGGTCCATGCTGGCCTCATAGTAAGCATCGAGAGTGCCGAGATCGCGCCAGTAGCTCGGCTCTTCCCCTTTTGATGGGATTGGTACGCGATTCTTGCGGAAATCGTAAGCAAAAATACGGTCGCTCTTAATCATCGCCGGCAAAATATCCCGGCCGAAATCGTGCTTGCTCGTTTGGTTCGCCGCATCCGCCTTCAGCGCCGCGATCAGAGTTTCGTTGTTAAAAAGATAGTTTCCCATGGAGACCAAAGCGTAGTTGGGCTCGTCTGGAATGGGCCTGGGAGCCTGCGGTTTTTCGTCAAAATCGATAATGCGCCAATCCTCATCTACAGTTATGACGCCGAACTGCGATGCTTCTTCGAGCTTGACCGGCAAGGCCGCGACGGTGACGTCGGCGGATTTTTTTTGGTGCTCGTCGATCATCTGCCGGACGTTCATGCGGTAGATGTGATCGGCGCCGAACACCGCCACCAATTTTGGACTATGGCGCTCGAGTAGGTATAAATTCTGGAAAACCGAATCGGCGGTGCCCTGGTACCATTCTTCCCCCGAGCGCATTTGCGCAGGTACCGGCGTGACGAAATGTTCCCCGAGAAAATCGCTGGTGCGCCAGCCGCGGTCGAGATGCTCCAATAACGACTGGGCTTTGAATTGCGTCAAGACGTAAATCGACAAGATGCCGGAGTTGACGAAGTTCGACAGCACAAAGTCGATGATGCGATACCTGCCGCCGAACGGCACCGCGGGTTTGGCCCTGTGCTGCGTCAGAGGATAGAGGCGTTCACCCCGGCCGCCCGCCAGCACGACTCCCAAAACGTACATCATGAACCTCTTTTTTGTCCTCTCTACTGCAGGAGTTGCTCGTACAAGTTGCTGTATAGCTTGGCCGAGCGGTCCCAGGAAAAGTCCGCCCCCATGGCGCGCTGCCGGAGCGCGGTCCAGGCTTGCTTGTCACGATACACGAGGAGGCTGCGATCGATGGCTGCGATCATCGCCGCGCTATCGTAAGGGGAAAAAACAAACCCGGTACCGCTTTGACTTTCCGCGTTATAGTCTTCCACGGTGTCTTTTAACCCGCCAATTGCGCGGACGATTGGGATCGTACCGTACTTTAGGCTGTACATCTGATTGAGGCCGCACGGCTCGTAGAGAGACGGCATGAGGAATAAATCCGCGCCCGCCTCGATTTGATGCGCCAAGGCCTCGTTGAAGCCGATCTCCACCGCGACCTGCTTGGGGTAGCGTTGGGCAGCTGCGCGCAAAAACTGTTCTATACGCGGTTCTCCGGTGCCGAGCACGGCGAACTGTACGCCGCGCTCGACCAGGGCGTCGAAGCTGCTTTCAACCAGGTCAAAGCCTTTCTGCGAAGTCAAGCGCGATATCATGGCGATCAGCGGCGTATCGCTCTCGTCAGGCAAGCCAACTGTCAGTTGCAGAGCTTTCTTGCAATCACGTTTCACGACCAAGCTGTGTTCACCGTAGTGGTGGGCCAGGAACGGGTCCGTCCAGGGATTCCAGCGATAATAGTCGACGCCATTGAGAATGCCGACGAGATCCGCCGCCCGCTGCTGTAAGACGCCTTCAAGTCCGAAACCCTGCTCGGCTCCCATGATTTCCTGGGCGTACGAGGGACTCACGGTCGTGATCTTATTGGCGCAGAGCACTGCGCCTTTGAGAAAATTGACGTTGCCGTAAAACTCGAGAGACTGCGGCGTAAAGTAGTGCGGCTCGAGATTGAGAAGCGACCAGGCGCTCGGCGGGAAGATGCCCTGAAAGCCGAGATTGTGGATCGTAAACACGGTTTTTGTGGCATCGATTTCGGCATACCGAGCGGGTTGGGTTTTGAGATAGACAACCGCCAAGGCGGTTTGCCAGTCGTGGCAATGGACCAGGTCGACAGGCTGGTGGCGCAGAAACTCGAGGGCGGCGCGGCTAAAAAAAACAAATCGCTCGGCATTGTCGGGATAGTCGCCATCGGTCGGGCCATAAAGAAACTCGCGATCAAAGTACTGATCGGCTCGGACCAAGTAGACCGGGACTCCTTTGCCCAAGATAGCTTCAAGGATCGTGGCTTCGACTGCATGATCAGCAACCGGTGCCGACAGTCTGATGCCCGTATCACGCACGGGGAATTCACCTTGCAGCACTGAACGGTATGCGGGGACAATGACGCAGATCTCACGCCCGAGCCGTTCCAAGGCCGCGGTCAATGTGCCGATCACATCGGCAAGCCCGCCGGTCTTAGCGAGCGGGGTGACTTCGGAGGCGATCATGGCGATCTTCATGCGGCTTTCCAGGCGGTTGATAGCGCTGTCCTCCCATCCGGCTTACCGCATGGTTCAAGCGGAAATCCAGCGAACCTAGTCCGCCGTGGATTCAAGCATTCAGCGGTGACAAACATAGCGCCTCCACCCGTCGGGACGCAGGGTTTCCCATCGCAAACGATAAAGGGCGGAAACTAATCTGAGAATTCTAACTCATCCGTGTCCGGATGTCGCCGATTGTTTTGAGGATGTCTAAAACCGCCGGCATACCACGGGTTTGCTCAATCGTGGGGAAAGCTTTGCGCTGCCAATTGGGACGCTCATCCCAGGTGCCCGGCACATTTTGCGGCGCAACCTCAAGCCAAAGATCTTCCAGGTTGATAAGCAAAAACTCCGAGCTCGCGGCAAGATAGGATAGCCATGCTGTGAGAATCGCCGCCGGAGTGTCATCATTGCCGAGGTAGCCGGTGGAGCGCAGAAAGCCCGAGAGCGCGTCGCGCTGCGCTGCGCGCAACTGACGCTGCTGAACCGCTTGCTCGTCATTGAGCAGCGCCAAGGCGAGTCGATCATCGATGTCGGCGCCGGTCCAAAAGCTCATGAACGTCGGGGTATCGTGAGTGTCGAGAGTGGCCACAGTATGTGCCGGTACCGGATCGAGCGCGTGTGACCGGTCCGTGTTTACGCCGAATTGGCCGACGTGCATGCCAAGGATACAGTGGCGCGCTAATGCATCGTTCACGTAAGTGGGCACCGTGCCGAGGTTCTCGCCGACGATTTGCACGCGGTACCGGTGCGATTCGAGACTCAAGACCGCGTAGTATTCTGCGGCGCGCGTGTGCACGTACAAACCCTCGGCCGCGCTAAACCCGCTGGGCACCCAGAAAGCGCGGTGCAGTCCGATCACATGGTCGATGCGCAGCATGCGCGCGTAAGTCATGTGATGGCGCAGACATTCGCGATAGTAACGATACCCCTGGCGACGGACGGCGCCGGGTTCGAACGGCGGAAAACCCCAGTCCTGTCCCTTGACAAACAGCGCATCAGGTGGCGCGCCTGCAGACGCGTTCAACGCGAATAGATCGCGCTCACGCCAAACATCGTAACCGTCGCGATTGACCCCCAGTGGAAAATCGAGATAGAGGCCGGACTGATGTTTCTCGGTGTCAGCGCGCAACCATCGAGCCTGCTCGTCGCAGAGCCATTGGACGTAGAGATGGTACAGGTGGACGCCCTGCTCGTAATCGTCCGCTCGCAAGACGCCGTTGCGATCGGGTTCCGCCCAATGATGCCAAGTTTGACGTTCGCGCTCGACTTTAGCGCGAAAGGCAGCGTAGTCGCGGACCGACGGATGTTTCGTAACGAACTCTTCGAGACTTTGCCGACGCTGGGAAGACTGCAACAGCAAAAAATTTAACAGCTCTTGGATCACGATCCGCTTGAGCGCCATGATCTTTCGATAATCAACCAGCGATTGATTGCGCACCGTGTCGAGTTCGCAGCGAAATTCAGCCGATTCGAGCAGAGCTCGGGCCGTTGAGCAGGCAAAGAATTCTGGGATTCTCGTTACGTCCAGATAAAATTCGTTCCAGAAAAGCCGCGTTACTGGCGCGTAGGGGCTTGGATTGAACGGTTCATCGAGAAAACCGGCAAGCATCGGTAACGTGGCAACCGTGTGTCCTCCCATTTCGCCAGTGAAGCGCGCGAATTCTGCCAGATCGGAAAAGTCGCCCGCGCCCCAGCTTCGCGCTGAATGAAGGGCATACAGCGGAGCAAAAACGCCCCAGGGCTTAACATTCCAATCCGGCGGCGTGTACGCTTGGTAAGGCGCGGCGAAGAGATGCGACGCAAGCTCCAGATCGTCGATCCGTAAATGGAGACGATGATAGCCCAGCGGGATCGGCGCGCGGATGAGCAGGGTGCGCGCGACGTAGCGGGCCCCTTCTACTTCCTTGAAGAGCGGCCGGGCTCCCTCATCGTCGCATGTCACCGGCTGGTGCTCGCCATCTTCGCGGACAATCTCGCCGGTAATGGTAGCTTGCGCCAGTCGCTCGGGTAACCGCAACTTGATTTTGAGCGGCCGATCGTGCCAGGCCACGATGACCGGCTCGATACCACCCTGCCATAACGCCACCCGCCGCTCGCGCAGCGCGCCGGAAACGTCCTGCAAAGAATTAACTGCCGCACCCAGCGATTTTAGCACGCTGAGGATCGCCTCCGGCGGCGCTTGGCGCAATTGACCGAGCCCATCTACATAGGTCGCTTGGAGGTCGTAGAGACGAGCAAGCTTTTGCAGTTGATCAGGAGCCGCCATTCCTCGTACAGCTTAGCAAACGCTAAGCCACTCACACACCGGCGGGAGTGCCAGCGCAAGGCAGCGGGAGATTTTTGATGTCAAAAGGATCGCTAAGATCGATAAGCTCCGGTCCCGGCGAGATTCAATTTGATCAGACGAGGCGAACCCAGGGTTTTTGCAGCGCGGTGGCGTATCCAACCTCGGTGGCGTGAATAACCCCGGCGGCATGGAGATCGTCGATCAGCTTGGCCGTATGCCGTCTCGCAACCGCGATCAGCAATCCGCCCGAAGTCTGCGGATCAAGCGCGACCTGGATCAACCCTTCGCCGATCGATTGATCGATGACCATTTTGTCTTCCAAGTAGTCCTGATTGCGCTTGCAGCCGCCGGTAACGTAGCCCTTCTCGGCTAGGTGGGGCGCACCGCGTAGCAGCGGCAGCTTCCCGGATTCGATCACCAGGGTGATGCCGCTGCCGCTCGCCATCTCGAGAGCGTGGCCGAGAATGCCGAAGCCGGTGACGTCGGAGCACGCGTGCACGATGTGCTTGCGCATGACCCTCGAAGCGGTCGCATTGAGAGTGATCATCGACGTGACGGCTTCATTGACGCTGGCTTCGGACGCTTTACCTTTCTTGAGCGCGGTGGTGATAATTCCCGTGCCCAAAGGCTTGGTCAGGATCAGAACATCGCCTTCCTGAACACCGACATTACGGAAAATTTTGTCGGGATGAATCACCCCGGTGACCGCCATGCCGAATTTGATTTCTTCGTCAATGATGCTATGGCCGCCAACGATCACGGCGCCGCTTTCCTTGACCTTATTGGCGCCGCCTTTGAGAATCTCGCCGAGGATCTCCAGGTCCATCTTGCCTTTGGGAAAGCATACGATGTTCATACAGGTCTTAGGCTCGCCGCCCATCGCGTAGACATCGCTCAGTGAGTTGGCGGCCGAGATCTGGCCAAAAATGTACGGGTCGTCGACGATCGGCGTGAAAAAATCGACCGTATTGACGATGGCTAGATCCGGGCGCAGTCGATACACCCCGGCGTCGTCGGCGGTTTCGGTGCCGACCAACATATCGGGGTCATTTTTGAACTTGGGCAGGCCGTGCAAAACTTGCACGAGGTCGGCGGGGCCGAGCTTGGCGGCTCAACCCGCGGCCTTGACCTCTTGCGTCAGACGCACGGCTTTCCTGTTTTTCATCAGCATGACGCGTCAACTGTAGATCGATAAGCAACGCTTTTCAACGAATAATTTCGTCTTTTCACCGGGGCGGCGATTTGAGCCGCCGAATATCGCCGATCCGGATCGTGAGACCATCCCGATCGAAGAATTCCAAGAGCGGGATCGTATATTTTCGGCTCGATCCGATGAGATCGCGGAAAGAAGCCGCCGTCATGTCGCCTTTCTCACTCAAATACCTGGTTAGAGTTTGCCGCAGTTGGTCGATGCTCCCGGCGAGAAAATACATGTCGCTGGTGACGCGTATAACTGCCCCCTCGCGCTCCAAGAGGCGGATCACTTCGTTGAGCCGGTTACGTGGCACGCCGGCGTGCCTCTCAATTTCCTTTAGATCGGGCGGCGCCAGCGGTTGCTCGCCGAGGAGTTTCTTGATCTTCTCCATCAGCGTCTTCTCCTGGCCGCCGAGCTGGACGCGGTGGCTCGCCAGCCGCAGCAGATTTCCCTCTTTGGCGATGAGCTTATCTTGAACGAACAGGTCGATGACCGCCCGGAAGATTTTCGGTGAAAGCTCAAAGATCAATTTGCTGCGCAACTCCTCCATGTCCATGCCGGGGGCGAGTGGGTGCGACGCGTGGAACTCCTCGAGAGTTTTTAACAGTCGGTCTTTGATCCGGTGCCATTTAGTCTCAGTGGTATAAACTTTCTCGCCTTCCGCGTTGATCGCACGCAGGTCTTTGAGCGCATCAACTCTTTGGCGCGCCTCTTCCTCACGCAGATTCAGGAACTGATAGATCGCTTCGATCGGCAAAGCGAACGCGGTGCTTTCTCCGAGGAAGCCCTCTACAGTCTCAGCGAAGCTGCCGTTGTGGAGCGACTTGAGTCTGCTCACCAGACTCGGTTCATTCCGTTTGTGCCGCCTGGCCCACGGATGAACGACGACGCCGCCGCCGATCGTGCGCTGAGCGGTCTCGTCTCTGGCAACGAAACGGTCGCCCCGCATAAGCAAGAGCGGTTCGCCGAGCGTGATCTGGCAGTAAGCTGATTCTTTGGCATTGAGCTTGTCCGTGCCGCCGAGCAGGACGATTTTGGCCAACCGCTCGGCGGCACCCATATGGACGCGCAGGCGCTGATGATTCGTGAGGCCCTTGCTGGCAGCCGGCCGAACTTCGAGAAACGCGTCAAAACGATCTGAGGTTTGCGAGAGTTTCTCGTGGCAGATGACTTGGCCCCGCTCGATCGATGCCCGCTCGGGGCCGGTAAGATTCATCGCGACTCGTTGGCCCCAGCCGGCCGCGTCGACCGATTGCCCGTGCACTTGAAGGCTGCGAATACGAAAAAGGTGATCCCCTGGCAGGCAGCGCACCTGTTCGCCAACCTTGATCTCGCCGCTCAGCGCCGTGCCGGTAACAACGACACCATGGCCTTGAAGCACGAACGCGCGGTCAACAGGCAGTCGGAAATAGCCGTTTGGTGCAATCGGGGTGCGCGATTTTAGAGTCGACACAATCAATCGCTTCAATTCAACGAGCCCCTGGCCGGTGACCGAAGAGACCGCGACCTTGGGCGAATTCTCCAGAGTCGTGCCAAGGGTGAGAATATCGATCTCTTCCCCGACCTCGGCGATACGTCCGGGCGGCACCAAGTCGGCTTTGGTAATGACGAAGATCGCCATCTTGACGCCGAGCAGGTGGACGATGTCCAGATGCTCCTCCGTCTGCGGCATAACACCGTCGTCGGCAGCGACCGTGAAAAGCACGAGATCGATGCCGTGCGCGCCCGCCAGCATGTTTTTGATGAAGCGCTCGTGCCCGGGCACATCGACGACACCGGCGGAAGTGCCGTCGGGAAGATCGAGGTGAGCGAAGCCGAGATCGATCGAAATGCCGCGTTCCTTTTCCTCTTTAAGTCGGTCGGTGTCCTGACCGGTAAGCGCTTTGATCAGACTAGTTTTGCCGTGATCGATGTGGCCAGCGGTGCCGATAATGTAAGGCATGATCTAATTTGGATTACCGTTTTGAAATATGAATCGTCCTGTCGTCAAACCGGCTTCTCCCCGTGACCAAAGTTTGGGATCAGATCGTTAGGGTCGAAAATGGTTCTCAAATCAAGAAGAAATCGATCATCTTTGATCCGGCCGACGATCGGTGGATCGGCGGTGCGAAATTCTTGCGCGATGTCACGGGCAGTGCGCTTCGGGTGTTCCACGCTGATCACGACGGTCGGCAGCTCCTCGGTTGGCAGGGCGCCGCTGCCGATCTGGGCGGTGGATTCCCGCAGTTGAACATGAAAATCGTCGCCCAACGCCGCGGCTAGCCGCGGCACCAACGCCTCGCCAACGCTGCGTATTTCATCCATGGAACGGGTAAACGCGCGCAGCGTCGGAATCTCCTGGGTGATATTCGGCGATTGGCGATAACGGCGCAAAGTGGCTTCGAGCGCCGCCAGCGTCAGCTTGCCGCAACGCAGCGCCCGCTGCAGATGATTCTTGTTCATCTTGGCGAGCAACGCTGCTTTGCCGACGATCAATCCCGCCTGCGGGCCGCCGAGGATCTTATCGCCGCTGAAAGTGACCACATCGGCGCCGATTTTGATGTTTTCAGCGACGACGGGCTCCTTCGGCAAGCCATAGCTGCTGAGATCAATCAGCGCACCGCTGCCGAGGTCTTCCATGACCGGCAGCTGGTGTTTTCTACCGAGGGCGACGAGCTGTTCGAGAGTCACCTCGGCGGTGAAACCGACGACCTTGTAGTTACTGGTGTGGACTTTGAGCAAGAGCGCGGTCTTGTCACTGATCGCGTTTTCGTAATCCGCCGGGTGGGTACGATTCGTGGCGCCGACTTCACGAAGAACGGCGCCGCTCTTCGCCATAATCTCAGGGATACGAAAGGCACCGCCGATTTCGATCAGCTCGCCGCGCGAAACAATCACTTCTTTGCCGTCCGCGAGCGTATTCAACGCGAGCAGCACTGCGGCGGCGTTGTTGTTCACTACGGTGGCGGCTTCCGCGCCGGTAAGCTCGATGAGCAGCGTTTGGAGCGCCTCCTCGCGTTTGCCGCGTTTGCCTGCCGCGAGATCGAATTCCAAGTTGATCGGATGGTCGGCGACTTGCACCATGGCATCAATCGCCGCTTGTGAGAGCAGCGCACGCCCGAGATTGGTGTGGAGAATCGTGCCGGTGGCGTTGATAACCCGTACATGACCGGACCGGCTGTCCATCGAAATACGTTGTTCAACACGATCGAGAATAGCCGCTTCGCTAAGGTCAACCTCCCGGCTCTGTCGGATCGCACCACGCAATTGATCGAGGGCGGTGCGGCAGTGCCCGGTGACATAGTCGCGGTTGTAACGAGCCAGCAGCGCGGCGCAACGCACGTGCTTGAGCAGGTGATCGACGGACGGCAGTTCGCGTAGAAGGTTCGCGGTTTGATCGGCCATGCGGAGTGCAAGACTTGCATAGGGAACCGGCAAATTCAACATCGTGACGAGCAGCTTTCTCAGTCAGCGCGGGCACGGCGCCGCGGTGGCCGATTCTCCGTTTTGCCCGGAGAAATTGAGCTTGTTGCCGTCCACAATCCTGTGGCTGCGCAGGGTCACTTCATGACAGATGATTGAGTGGTCCGACGGCAGGCAGATTGTTTGACAAGGTGCGGGAGGTTCATTAAGACTGCGGTAGCTTTTCATTCGCGCCAATCGAAATGAGACGCGCCGACCCGGCCAAGACAAATTCGATTCCGAAAGACACGCGCGCTGCGGTGGTCAATTTACTGCGCGAGCGTAATGGCAAAGCCCGGTTTATGACCGAGTTGTACGCGGCGCTGGCGAAAAGGGAAGTTCACGCAGCCGAAATCGATTCCGTGCTGGCGGAGTTGGAAGTTCGCGGCGAAGTCATGCTACGCGATCATTTTTGCGCTGACCCGCATCTTGCCGGCGTCGATTTGCGTGTGATCACGGTTGTCGAAGCGGAGCACGGCGATGATCCCCAGCTCGCTGCCATCCGGCGAATCGATGAGACTTGGAACCAATGGCTGAATGAGTATCTCGCCAATCATCGCTGCGGATAAACCGAAGCGGAACGATGGAGCGATGGCGTGTCGGAGCGATAGGTTTATCCCGATACCCCTGTACTCCAATACTTCAGCACCCCGACTTGTTCAGAGAAGGAGAAGCGTTTGAGAGTGGCGGTGGACATCGGTGGCACGTTTACCGACGTGGTCGTTTTTGATGAGGCCAAAGGCGACTTGGTGTTAGCCAAGACACTGTCGACACCGGCGGAGTTGGCGCGCGGCGTTTTGGATGGTTTGACCAAGGCCGCTGTGCGCTTCGATCAAATCTCCGGTCTCATTCATGGGTCAACGGTGGTCGTCAACGCCATCATTGAACGTCGCGGCGCCAAGACCGCATTAGTGACGACCAAGGGATTTCGCGACGTTTACGAGATCGGCCGGATCAACCGGCCGGAGTCGTTCAATCCGCGATTTCGCAAGCATCGCCCGCTGGTGCCGCGGGAAAACATATTCGAAGTCACGGAACGCATGCTTGCCGACGGTTCCGTGCGCACGCCCTTCGACGAAGAAGAAGCGCGCCAGGTCGCGCGCGTGATTGCGGAAGAAGGCTTCGAAGCCGTGGCCGTTTTGTTCCTCCATTCCTACCGCGCGCCAGAGCACGAGATCCGCATGTGCGAGATCCTGCGAGAGAACAAATCTACTTTATTTGTCAGCGCCTCCCATGAGCTGTCACGCGAGTACCGCGAATACGAGCGCACTTCAACGGTTGCAGCCAATGCCTATATCGGTCCCAAGGTCAGCCAATATCTTGGCGATCTGGAGCGTCGTCTGCGGGGTCACCGCTTCACCGGCAGTTTGATGATCATGCAATCGAACGGCGGCTTGTCTGATATCGAAATGGCGCGGCGCCAATGTATTCAGATGATGGAATCGGGCCCCGCCGGAGGCGTCGTCGGCACCATGGCGCTCTGCGAGACGCTCGACCTTGGCGCGGCCATCGCTTTCGACATGGGCGGCACGACCGCCAAAGCGAGCGTAATTCGGCGCGGCGAGCCGAGCTTGTCGCCTGATTATTTTATCGGCGGTTATAACGAAGGACTGGCAATCCGTATTCCGGTCCTCGACATCGTCGAAGTCGGCACCGGCGGCGGCAGCATCGCGTGGCTGGATGAAGGCGGTGGCCTTCACGTCGGCCCGCGCAGCGCCGCGGCCGAGCCCGGTCCCGCAAGCTATGGGCGTGGCGGAACGGAGCCGACGGTCACAGACGCCAACGTGGTACTCGGACGGCTTTCGCCCGAACGTTTTCTTGGGGGCGAGATGCGCCTCGATCGCGGCGCCGCGGAAAAGGCTTTGCGAGAGCGCCTTGCCGAACCGCTGGCGGTAAGTTTGGAGAGGGCCGCTTCCGGAACGCTGCAGGTGGCGATCGCGGCGATGGCCAACGCAGTCCGTCGTGTAACGCTTGAGCGCGGTCTTGATCCGCGCGATTTCGCGTTGATCGCCTATGGCGGCGGCGGGCCGCTGCACGCCGCTTCGGTTGCGAAGGAGTTGTCGATCGGAAAGATCATTGTTCCCACCGCACCGGGTCATTTTTCAGCGCTGGGCATGCTGATGGCCGACCTGCGCCGCGATTACGTGCAGACTCTATTTGAGCGCATGGACGATCTCGAGATGTTTGAGTTGGAAGATCAATTCAAGAAACTCGAGGCCGAAGGACGGCAGGCGCTGCAGGCGTCGGGAATTCCCTCGGCCCAGATTGTTTTCGAGCGTGCCGCCGATATGCGGTATGTCGGCCAAGAGCACGCCGTCGCAGTGCGCATGCCTGCCGATGTCGGCGATGAATTGTCGCGTACGGAGATCAAGCGCCTCTTCGACGAGGCCCATGACCTGCGTTACAGCCACAGCGCGCCGGAGGAGTCCGCCGATATCGTGAGCTTGCGCGTATCAGCGATCGGGCGGTTGGGGAAACCGCAGATACGGGAAATTCCACAGGGTGAGAAAACGCCGCCGCCGAACGCTCGCCGCGGCGTTCGCACGGTCAATTTCGCAGGGACCGGCGCGATCGAGACAACGGTCTATGACCGTTCGAGGCTGTTGCAAGGCAATGTCATTGAAGGACCGGCGATCATCGAAGAAATCGCTTCGACGACGGTCGTGGAGCCGGGCGACACGGTAACCGTCAATGCGTTCGGGCATTTGGTGATTCAGTTGGGAGGCGCTCTGTAACGTATCTGGAACACTGGACCGCCTGGAACGTCGGAACCGTTCGGGTGGTTTCAACCGTGCCAACCGTTACAAAAGTTCATCTATGAGCAGCACTGAAAGAGGTTCCGGCGTAGACCCCTTCACCGCCGAGGTGATCCGCAGCGCGGTTGTAGCGATCACCGGCGAAATGAAGACCAATCTGATGCGCACGGCCTATCACACGATCATCTACGAGGCAGAGGATTTCACTGTCGGGCTGTTCGATGCCGACGGCAACACAATCTCCATCGGTCTCGGCTTACCGATGTTCATTCGCGGGTTGTCCGACGCGATCAAAGCCAAAATCGCTTTTTGGGGCAAAGAAAACATCGAGCCCGGCGATATTCTGCTGACCAACGACAGCTACATCATGGGCAGCCATTTGAATCACATGATCTTCACGCTCCCGGTATTTAATGATGGCGAGCTGGTGGCGTTTTCCTCCTCGATGGCACACTGGCAGGACGTTGGCGGGCAGCTCGGCGGTGTCACCCGCGACATTTTCTCCGAAGGTTTGCAGCTGCCGTTCGTCAAGATCTTTCGCGCCGGCAAGGAAAATCCCGAGCTTACGGCGATCATCCGCGCCAACGTTCGCGTCCCGGAGCGCGCCATGGGCGATATGCGGGCGCAGCTGGCTTCGATCCGCACCGGCGAGCGGCGCCTGCTGCACTTGCTGCAACGCTACGGCAACCACGCCTTCAAGGAAAGCGTTCGACAGATCTACGAGCAGAGCGCAAAACTGGCAAGCGCGGCGGTCGAAAAGATTCCCGATGGAGTTTACGAGGCCGAGTCGTTTATGGACGACGATGGCGTGAATCTCCTCAAACATATTTCGATTAAAGTGCGCGTCGAAGTCCGCGGCGACAAGATGACCATGGACCTGTCCGGCGTAAGCCCCCAGGTTGCAGGATTTTACAATTCCGGCATCACCGCCGGCCGCTCGGCCGCCGAAGTGGTGTTCAAGTGCATCACCGCGCCGATGCTGCTGCCGATCAATGACGGTTCGTTCCGGCCGCTCGAGATTATTCTTCCGCCGGGAAGAGTGGTGAGCGCGGTAAAGCCGGCGCCGGTGCGTGTTTGGATGACGGTGCCGATGACGGTGTGCGATACGCTTTTCAGAGCGCTCGCTCCGGCCTGTCCCGAACGCACGATCGCCGGGCATTACGCCGATCTGTGCACCGTTAACCCGCATGGCTTCGATGCGGAAACCGGCCGCTTTTTCTGGTCGCATATTGGCCATCCCGGGGGTGGTTGGGGCGCCAAGCACGATGACGACGGCATGAGCGCGACGGTTTGTCTGAACGACGGCGACACCCATAACTCGCCGGTCGAAGCGACCGAAGCGAAAAGCCCGATCATTATCGAACGAAGAGCTTTGCGCCAGGATTCGGGCGGTCCGGGCAAGTTTCGCGGCGGCCTCGGCGTAGCCACCGAAGTGCGGATGCGCCGACAGGCGACGATCCATGCCCATGTAGAGCGTACGATCTGCGCGCCTTGGGGACTGCATGGCGGTAAGGATGCGTTACCGAACCGGATCTCGATCCGGCGCAAGCAAGGCGCTATGGAAAACTTCCCCACCGGAAAAATCAAACCTACGGAGCTCGATCCCGGTGACGCCTTCGTGATCGAAACTGCGGGTGGCGGCGGCTTTTGGGATCCGCACGAGCGCGCTTCAGCGCGCGTGCTCGCCGATGTTCGTGCAGGCTATGTTTCTGTGGAAGCCGCGCGCCGGGACTACGCGGTAGTGATCGAGCAGCATGGCCGGCGGTTCGAGCTTAATGCGGATGCGACTGCGAAATTGCGGCGGGGATATCAACAAGGAACATAGTCCAGTTTACCGACCGCGGGTAACATGCGGAAAATCAAAATCCCAAAATTGCTGGCGATCGGTTCTTAGCTTGAGGAAAGCAGATGAGTGTAGCGATGACTGCAGCTGCATCGACCGTCGACGCCTTTACCGCCGAGGTGATTCGCGGCTCTTTGGTGGCGATCACCGAAGAGATGAAGACTAATCTCATGCGTACAGCCTACAATATGATCATTTACGAGGCGGAGGATTTCACGGTTGGCCTTTTCGACGCCGATGGCAACACGGTCTCTATTGGCCTTGGCTTGCCGATGTTTATCCGCGGCCTTTCCGACGCGATCAAGGCCAAGCTCGAGCACTGGGGCAAGGAGAATATCCATCCCGGCGATGTTCTCCTCACCAATGATCCACAGGTGATGGGCAGCCATCTGAACCACATGATTTTTACTCTGCCGGTGTTTCACCAGGGCGAGCTGGTCGCCTTCTCTTCATCGATGGGACATTGGCAGGATATCGGCGGCGTTCTTGGCGCGGTGACTCGCGACATTTTTTCGGAAGGCTTGCAAATGCCGTTCGTGAAGATCTTTAAGGCCGGCAAGCAGGACCCCGAATTGACCGCAATCATTCGCAACAACTGCCGGCTGCCGGAATTCGCGATGGGCGATTTTCGTGCGCAGCTCGCCGCCATTCGCACGGGCGAACGGCGTCTGACGCAATTGCTCAGACGCTACGGCGCTGAAACTTTCAAAGAGAGTTTGCGCCGCATCTTCGACCAAAGTGAAAAACTAGCGCGCGCCGCGGTCGAAAAAATTCCGGACGGCGTTTACGAGGCCGAATCGTTCATGGACGATGACGGGGTTCAGTTGGGCAAGCACGTGCCGATCAAAGTACGGGTTCGGGTGCAGGACGATGAAATGACTGTGGATTTGAGCGGCGTAAGCGCGCAGGTCGCTGGGCCTTACAACTCGGGTGCCACCGCCGGGCGTTCCGCGTCGGAAGTTGCGTTCAAGTTCCTCACGACACCACTGCTTTTGCCGATTAATTATGGTTCGTTCCGGCCGCTTAAAGTCGTTTTACCGCCGGGCCGCATCGTCAGCGCGACGAAACCGGCGCCGGTGCGAACCTGGATGACCGTGCCGATGACGGTCGCCGACACGATTTTCAAAGCGCTGGCGCCCGCTTGCCCGGATAAAGTGCTTGCCGGCCATCATGCGGACCTCGCAGCGCCGCGCACTTTCGGCATGGATCCGAAAACCGGCCGGGCCTTCCATTTTCCACAGACGCTTTCAGGTGGCGGCTGGGGTGCGCTGCATGACCGCGATGGGGAGAGCGCGACCTTCTGCATTAACGACGGCGATACGCACAATACGCCGGTGGAAGCGGCGGAAGGCAAGGGGCCGATTTTTATTGCCTATCGGAAGTTGCGCCAGGACTCCGGCGGCGCCGGAAAATTCCGCGGCGGACTCGGCGTGGCGCAGGAAGTGCGCATGCTTGCTCCGGGCAGTGTGCTGTCGGCAATGGAAAGGACGCTATGTCCACCCTGGGGTTTGCATGGCGGCAAAGACGCACTGCCCAATCGGTTCAGCATCGCGCGCAAAGACGGCACGGTCGAAAGACTGCCCACCGGCAAGACCATCGGCCACGTGGCGCTCGCGGTCGACGACGGTTTTATCGTTGAAGTCGGTGGCGGCGGGGGATTTTGGAATCCACTCGAACGCGACCCGGAACGCGTGCTCGCCGACGTGCGCTCCGGCTACGTTTCCTTGGATGCGGCGCGGCGCGATTATGGCGTGGTCATTCGGCCGGAAGGGCGGTGTTATGTTCTCGACGTCGGTGCGACAATAGAATTGAGGCGCCAGATAGCAAGCGCAGGGGGAATCGAAAGGACTGCGGCGGCAGATTGAGGCCAGACGTTGTCGCCCTCTCGACGCACGACTGCATCGCGGCACGACTACACTGCTAGGTGACCGACTGATTGGCCGTTTGAGATTGGAGGAGTCTTCGATGGGCAAGAACAATCATAGGCAAACATTCCTAGTGACGGCGATAACGAGCGCGGTCCTTTTTTCGGCCGTTGTCGCCGTGCCGGCGTTCGCCCAAGAAACCAAAACTAAGATCCGGATTTCGTATCCGAACACGTCGATCTGCTGTTTGGCGCTGTTCGCCGCTCAGCAATGGAAAATCTTCGAACAGAACGGTCTCGACGTCGAGAGCATCCAGATGCGTTCGCAAGCGGCGAACTCCGCGCTCGCTAGCGGCGATATTCACTATGTTGCCGGCGTCGGTCCCAACTCGGTCGCGGCAACACTCCGGGGCTTGCCTTCTAAAGCCGTGTGGTTCGCTTCGGAGTCGCTGATCTATTCAGTTCTCGCCCAGCCTGAATTTAAATCGCTGAAGGAGCTGCGTGGCAAACGCATTGGCCTCACCGGACTGGGAGGGACGTCGGACGTGGCTTTGCGTATCGCCTTAGAAGCGGTCGGCGAAAATTATAAAAACTTCGTGGTGGTCGCTCTCGGCGCGCCACAGCTCGTGAGCGGCCTGGAAAGCGGCGCGATCGAAGCGGCGCAGCTCAATTCGCCGTTGAACTATCACGCCAAGAAAAAAGGTTTCCGCTCGCTACTGGAGATCGGCGATTACGTGCAGATGCCGCTCGGCGGACTTACCGCCTCGAATGCGGCGATTCAGAATCGCCGCGGCGAGCTCAAACGGGTCATTTACTCTTTGCAAACCGCCAAAAGGACGCTCTTGCAATCCAAAGAAAAGGCGATCGATTTGATCATGCGCACGATTCGCGTCGACCGCGAGGTGGCGGAAGAAATGTTTGCCGATAATCGCCGCAGCGCCGCCGGCAACGGCGTGCCGAGCCGCGAAGGCATGGAACAGATCATCAAATCGTTGCAGATGCTGGGTCAGTTTAGCGGAAAGAAAATCGCTTTCGATGAAATCGCCGACACCCGAATCGCGTGGGAAGTCGCTAAGGAGCTCGGCTACAAGGTCGATTAGCAGCGATGGACTGACGGTGAAGGCTGTCGCGGTGCTGGCACAAACAAGCCAATATAAACCTCACCACGAAGTGTTTCATGAGCTTACGCTCGCCCACAGAGGATGAAAGATCATTCTGCGGCCCCACGTGGGTTCTAACTCCTTTCCCCTTGATGGGGAAAGGCCGTGGGATAGGGGTGCTCCGAACGATCAATCCATCACCCCTACCTCAATCCTTCCCTGTCAAGGGGAAGGATTGACGCGCGATAGGATTTTATTTCTGAAGCGTCCCCATGAAGCAGCCGTTTTTAAAGGAGCACACGAAGGTCCGATCTTTAAACGTCATGATCGCTCGTGACCTTCGCGGTCTTATAAAATATCTCGTAGATTTGAGTATGTCATTTTCGAGCCAAAGCGCATCCCGCAATTCCAACGGCGTCCGAGAAACAGATCCTTCGCCTTCGTTTCCGGATGACATTACTGGCCGGTGCCGTAACCCTCGGTGATGTTTGCTACGCGTTTTCGCCAGGGGATGAAAGCGGCGGTTCCGATCTGGATCGCCTTCGTGCCCTCCTCGGTGGCTTGGGGTATCGCCGCGCAAGATCACGGTCTGTCACTCGAAGAAGTGCTGCTCATGTCCGCCTGGGTTTATTCCGGTCCCGCGCAGTTCGCCGTACTGGGTCCTCTGGCTGAAGGAAAATCGGCATTGCAGGTTCTAGTTGCCGGTTTCCTGATGAACTTGCGTTTCCTACCCATGAGCACGGCACTGGCGCCGTTTTTTCGTGGCGTCAAGCGCTGGCCGCTGCTTCTGGCCTCGCACGTCATTAGTGCCAGCAGCTTCATTGTGCCTTACGTGCAATTCCAAAAAGAGCAAATATACAAACCGCGCTCGGCAAACGCACACGCCGCCGACGGTTACGCCAATCTGGCTTTTTTCCTCGGTGTGGGCGCCACCAGCTTCATCGTATGGGTGGCCGGAACGGCCGGGGGATTTATCGCGGCGTTCGGATTTCCGTCAGGTTTCGAGGAAGCGCTCAAGTTTATTTTGCCCGGCTACTTTGCCGGGTTGCTGGTTGTGGAAATGAAAGGTTGGGCGATGGCCTTAGTTTGTCTCGGCAGCTTGGCGGCTGCTCTGCCCGGCGTACTCGCCAGTCCGGGTTGGGGCTGGCTTGTGACTGCGATC
>DATBMR010000208.1:0-12161 GCA_036554745.1 Binatia bacterium
GGCTCCTGACCGGACCACGTATAGAGCAGGCTCTGACCGCCGATAACTTCTTTTTCGAGGCTGCCCGCGATATGCGGAAAGCTGTCGCCGAGAAACCGATGGAAGCGCGCGAACTCTTCGCTCTCCGCCGCCATCGGGTTCGCGGCTGATATTGTACGAAACCCAATGGCGCGCGATAGCCGCCCAACTAGGGCGGCGGTATCCAAGCGCATTTCTTTGGCGGGAGGCGGCGTCATTTGGCGGGAGCTGAAGCGCAGCGTCCTGCCCACTAAAACCAGTAACAGGACAAAAACCAAAACGAGCAGAGCGGTGGCCAGTTTCTTCATCACGGTCGCGAACGAAGCGATTCAGAGTCCTAGCAAACTCCAGCGATCCGGCGCAACCTAAGCGGCGGCAAGCGCGGGCGAAAAAGGCAGCGAAGAATTATTCTTGCGGTTCGCCGTCGCGGATGAGCAACGTCTCCGAACCAACTACGGCGTTCATTATAGTCGACAGGGATTGTTAGAGCGAAGGTGTGAGTCGTTCCAAGCCCGGGCAATGCCTCTGCGCCCCCAGGGGACACCGGCCCGTTCCGCTCCCCGAGTGCCCCATTTTGAAGCGCGAGTGCGGGAACATGGTTTCCGTCCTAGTGCCCGAGCTTTCCACGACTCACCCCTTCGCTCGTATACGTCTACTAACCAATGAACTCCTTAGTAAACCTTGGATCTCGCAGAACCACGCCGTGAATTGACAACATACCCACTGTCCGATAGTTTTTGCTCAAACTTGTTCAGCATTTGAGGAGGAAGGATGAGCGATTTTTACAGCGCGTGGCTGGAACGATCCAAAGCGAATCAGAAAAAAGTCGATGAAGCGCCGCGGGTGGCGCGCGCGAAGGACCTAAAATGGGTGCGCACGCCGCAGGATTACAAGGCCGCATTGATGATTGCCCCGGAGACCGGTTTTCCGACTGGCGGAAGCTGTTTGATGAGGGCGGAGATTCCCGTGGGTTGGCAGACTGGCAAGCACTTGCACGGCGAAGAAGCGATCTATGTCGAGAGCGGCGAAGGTTTCATGATCCTCGACGGTAAGCGCTATGACTTTTTTCCGGGAACGATTTTCCATATTCCTTATCGATCGACGCATCAATTGTTCAACACCGGACCGACCCCGGTGGGTTACTTGTCCGGGCTCGCTTGGCACCTGGAAGCCGACACTTATATGGGCAAGCTGGAACAACTCGAAGAGTGCGGCGAATACGATTCCAATAAATTGGCGGCCTTTCCCAAAGAGGAATCGCAATACTGGCCCGAAGATGGTCGCCGCATCTCGATGCATCAAAAGCAGCAGGAAAAATCGGACGAATCAAAGCATGGGGCCACTTATTTTCTCATGGGCCGCAGCGGCAAGCAGAACGGCTTCAAAGCGACGGGTGTAGCGATTAGTTCTATCTTCGTCGACTTGCCGCACACCAAGAGCCACAGCCACGCGCATCCAGAGGCATATCTTTATGCGCTCGAAGGCGACGGCTACTCAGAGATCGGCGGCAAGCGCTACGACTGGAATCAGGGCGACGCCGTCCACGTGCCTCCCGGCATGCTGCACCATCAACACTTCAATCCCTATGATCGAGACATGAAAGAACTCCGTTTTGAGTTCGGCGTCCGCTACTGGTTTGTCGATCAGTGGAAAGGTTATACGACGGTGGATAAACATCTGAAAGCGACCACGCACATGATCGATTAGCGCCGAACGGTTGAGCTGGGATTCAAAGCGAGCCGGCCGTAGGTTTAGCTCGCCATCAATCAATTCGCCGTGACTCGGCGCATGCGGCGTAGCGTCGGCAGCAGGCCTTCTAAGAAGACACACCGCGCATGATGTCGCCGTTTCTTCTTGCATGAAGGCGCAAATTTTTTTATAGATCACGTGATGACCGACGGACGAAATTCAAGAAACGCCGATTCGAAAATGATGCTTGGATTCATCGTGCGACGTTGCGCAGCCGATATCGGTCACACGCCGACGCCGGATGAATTTGCCAAATGGGCGAACGGCCATCATCAAGCCGGCAAGCGTCTCTGTCTGTTCGGCAAGGAGATATCCGCGTCGATCGCCAAAGTGATGTTCACCCAACCGGGCAGATTGGTGACGGTCAGCCCGGAAGGCATGGCGCGAATCTGGAAGGGTAACGGCCGCTAGACCCGTCTTCGAGCTCCTCTTCAAGTTTGTTGTTTAATCGTCAAAGCGTGGTGCGACGGCTGCCCACGTAAAAGTAGTATTGCGTTCGGCAGCCTGGGTTCGCCTCAGCAGCTGGATAAAAAGACGCGCTGTAACTTTGCTCGATCGCCAGCGTTGCTCGCGAACGGACTGGTTGTTATGTTTTTATAGCTTTAGTAAAGCTGAGTTTATACGTAAAAATGGAGCGCTTAGGATGAAGTTAATTCTAGCTTTTGCAACAGGCATTGTTTTGGCTGTATCCCTGTCCGTGGGCGACCTAGCGGCGCAGACCAAGGCCGACAAGGTTCGGATCGGGTATGCGGCGCGGGCGGTCGTTCATTCGGTCCCCTACGTTGCTAGACCATTTGGCCGAAGCGCAGCCGCAGTTTGCCCAGCACCGAGCGTCGATGAATTCCGCGGGTCGATTTTGACCGAAATCGACAAGAGCGGCTTTATCGACAAGCTATACGGCGGACAGGTAAAGTAACTCGGATTGTTGCAATGGCGATGGATCGCGATCGTGACAGAGGTCAGTTCCGACTCGTTGCGGAATTTCAACCGCAGGGGGACCAGCCCCAGGCGATTGATAAACTCGTGCGCGGGCTCGAAGCCGGACGGCGTGACCAGGTGCTACTCGGTGTCACCGGTTCGGGCAAGACGTTTACGATGGCCAACGTGATCGCGCGGGCAAACAAGCCGGCTCTGGTGATCGCTCCCAACAAGACCTTGGCGGCACAACTCTACAACGAGTTTGGCGAGCTATTTCCGGAAAATGCGGTGCGCTACTTCGTCAGCTACTATGACTACTACCAGCCCGAAGCGTACGTGCCGTCAACCGATACCTATATTGAGAAGGACGCATCGATCAATGACGAGATCGACAAGTTGCGTCACTCGGCGACCAAGGCATTGCTGGAACGGCGCGACACGCTGATCGTCGCCAGTGTGTCGTGCATTTACGGTCTCGGCTCTCCCGAAGCCTATTTCGATTTAATGGTTTATCTGGAAGAGGGGATGACGATCAACCGCGACCAGATGCTGCGCAAGCTGGTCGATATTCAATATCAGCGCAGCGATTACGATTTTCACCGCGGCACCTTTCGCGTGCGCGGCGATGTGGTCGAAATCTTTCCCGCCTACGAAGACCGCGCGGCGTTGCGCATCGAGTTTTTTGACGAGACCATCGACGGGATCAGCGAGATCGACGCCATCCGCGGCAAGGCGCTGCGACGCGTCGACAAGGCAACGGTTTATCCGGCAAGCCATTACGTGACCAGCCAGGAGCGTATGAAACAGGCGGTGGTCGGCATACGTGAGGAGCTCAAGGAGCGGCTGCAAGAGTTGCGCGCTCAGCACAAACTGCTCGAGGCGCAGCGTTTGGAGCAAAGGACGCTTTACGATCTGGAGCTTTTAGCGGAGATGGGCTTTTGCCCCGGGATCGAAAATTATTCGAGGCATCTGACCGGACGGCGCCCCGGCGAACCGCCGCCGACGCTGCTCAACTATTTTCCCAGCGACTTTTTGTTGTTCATTGACGAAAGTCATGTGACCGTGCCGCAGATCGGCGGTATGTACCGGGGCGATCGTTCGCGCAAGGAAACGCTGGTCGAGTTTGGTTTTCGGCTGCCCTCGGCGCTCGACAATCGGCCGCTCAATTTCGAGGAGTTCGAGGGGATGCTCAACCAGACAATTTATGTTTCGGCGACTCCGGCGGCGTACGAGCTCGGGAAAAGCGGCGGCGCTGTGGTGGAACAGGTGATTCGTCCGACCGGTTTGATGGATCCGGCGATTATCGTGCGCCCGGCGCGCTCTCAGGTCGACGACTTGTTGGAGGAGATCCGCAAACGAGTCGAGCGCAGGGAACGGGTACTGGTGACTACTTTGACCAAGCGCATGGCGGAGGATCTGACCGAATACTATCAGGACTTAAACGTCAAGGTGCGCTACCTGCATTCCGACATTGAAACCATCGAGCGCGTCGAAATCATCCGGCAGCTGCGCATGGGACAGTTCGACGTGTTAGTTGGCATTAACCTGCTGCGCGAGGGGCTCGATCTGCCCGAAGTCTCGCTGGTAGCGATACTCGACGCTGACAAGGAGGGCTTTCTGCGCTCCGATCGGTCGTTGATTCAAACGATTGGCCGGGCGGCGCGCAACGTGGACGGCACGGTGATTCTTTATGCCGACAACACCACCGACTCGATGAAGCGCGCCATCGAAGAGACCGAGCGACGCCGCGGCCTGCAGGCAATTTTTAATAAAGAGCACGGCATCACGCCACAATCGATCGTTAAAGCGCTGGGATCGCCGCTGGTGAAAATTTATGAAGCCGATTACGTCGAGGTACCTCTGGCTGCGGATCTCCCCGCGCGCTATGGTCCGGCCGAGTTGGCACGGCGGATCCGAAAACTGCAGAAGGAGATGAAACAGGCTGCGGAGCGCCTCGATTTTGAAACCGCGGCGAACCTGCGGGATCAAATCCGCGAGCTGCAAAACCAGGAGTTGGCGTTGCGCGAGTCCGAGCCGGATCGCAGCGCACCCGCCTAAGCGGCAGTACGGATCAACGGAACGGAATCTATTGATTCTCGTTCACGGCAAGCATCGACGACAAGCCCGATTACACACAGCGGAACTGCAAACGCCGAAGCGCGCTGGGTCACCCGAAACACCGTAGTTTGGAGCAGCTTGGGAGAGCAATTCGGCGGACATTGTGATAGAGCGCTCTCAGGTGACGTGCGCAGTTGGCGGGAGCTTACCGCGCGGCTCCGTGGAGCGTTGTGAAGGTTTCGACGCGTTCGGTAATTTGATCGCTTCAGTGCGGGATCCAATTGCAGCCATGAATACGGTTTCCGAAAAATTAACCAACCTGCCGTCCCGACCCGGGGTTTATCTCATGCGGGATAAAGCCGGCAAGGTGATTTACGTCGGCAAAGCCAAAGACGTGCGTGCCCGGGTGCGCGCCTATTTCAATAATTCCGACGAGCGCTCGCAGATCCAGTTCTTGTTGCGCAAAGTCGAAAATATCGAAACACTGGTCACGAGCAACGATAAAGAAGCGTTGATCCTTGAAAACAACCTGATCAAGCAATACAAGCCCCGCTACAACATTCGGCTCAAGGACGACAAGAGCTATCTGAGCGTCAAAGTAACCACCCAGCATCCCTGGCCGCGCATCCTTGCCACGCGTAAAATTGTCAAAGACGGCAATCGTTATTTCGGCCCTTTCTCCTCGGCAGTGGCGGCCCGTGAGACCATCGACATCATCGAAAAGCATTTTCTGCTGCGCAACTGCACCGACCACAACTTTCGTAACCGCAGCAGGCCCTGTCTGCAATATCAAATCAAGCGCTGCATGGCGCCGTGCGTTTTGGATGTGCCGCAGGACGCTTATCGCGAGCAGGTGCGGCAAGCGATGTTGTTTATCGAAGGCAAGCAGCAGCAATTGATCGAAGAGTTGCGCCAGCGGATGCAGGCGAAATCCGACGCGCTCGAGTTCGAAGCGGCGGCGCGCATTCGCGATCAGATTCAGGCGGTGGAGAAGACGCTGGAAAAGCAGAGAATGGTTTCGCATTGGGGCGCCGATCAGGACATTTTCGGTCTTTACCGCGAGGGCGGCTTTATTGAAGTGCAGGTATTGCTCGTGCGTCAGGGCAAGTTGACCGAAAACCTCTCTTATTCCCTGCAAGATCTCGAGTTTCCCGACGAAGAGATCTTCGGCTCCCTGCTGACGCAGTTTTATCAAGGACAGCGTTTTGTCCCCGATGAAGTGCTGCTGCCGGTGACGCTGGAGGACCGTGAGGCGCGCGAGGAGTATCTCGCCGATCGCAAGGGCAGGCGCGTCGAGATCTTGAGTCCGCAACGCGGCGATAAACGCCATCTGGTGCAGATGGCGGAGGAAAATGCCAAACAGAGCTTTGCCGAGCGGCACGATCAAGAGAAGGCGCGGGAGGCGATGCTGCGGGATCTACAAATGCAGCTGCACCTCAAACGCTATCCTCAGCGGATCGAATGTTTTGACATTTCGACGATTCACGGAAGGAATGCGGTGGGTTCCATGGTCACGTTTATCGACGGCGAGCCGAATAAAAACTTTTATCGGCATTTTCGCATCAAGACGATCGACGAATTCTCCGGCGGTGACGATTTCGGCATGATGCTCGAGGTGCTGAAGCGGCGTTTCAACCGCCGCGCTGAAGAGGCGGATCTGCCGGACCTGATCGTGGTCGACGGTGGTCGAGGGCAGCTCGCCATGGCGCTGACCGCGATGGCCGAGCTCGGTATCGAGGGGGTCGACGCGGTTGGGCTCGCCAAGATGCGAGTGCAGGCCGCTGCGCGCAGCGTCGATATCGAACGCCTCGAAGAGCGGGTGTTTTTACCGGGGCAAAGCAATCCGGTTATCTTGAAGCGCAATTCTAATGCACTCTTCTTATTGCAACGGGTGCGCGACGAGGCGCACCGCTTCGCAATCACGTACCACCGCAAGCTACGCTCGAGACAAACGCTTTATTCCGCCCTCGACCGCATCCCGGGTGTCGGTGCGGCGCGCAAGCGCGCGCTGCTCCGCGCTTTCGGCAGCGTGAAGCGCATCGAAGAAGCATCGCTTGAAGAGCTGCTCAAGATGCCCTCCATGAATGAGCAACTCGCTCGAGATATTCTCGAAGCGTTGCGCGGTGCGCCGCACTGAAAGCCGATTCATGCCGACGATCGGGCGGAGGCCAAGTTACGGCACTGGAGGCACCATAACTCCGTCCGCTTGGTTGATCGTTCCAACGGTCTCGCTTCTTTTCGGCCAGGCGCTCGCGGCCGGCCCCTGGAACCTCCATCCTGCCGCTGCCGCTGTTTTGTTGTTGCCTTTGAGTCTGCTCGCTGCGACGCGTTGGCGCCGCTGGGGACTTTTGGCCCTGCTTGCTCTAGCGGCCTTTTCGCTCGGTTATGTACGACACCGGCAATTGCTTTTCCCGGAGCTGGCGGAAAATCACTTGCGCACGGTGGCAGTGCGCGACGGGCGGCTTTATCTGGAGGGTCAGTTACGGCGCGCGCCCGAACAGTTGATCTCCCGTGTCCGTTGGCTGGTAGCGGCGCAGCGCGTCTGGCATCCGACCGGCGCCGAAGACGTGCATGGCGACATTCTCGTGACGTTGCGCGCTGCGACCCGCGACTGGCGCTATGGCGACCGGGTGCGCTTTTGGATTCGTCCGGTCGTTCCGCAAGACAGCGGCAATCCAAGCGGCTTCGATTATGCGACCTATTTGGCGCGGCGCCGAATTTACCTGACCGGCTTTCTCGACAACGACCAAGAAGCCGAGTTGCTCGCGCGGCAACCGACGCCGATACGTGGAATCATCGAAGACCTGCGACGCAAGATTCGCCGCTTCATTGAGGGCCATCTGTCCCGGGATAAGGGCGCGTTGCTTACGGCGCTCGTGGTCGGTGAAATGGGCGGGATCTCCAAAGAAATGCGCGCGGCGTTTACCGCCGCCGGGGTCAATCATGTGCTGTCGATTTCGGGCCTGCACGTCGCCATGCTCGGCCTGGTCGTGTTCGCGATGATTCGCTACGGCGGGTCGTTCAGTACCACAATCATGCTGCGATTCAATCTTTTCAAGGTTGCGGCGTTCTGCTCTTTCTTGGCGGTGGTGTTCTATTCCGCACTCGCCGGTGCGATGGTGCCGACGGTGAGGTCGGCGATCATGATCGGGGTCTATCAGCTGGCGGTCTTGCTCAACCGTGAAGAGGAAGTGTTTGCCAGCCTTACGCTGGCGGCGCTGCTAATCGCGCTGGTGTGGCCTGGGGTGGTCGCCGATATCTCGTTTCAGCTTTCGTTTCTCGCCGTGCTATTCATCGTTTGGGGCATGCGCAAGCTGCACGAGTGGTTGCCGGCGGTCAAAGGAGATGAGCTGCCGGTCGAGAGAAGCTGGCTCCGCAGCCGCGTGAGACACGCAGGCATGCATCTCGCCGTGCCGCTGCTGGCGACAATTGGGACCGGACCATTGGTGGCGCATTACTTTGGCCATTTATCTCTTGCCGGTTTTGTCGCCAACCCTCTAGTTGTTCCGCTGGTCGGGTTCGTCGTCGTGCCGTTCGGGCTGGTCCTCGGCTTTCTGGCGCTGGTTGCGCCCGAAACCGGTTCCTGGCTCGCTGGTCTCGCGGAGCATCCGTTGGCAGTGACTATCGGCCTGGTAGATTTATTTGCCCGCTTGCCGCTGGCCAACGTCGGCGTGCCGTCGCTGAATGCCTGGGAGATCGCCGGACTTTACGGAGTGATGATTTGTCTCTTGGCGCTGAAAAAGCGAGCGCACCGTTTCATCGCGTTAGCGGTCGGAGTCGTGCTGCTGGCGGCCGACTGTTCTTACTGGTGGATGGAGCGGTATCGGCGCAACGAATTGCGAATTACTCATCTTAACGTTGGACAGGGTGACGCCGCAGTGATCGAGTTGCCCAATGCGCGAACGCTGGTGATTGATGCAGGGGGTGCGGTCACGGGCGATTTCGACATCGGCGAAAACATTGTCGCGCCGTTTTTACGCTCGAGAAAAATTCTCAAAGTCGATTACCTTGTCGTAACCCACCCACGTGTCGATCATTACGGCGGCATGCGGGCGATCGTCAATGAATTTGCTCCGCAAGAATTCTGGTCCGGTTCGGCGCGCGGTCAGACTAGCCGTTTCGACGATTTGGAAGAAGCTCTCTCACGGGCGAAGATCCCGCGGTTGACGCTCCATGATCGCCAACCCTGCCGTGAAATCGAAACTACCAAGTTTTGCGTATTGTATCCGGCAACCGACGGGTCAGGCGATTCCTCCGTGGTGCTGCGGCTGGAATTTGGCAAGCTGCGCTATCTGTTCGCCGGTGATATCGACAAGCGCGGTGAGACGCTGTTACTCCAACGCGCCAACGAGGTCCGTAGCGCAGTGATTAAGGTGCCGCGCCACGGCAGTCCAACCGCGAGCACGAAAGAATTTGTCGCCGCGGTACGTCCCCAGTTGGCGATTATCTCGGCAGGCGCCCGCACCCGGGTCGAAGCTCAGCGTGAAGAGATCGCGGAACGTTACCGCCAACTGTCCAGTGAAATCCTCCGGACTTACGAGGACGGTGCGATCATCGTCGAGAGCGACGGTCACCGCGTCCGCTATTCCGGCTACAAGAGCGGTAAAAAGGGCGAAATCAATTTAGCCCCGATCGAGAAATGATACGGGGAAGAAGATCTATTTCACCGCAGAGCTGCTCAGTTCGCTGAGATCGAGACGTGTTTTTGTTGATAAAGTCTTCCCTCTCGTGCGCTCAGCTTCCGCAGCGAAATCTATCGTTCGGATTATCCCAAAGCTTTAAGTTCCTCGATATAGTCCTTGAAGCCGGCTTCGATATCGTACTCCGGGCTCCAGTCGAGCACTTGTTTTGCTTTTTCGATGACCATCGGCTGCTTGGCCGAGCGCGGCTTGGTGCCGGGAATGATTTCGACTTGTAGCTTTGGCAGCAGTCGTTCCGCCAAGCCGACCAAGTCGTCAAATTTGATAACCACACCGGTGCCGATATTGAGGGTGACCGGTTCTCTCAAGGCGGTCGTTGCCGCTTTGTCGAGCGCGCGCCCGAGGTCTTTATAATAGACGTACTCGAAGTCGCGCGCGACCTCCTGAGCGATTTTTACGACGCCGCCCTTGATGCCGGTCTGCAGGAGGTTTTGCACCATCTCACCGCCGCCGGATCCGCCGGCGAAGTGGCCGACCCCGTAGACGTTCGCCAGCCGCAGTACGATCAACTCGAAGCCGTACATCCGCTGGTAGGCTTCGACCATCAGCTCCTTGGCGACTTTGGAATTGCCGTAGGGTTCGCCCGGCCCGCGGCGAAAATCCTCATCGATTGGACCGGGCTCGCCCTTGCGGCGATCGTAGATCCCGAAGGTACTGATCTGCACCAGGCGCTTGACGCCGGTGAGGCGCACCGCTTCGGCGACGTTGATTGTGCCCATCACATTGATCTGCAGCCCCGTGTAAATTGGGTTGGCGACCTTGCCGCCAATCAGTCCGGCCGTATGGATAACGGTATCGCATTTATGTTTTTGGATAGTTTCAATCAATGCCGGCAAATCCCGCACGTCGCGCTGCACGACCGTGACGTTCGCGCCACCGAGCTTGTGCGCCAAAAAATCCTGCCGCGGTGCAACATCATAGAATACGATATGCTCGCCGCGCTTGAGCGCGTGCTGTGCATAAGAAGTGCCCACAAGCCCCAAACCGGTAATTAGTGTTGACGCCATGATTGCTCCTTTCTCCAAATGAGCTGGAATCAGCTTCTGCCTTACTGCAAGGAGATAGAAATGTCTAGCCAGCCAAAATGACGGGCTATTGAGGACGACAGTTGATTTTGATGATAGGATGCAATTCATAGTGAGACGGATTTATGAAAGCTGTGCCCGCATGCGAGTTCCGGTTTCTGTAGCAAAGCAGGCGAGTAGATGAACGAGATCGACGCCTATATCGCTCGCGTCGCCGAACACTTCAGAGTGCACCTTGGTGCGTCGCTCGTCGAAGCCTATAAGCTCGGCAGCTTGGCTCATGGCGGCTTCAGCAAGATTTATAGCGATATCGATGTCGGGCTCTTGTTGAGCTGCGTTGAGCCGCCGCCACAAATGAGCCGGCTGATCGCCGCGGCAAAAGATTTGGATGCCGAGTGGGGAAAGAAGCTCTCAGTGTTCTGGGGCAATCCGGAATTCGGCTGGGGCCGTTTGCCGGTCATCGACCGGCTCGATCTACTCGATCACGGTGTGCCGTTAGTGCATGCCGTCAAGCCGAGTTTCCGTCGCCCGACTAAAGACGAGATTCACTGCGAACAGCTGCAAAGCATCGAGCGCAGCTGGAAGTCCCGCTTGCCCGGGTTAGGCCGCTTGACGAGTCTTGCACCTCAAGACCGCAAACCGTACATCCGTGCGATCCTCTACGCAGCCCGGCTGATCTATACTTGGGACAATCTGAGAGTCGATTCCAACGATCGCGCGGTCGAATACCTCCAGCAAGTTCGACCGCGCGGGCTCGATCTGCAGCCGATTGAGCTTGCCCTACAGTGTCGCAAAGAAATGTGCACGGCGGAGGATGTGTTTGCGCTACATGCCGATCTCAGCCGGCAGTGCGAGCAGGCGGTTCGCTACATAGCGGCAAACCCTTAGCATGATCAAAGATGGGCGGATTCGCGACCTTTCACATACGCTCATCTTGTCGATGGCATAAGTTAGAACTTGTTGATGCGCGTAGGCGCTGCGAAATGGTGGTGTAATGCCGTCAGTGGATCGATTCAGCTCAAATTTATTTGGGGGCAGAGATGGCGCACGAGCAATTTAGTGGGGTCTTTCCATATTTGGTTTCACCGATCGACGACCGCGGTCAGGTCATGGAGGCTGTGCTGACGCGGCTCGTGAACGACTTGATCGAAGCGGGCGTTCATGGCTTGACGCCGCTCGGATCAACCGGGGAGTTCGCCTACCTGAATCGGGAGCAACGCTATCGCATTGTCGAGGTAGTCGTACATGCGACTCGCCATCGGGTACCCGTGGTGGCGGGAGTCGCGGCGACGACGATAGCGGATGGGATCGAGCAGGTGAAGGCTTATGATACGCTTGGGGCCGACGGCATTCTAGCAATTCTTGAGGCATATTTTCCCCTTGCTGAGGACGGTGTAGTCGCCTATTTCACCGCACTGGCAAACAGCACCGCGTTGCCGATTGTCCTGTACACGAACCCACAGTTTCAACGCAGTGATCTCACTTTGGCTGCTATTGAGCGCTTGTCCAAGGTGGACAATATCCGTTACCTCAAAGATGCATCTTCAGACACCGGGCGGCTGCTGACGATCATGAACGCTGTTGGTGACCGCATACGCATATTCAGCGCGTCGGCGCACATTCCGGCATGTGTCATGCTGATCGGTGGCGTTGGGTGGATGGCGGGCCCGGCGTGCGTCGTGCCCCGACAAAG
>DATBMR010000214.1:0-18508 GCA_036554745.1 Binatia bacterium
TCGAGGATTTTTAGCGTCCGATTGAATGAGCCGGTAACGCCACGAAAGCTATCGTGGGTCTGCGCTTCTTTCCCATCCAAGCTGAGCGCCAAACGGACCAGTCCGGCATCGGCAAAGCGTTTGACGGCTTCTCGATTCACCAACGGCGTCGCTGACGGGGTCATGGCAACGCGCAGCCCTTCGGCGCGGGCATGGGCGATAATGTCGAAAATATCCGTTCGCTTCGCTGGATCGCCGCCGGTGAGGATCAACAGCGGGTAGGGAGTGCCGAACGCCTTGACGTTCTGCACAAGTTGTTGCACTTCCTCGAACGTCAGCTCGTCCTTGCTCCTTTGCGGATTCGCCTCGGCGCGGCAGTGCACGCAGGCAAGATCACACGCGCGCGTCGTCTCCCAGATAACGGTAAAAGGGCGCCGGTCAAAATCCATAAAGTTTCAGCTGAGCAGGATGCATGCCACAACCACAGCGCATCGACCGTGTTCACTAAAATCTTTAGGAGGAAGCAGAGATGACCGGCAAGCGGCACTCCAGGACGGCTTTCTGGTGCAGAAACCCACATCCGGGTTTTGCCATAAATCGGAAATAATCGAGATGACTTTCTTGTTTCCGGGAGATCAGCTGCTCATGCTCAACGTTTTAGGAGGGAGCCAGCAGGTGCGCCCGACCGAACCGCGCGCCCATTGTTGGCCAAAAAAAGTAAAATTGCCGCGGCGTTGAGCAAACCGCCCCAGCGCTGCACCCAGTGCGATTGTCCAAGGTCGGCGGCAATACGCAACAAAAGCGATAGATGCAGCAGACCGACATGCAGATAGAACGTGCCATGAAACGGCATCGCCAGACCGGTTATCGTGGGCAGTATGATAGGCGCGTGCGCAAAGATCATCGAGAAGACAAAACCGAGAAAGATCGCGTGCAACATGGCGTCGTAACGTGGCCCGGCACTGAAGAATTCCGCGAAGCCGATCCAGAGAATTCCTCCCCCGGCGAGCCAGACATAGCCGGCGATCAAACAAACCGCCATGAAACGCGGCAAACCGGTTTGACGGGCGCTCTGCCACACCAAATCGTACCGCAGCAGCCACAGCGCCAGCACGAGCACCCCGGCGCCGGCGAGCCGGAGCGCTGTGGCAAGATCAAAAAATGAATAGCCAAGACCGATGAGGATGACTGCGACGCCAGCGTGGAATGCGCAACGAATGAGCGGCGTGGGTTGCCTGAGTCGCGACAGCTCGAGCCTTTCTCCGGCGATCATCAGCACCAGAAATCCGACCCACCACGGTATGAAGGTGAATACTGGCTCCCCGATGAACCAGAGTGCGTTACCGGCGAACCAGGCAAGACCGCTCAGCGCCATAATGATGAAGTGCTCTGAGGGATATTGACAATAAAGGGCTACGAACACCGCAACCAGGAGCAGGCTAGCCACGGCTGCCACTGACGCGATGAATTGGGGCGGTGCGCCGATTAGGCCTGCCAGTGCACTCAAGGCGGATAGGACGGGGATGCCGTACGCCCACCAGCGCTTCAAGGCGACCGCCCTCTCGAGACCGATCAACGTGCCGAGGAACCCTACCACCATCAGCGGCCCATGCACCAAGACAAATTGTTCGTTCGGTAACGGCAGGAGCCAGCCCATGCGAGCCAAGCCAGACCAGATCCCGGTTAGAAGTGAGATGCCCGCTAAACCGATGAGGACGAACCTGCCTAGATTGGAGTTGGGGTTCATTTCTCAGCTAACGTGCCGGAGCGGCAAGCAAAATCCGAAATCCGAATATCGAAATTCGAAACAAATTCAAATCGCCAATCTCAAATACAAAACTGAATTCGGCATCATTTGATATTGTTTCGTGGTTCGGATTTTCGCATTTATTCCGCAATGGCATGACAATCGAAAGTCTACCACGGTGCGCCGCGCACGAGCATGATGCCAAGCAAGACGACGATCAGAGCGAGCAGCAGATTGGCCCGGGCCTAGACGCGCGGCTTGGCGTCGCAGGCGAAGCGTCTCCGCTGATCCCGCATCGACTTCCCACGCCCAAGCCGCGCGCGGCCCGAGTGAGAAATCGTGAAAAGCACTGATCACCAAAATCGCCGCGACAAGCATTAGCTTGATGGTAAGCGTGCGGCCAAAAGAACCCTGCCAAAATGCCGCGTCTTGCAGTTCTCTCAAGCCTATGCCGCGAGCAGCCAGGTTGACGATGCCCGTGAACACAAATGTGAAAAAACAAACCCAGCCAACCCAGCGGAATCTAAGGCCCTGCGAAACGGATCAGCGCTGAAACGAAGCCGCGAAACTCGGGACGCCGAGTTGCGGGAACGAGCACGATCACCAAAAAGATTGTGCCGCCGACCCATACGACCACGGCCATGATGTGAAGCCATACCGAGAGTAAATAGAAACCCTGCATTGGCGCATCGGTAAACTGCAAACAACTTATCGATTGTCGCGTTCGCGGTCGTATTTCAGATCGTCTTCGATCCAGGTCAACGCTGCAACCGTGTGCGGGAAACCTAAAGTTGTCACGCCAAGTAGGACCACATGGCGGATCTCTTCCGCCGTGGCGCCCGCCTCGAGCGCCCTGCGCGTGTGCGAATGAACCGCACCTTCGAGCCGGGCTCCGATCGCCATTGCCAGCTTGACCAACTCACGATCTTTTTTGTCGAGCGGGCCGCCGTCATGTACGGCGGTGCCAAGTTGATCATAAGCTTGCCAAACCTTTGGATAAGCTTTCTTGAAGTGCTCGTAAGCCGCTGGCAGTGGAGCCATGAAAACCTCCTTCAAAAACGTTTTTTCCCGAATTGTAACAACTGTTTCATGCACCCGGTCAACCGGTACGGCATCGCTGTTTGCCCGTGACTCGAACCGTTCTGCGTCATCTCTCCAGCGCGGAAACGAAACCAAACGGCGCGTTTCTTTATGGGCGCGTTTTCCGATTAATGCAAAACCGGGGTTGGGGCCTTCTTAAATATCGGAAAGGCCACTGCATCCCACTACCGATTCTCAGAAGAAAACTCTGATGGCCTTGGATTTGCTCAACAACGAGACAGCAACTTGATGGAAGGAGTTTATGATGGCTGGCTTGATCATCGCGATCGCGGCGCTCGGGTTGTTGTCTGCATGGGATTTACTTTTTCGCCGCAGACACAGCGCAATCATACCATCGCGGTCTGGAATTAAATCATTGCAAGGCTCGCAATAGCGGGCTGCGCTATCTGGCGCGTAAACGAGTCGATGAATCATCGGCACGACGCTGCGCTGATATTCCGATGCGCACCGCATCTTCACTGAAATATCGGGAGGCAGGTTGATGAAGCGCTTTTTTCTACCTGCGGTTCTGGGTTTTGTGGCTGTGCTGATAACCGTAGTCAGCAAGACTGCAGAAATGAAGCAGCCACCTTCCACGGCGAAGCTGGTCGCTTTGGGGAAACAAGTCTACGGCCAGCAATGCGCGGCCTGCCATGGCATCGGCGGTCGCGGTGACGGTGAGGCCGCTTATCTTCTCTATCCCAAGCCACGCGATTTCGTCGCGGCGAGATATCGACTGGTCTCGACCTGGGACCGCGTCCCGACCGACCAAGATCTCTTCGACACGATTTCGCGCGGCATGCCCGGCTCCGCAATGCCGTCGTGGGAACATCTATCGGCGGAGCAACGGTGGGGCCTAGTGTACTACATCAAATCCTTCGCCGAAAAGCCGCTCGAGATCAAAGCGCAGAAAATGCCGGCGGCAGACGGAAGCGGCGGCGAGGGCATCATAGAAGTTCCCAAGCCCGTTCCTTTCGATGCGGCGGCAAGAGCACGCGCGCTGGAGCTGTATAAGGATGCTTGCGCTTCCTGCCACGGCGAGACGGCCAAAGGCGACGGGGTGCAAGAGCAAAAGGACGACGAGGGGTTTCCTACCCGACCGCGTGATCTCACCGCGGGCATTTTCAAAGGCAGCCCGGATCCGATCGCCCTCTACCGTCATATCGTCGCCGGCATTCCCGGAAGTCCGATGCCGATGAGTGATTGGTCTTATGGCGCCGACGCCTGGCATTTGGTCAACTACGTGCGGTCGCTTTCCAGCGATACCCAGCGCGCACGCGTCGAGATGAAGAAATTCACCATACAAGCGGTGCGCGTCAACGCTCTTCCCGATCATCCCCAGTCGGGAATCTGGCGCAGCGCGCCGCCGGTCAATCTTCACCTGATGCCGCTATGGTGGCGCAGCGAGAGACCGGAAGAAGTCACGGTGCGAGCCGTACACGATGGCAACGTATTGGCGATACTCATGGTGTGGCATGATGAGACCAACGATAGTACAGCGCTGCGTCCACAGGACTTCCGCGATGCCGCAGCGATCCAATTTTCCTTAACTGCTAATCCGCCATTCTTTGCGATGGGCGCGACTGGAGCGCCGGTCAATATCTGGATGTGGAAGTCCGAACGGCAGGCCGATTTGGATCTTGCCTATCAGGATGTCGAGAGAGCTTATCCGAATATCGGCATCGATTCGTATCCCAACTCGATGCGCGCAGCCGTCGAACAACCGTCTCGTCATGCTCTGACACTGCAATCGGACCCGACATTCGTCACCGGCTGGGGCGCCGGGAACATCGTATCGGATCCGCAACGACAAAGTGCCGTCGAAGATCTTGCGGCCCAAGGATTCGGCACGTTGCGAGCAAGACCGCGGATCGACCAAAAGATCGATGCTCGCGGAGTCTACGGACATGGGTCCTATGAAGTCATGTTCCGCCGAACGCTGACACCGACCGGTGAAGGAGCCGTCGCACTGCGACTCGGTTCCACTGTTCCTGTCGCCTTTGCCGTCTGGAACGGCAGCGCGGGAGATCGCGACGGCAAGAAGTCGGTGACGATCTGGCAGGACTTGAAGATTGCAAAATGACAGCTTCCCCGACCTCTTTCCTCCCCCGCGTCGCGGGGGAGGATGAAGGAGGGGGCTTGAACGCTGGAACGATTTGAACTCGAGCGGCGATAGGAGCGAAGAGCATGAACGACGATGAAGCCAGAGAAATGATGCGGCTAACCCGCCGGGATTTCCTCAAGTGGATGGGCATCGGCACCGGCGCAGCAGCCATCGCTGCCGGTTCTTTGCATTATTTCAGACCTGCGGACGCCGGCGACAATCCCCTTTCGCGATCGGTTAATCGAGAATGGGAAAAGATTTACCGGGATCAATACAAATATGACAGCGCTTTCGATTGGGTCTGCTCGCCTAACGATACGCACGCCTGCCGTGTGCGCGCCTATGTGCGCAACGGCATCGTGACCCGGCTCGGCAGCACCTATGATTATCAAAACTATGCCGATCTCTACGGCAACAAAGCGACAGTCAATTGGAACCCGCGCCAATGCGCCAAGGGCTACACGTTTCACCGCGTCATCTACGGGCCCTACCGGCTGCGCCATCCGATTGTCCGTAAGGGCTGGAAAGCCTGGGTTGATGCCGGCTTTCCCGAGCTGACGCCGGAGAACAAATCGCGTTACATGTTCGATGCGCGCGGCCAGGACGAGTTTGTGCAAATTTCCTGGCCGGACGCGTTCGACTCCATTGCCAAAGCGCTGGTTGCGATTTCAACTCGTTACAGCGGCGAAGAAGGGAAAAAACGCTTGCTCGCGCAAGGCTATCAACCGGAAATGGTCGACGAAATGGGCGGTGCCGGAACGCGCACGGTGAAAATGCGTGGCGGCATGGGTCTGCTCGGCGTGATCGGCAAGTACGGCATGTACCGCCTCAATAACTCGCTTGCGCTGCTCGACGCAAAAATTCGCGGCGTGGGCCCTGACAAGGCGCGCGCCGGACGCAATTGGTCAAACTATACCTGGCACGGTGATCAGGCGCCGGGCCATCCATGGGTACATGGGCTACAGGCATCGGAGTGCGACTTCAACGATCTGCGCTTCTCCAAACTGATCATCATGGACGGCAAAAACCTGGTTGAGAACAAGCTCACCGATTCGCACTGGTTTATCGAGTGCATGGAGCGCGGCGCCAAGATTGTCGTGATCGCACCAGAGTACGGACCGCCCTCGACCAAAGCGGACTACTGGATTCCGATTCGTCCGGCCACCGACGCCGCACTCTGGCTCGGCATCACCAAACTGATGATCGACAAAAAGTGGTACGACGAAGTCTTTGTCAAGCGCTTTACCGATTTCCCGTTGCTGGTGCGGACCGATAATTTGAAGCGGTTGCGCGCGCACGAAGTTTTTCCCGATTACAAAACCACGCTCTCCGCCGACGGCCCGTCGATAAAAATCCAGGGCCTGACCGCTGAGCAGCACTCCCAGCTCGGCGACTTTGTGATCTGGGACAGCAACAAGAATGGGCCGGTCGCGGTCACTCGGGATGACGTCGGCGAGACCATGGCGAAAAAAGGGTTGGAACCGGCGCTTACGGGCACCTTCAAGGTCAAACTGGCGGACGGGAAAGAAGTTGAGGTCGCGACTCTCTGGACGCTTTATCAGACGCATCTCAGAGACTATGACCTTGACACCGTCGTCGAGATTACCCACGCGCCCAAAGAAATGATCGAGCAATTGGCACAGGACATGGCGACGATGAAGCCGGTGGCAATCCACCAGGGAGAAGGCATCAATCACTGGTTTCATGCGACGGAAATGAACCGCGCGTCGTACCTGCCGCTCATGCTCACCGGAAATATCGGCAAGCCCGGTGCCGGCTGCCATACCTGGGCCGGCAATTACAAAGCCGCGCTGTTCCAGGGTTCGGCGTGGGCGGGGCCCGGCTTCAAAGGTTGGGTTGCGGAAGATCCCTTTGAGCTCAATCTCGACGAAAGCGCGAACGGTAAAGACATCCATGCCCACGCCTACACCAAGGACGAAGAGCCGGCTTATTGGAATCACGGCGATCTCGCTCTGGTCGTGAACACGCCCAAATTCGGCCGCAAGAACTTCACCGGCAAAACCCACATGCCGACCCCCACGAAGGGATTGATCTTCACCAACGTGAACCTGATCAATAATGCAAAGTGGGCCTATGGCATGATCAAGAATGTCGATCCGAATGTCGAGATGATTGTTTCGGTCGACATCCAGATGACGGCGTCCATCGAATACGCAGACATCGCTCTGCCGGCCAACTCCTGGCTCGAATTCGAGGGACTGGAAATCACCGCGAGCTGCTCGAATCCATTCCTGCAGATTTGGAAAGGCGGCATTCCACCGGTGTTCGACAGCAAAGATGACGTTGCAATACTCGCGGGCATCGGCAACGCACTCGCGGACGCCACCGGTGACAAGCGTTTTCGCGACAACTTCGCTTTTGCCGCTCCGGAAAAACGCCACGTCTACATCCAGCGGCTGCTCGATGCCTGTACGACCACGACCGGCTACAAACTCGCCGACATCATGGCAGGCAAGCACGGCCCTCCGGGCGGATGTCTGCTGAACTTCCGTACCTATCCGCGCATCCCGTTCTATGAACAGGTGCATGACAGCGAACCGTTCCACACCGACACCGGACGCATGCACGCCTATGCCGATGTGCCGGAGGCGATCGAGTACGGCGAGAATTTCATCGTCCACCGCGAAGGACCGGAAGCGACGCCCTACCTGCCGAACGTGATCGTCAGCTCCAACCCTTTGGTGCGGCCGGAGGACTATGGCATCCCTGCCCATGCGGAGCACTGGGACGAGCGCACCATCCGCAACATTAAAATGCCGTGGAGCAAGGTCAAGCACACCAAGAATTTTCTTTGGGAGAAAGGCTTTCAGTTTTATTGTCTGACGCCGAAGACGCGCCACCGGGTGCACAGCGGCTGGTCCAACGTCGACTGGCACATGCTCTACGACTCCAACTTCGGCGATCCCTATCGCTTGGATAAGCGCGCGCCTTGCGTCGGTGAGCACCAACTGAACATGAACCCGCAAGCCGCGCGCGATCTTGGCATCAATGACGGTGACTATGTCTACGTGGATGCCAATCCGGCGGATCGACCTTACCTGGGCGCGAAGCCCGACGATCCATTCTACCGCGTGTCGCGCCTCATGCTGCGCGTCAAATACAACCATGCTTATCCGTACAACATTGTCATGATGAAGCACGCGCCGTTCATCGCAACTGAAAAGAGCGTGAAGGCGCATGAGACACGGCCTGACGGGCGGGCGCTGTCCGAGAACACCGGCTATCAGGCCAATCTACGCTACGGTTCACAGCAGTCGATTACGCGCAATTGGCATATGCCGATGCACCAGACCGATTCGTTGTTCCACAAAGCGAAGGTGTCGATGAGTTTTATCTTCGGCGGGGAGGCCGACAATCACGCCGTTAATACGGTGCCGAAAGAAACGCTCGTGCGGATAACCAAGGCGGAAGATGGCGGCATGGGCGGCAAAGGCATTTGGAAACCCGCGACCAGCGGCTACACGCCGGACAATGAGAACGAGCTAATGAAGCGGTACCTGGCGGGAGATTTGACGAAGGTGAAAACATGACACCAGACCATTCCAGCAGTTCCAATCGTTCCAAAGGTTCGATCTCCTTCCTGCATCCTCCCCCGCCTCGCGGGAGAGGAAAGAGATGGGGGCTGAAACGACTGGAACCATTGGAACGATTTGAACCCGAGATGAGGGAGATGAGAGATGCCGTTTAAAGATCCCGACCCGACTGATCCGAACATACTGGTCGGCGTGATGCTGCCGGCCGACGGCGAAGCGACCCGCGACATGGCATATGTATTCGCCGAAGAGTTTGCCCGTCTCGGCTACAGCCGCGAACAGTTGCTGTGGTTGTTCAAGAATCCGTTCTACGGCGGAGCTCACGGCGCGTATCGGTCCCTGGGCGAACAAGAGACGCTGGCGATCATCGATGAATGTCTGGACGTTTGGGGACAGGCTCAATTTTCGATTTTGGATTCTGGATTTTCGATTGAAGAAGCGACGGGTGCAAATTCCGTATCAGACGTTGATTCCGAGCAAACTCGCAGGCAGGCCGAACCTGGAACAAAGACAGCTGACTCAACCGGAATCCGGACAATCCAAAATCGAAAATCTAAAATCCAAAATGGCGGAAGTGGGAGGTAGCGATGCCCAACGTTAACAATTGGCAGATCGGCCGGGAGATGAATTATCCCTACACCCAGGCTTTTCCCAAACGCCAATTCGCCTTCGTCTTCAATATCAACCGCTGCATCGCCTGCCAGAGTTGCACCATGGCTTGCAAATCGACCTGGACGTTCAGCAAAGGCCAAGAGCATATGTGGTGGGCCAACGTCGAAACCAAACCCTACGGCGGCTATCCGCAGTTCTGGGATGCAAAGATTCTCGATCTCTTGGAAAAAGCCAATCCGGGTAACCAACAATGGTCCGGCAAACCGTCCGATGACAAGAAAAAACCTTACGGCCAATTCGACGGCAAGACGATCTTCGAAGCGCAAAACATGCTGACGCCGGACAGCGCTCGTGTGCTCGGTTATTTGCCGACCGATGAAGAATGGAACCTGCCGAATATCTACGAGGACAATCCGGTCGGCAAGCGCGGCGTACGCAATGAGATTGATAAGGAAGGCGCGGCGTTGCCGGAACACAAGACCTGGTTTTTTTATCTCGCGCGCATCTGCAATCACTGCAGCTACCCCGCTTGCCTCGCCGCTTGCCCGCGTAAGGCGATTTATAAACGGCCGGAAGACGGCATCGTGCTGATCGATCAGAAAGAATGCCGCGGTTATCGGAAATGTGTCGAGGCTTGTCCGTACAAGAAGACCATGTACCGCGGCAACACCCGCGTTTCGGAAAAATGCGTCGCGTGCTACCCGCGCGTCGAAGGCAAAGATCCCGAAAGCGGCGGAGAGCCGATGGAAACCCGCTGCATGGCCGCCTGTATCGGGCAGATTCGCATGCAGGGTCTGGTGAAGATGAACAACGACGGCAGCTGGGCCGAAGACCGCTACAACCCGATCTATTACATGGTGCATGTCGCCAAAGTCGCGCTACCGCTCTATCCGCAATTCGGCACCGAGCCCAATGGCTATTACATCCCGCCGCGCTGGGTGCCGCGGGATTACCTGAAGCAGATGTTTGGTCCGGGCGTCGACGAGGCGATCGAACGCTACAGCTATCCCGATCGCGAATTGTTGGCGGTCTTGCAGCTTTTCCGCCGCTCAAACAAGATCATCTTCCGTTACGAAATCAAAGAGGGCCCGAAAATTTATGAAGCGACCCTGCGCGGAAGAAAAATCACGATGTACAACGACACGGTCATTGCGTACGGGCAAAACGGCAAAGAGATTTTCCGCACGCAGATCGAGGAACCGCTCCACGTGCGGCCGAACAAGCATGCGAATTCCATATGAATTGGAACACGTTCAAGCCGTTCAACTCCCTCCTTCACCCCCCACGGATGCGGGGAAGGAAAGGAACAGAGGGTTGAACGATTGGAACCTCCGCAACGGTTTGAAAGCGATTGAACGGCTGGAACGGTTTGAACGACTTGAACGATGCATTGACGAGGTAATAAATGACGGCCACTCAATCGTATGAAAATGTCAGCGAAGTTGATCTTGCTTACTGCCGCGCCGCGCTTTACAGCGCTTTAGCCATCGGCTTTCAAGCGCCGACCGAAGATAATCTTTCGCGCTTGCTCACGGCCGACAGCAGATCCTGCCTGGCCGGCGCGGCCACCACGCTGTATCCAAGCGAGCCGGATATTCTTTCCGCAGTTGAGGCATTACCCGACATCGAAACAACCAGCCTTTCTTCACTCCGGTCGAACTACCGGGTTTTTTTTGGCCACACGGCTCAGGGGCGGATTACTCCGTACGAGACTGAATACGGCAACGAAGCATTGTTTCAACAACCGCAAGAACTGGGCGATCTCATGGGCTTCTATAGGGCCTTTGGTCTCGCGTTGAAACGTGAACATCATGAGCGCCCCGATCATGTCAGTTGCGAATGCGAGTTTATGATGTTCTTGGCGCTCAAGGAGGCCTATGCGCTCGAACAAGACCACCAGGAAATGCTGGCGGAAACCCGCAAAGCAGAAAAGCTGTTCTTGCGCGATCACCTCGGGCGCTTTTTACCGGCGTTTGTGACAGGGTTGAGCCGAGGAGATCCCGCGGGGTTTTATGGCAGGCTCGGAGAACTGGGCGTCCGCTTCGTCACGGCCGAATGCGCGCGATTCCAGGTCACGCCGGGCGCGACCAACCTGTCTTTAAGGCCGGCGGACGACGGCCGGGTTCCCATGGCCTGTGGCAACGGCACGGAATGCACCGCGATGACCGGCACCGGCATTCCCGATGGAGGCGATTCCGTATGAAGCGAGCTATGGCTGTTCACTACGATCCGAAACTGATGGAAGAAGCGGTTTTCCACGTGCAACGCGACAGTTACGTTGCACGGGAGCTCGACGAGCGGCGCCGGCGTATTTATGAAATTTCGGAACCGGAAGAACGGGAACGGCTGTTTCAAGATCTTTACCGCGAGTGGTTCGTTCGTCTCGGTTTGGGAGACGCCATCGAGCAGGCTTTGCGGGAGCTACCGATCATCTCCGCGCTCGTCAACGACTGTTATATCGCTTGCGCCACTCAGGCTAAACAGGAGGGCGCGGAGCTTTTCGTCGCGCCCAAAGACGCTTCAGAGAAAAGCCAGCGCAGCACGTTGCGCATCCTGATTCGCCCCGAATCGCTGCTTGAGCGCGAGACGGCCATCACTTTTCTGCGTTATGAGTTGTATCACATCGCCGACATGCTCGATCCGGCTTTCGCCTACCATCCGACCCTGCCGAGCACCGACGGAGGCCCCACTTACGATACGCTAGTCACAAATCGCTATCGGGTGTTGTGGAGTATCACCATTAGCGGCCGCATGATGCGGCGCGGTTGGCTAACCCAAACGACACGCAGTCAGGCGCTCAAAGATTTCTGTCAGGCGTTTCCGATGCTAAAAGACGGAGCCGAGAAGTATTTCGAGCTGTTTTTTGACGCCGATCAGCCCCGGCACTCGACGCTCGCCGCCTACGCCGTGAATCCGCGAGCCGCGGTCGGGCAACTCGATTATCGCAGCGTCGCTGGGACACACTGCCCTCTGTGCAGGTTCCCCAGCCACTGTTTCGAACCGGACCCTGAAAAAATGGCTGCCGAAGTGCTGGCGGCGATCGCCCAAGACTTTCCCGGCTGGTCTCCCGCGCGTGGACTGTGCGCGCAATGCGCCGACCTTTACCGTGCCAGCCGGCTATCGATGGCAGCAGCCGAAGCGCTCCCCGGATGGAATCCCAAATCGAGCATGCATCCTGACCATGAAAGGGAGATAAACCGGACGGTCCGATCTCAGAGTAGTTGAACAATGCGCGCTTTCGACGAGCTTTTGCGAGAATCATCGAATGCTCACGGTCACCATTGCGCCGGACAAGTGTTGGGCGTGCGCATGGCGATGGTCGGCTGCCGCGAAGTCGGCATCGACGAACCGAAAGGCTGCAAAAAACTTATTGTCTATGCGGAAATGGATCGATGTGCGACCGACGCCGTGCAGGCCGTCACGGGTTGTTCGCTGGGCAAGCGGACACTCAAGTTCCTTGACTACGGCAAAATGGCCGTCACTTTCCTCAATACTGAGACCGGCAAAGCGAGCCGCGTGCTCGCCCGCGACGACGCGCGCTCTTTGGTAGGGCGCTACGCGCCCGATGTGACAAATCCCCGCGAGGCGCAAAAGCAAGCCTATGCCGTGATGCCTGAGGATGCGCTTTTTTCAATCAAGCCTGTGAGCGTGGACATCGCCGAACAAGACATGCCGGGTTTCCGCGGCGCACGCGTTTATTGCGCAAACTGCGGCGAGGGGATCAATCTCCGGCGCGAAGTCAGACTGGGTGGCCGCACGCTCTGCGTCCCTTGCGCGCGGGGCGGTGGACCTCACCCCAAGGGCAGTGGCTCCAGCAAGCTAGAAAGCGTCCCCAATATCGTGCTGATCGTGGGCTACAAGAAAGTCGGCAAAACGACTTTGATCGAAAAGCTCATCCCGGAGCTTTCGAGCCGCGGCTATCGGGTCGGCACGATAAAGCACCATCACTCGGATTTTCCCGCAGAGATCGATACAGCAGGCACGGATACCTGGAGACACCGGCAAGCGGGCGCCTGGGGTGTCGCCTTGGCGACGCCCAACGATTTCGCACTGTTTCGCAACAGCGAAAGATCACCTTCCTTAGATCAGCTCGCGTCTGCGCTCGGAGAAATAGACATTGTCCTAGTCGAAGGATTTCACGAGGAACCGCGGGCGAAAATCGAGGTGCTGCCCGATGCAACCAAAGAACCGCTCTGCAAAACGGACCGCCATCTGCTCGCGTTCGTAAGCCCACACCCGCCTGAGGCGCCGGTGCCGACGTTTGCACCGAACAGCATCAAGCCGCTCGCCGACCTCATCGAGCACAAAATTCTCGCGCGCAGCTGATATCCGGCTCACCAGGCTGTCCAACACGAGCATAAGAAAAAGTTCCATCGCCGTTCTCTGCCTTTACGCCCGGTTGAGAATTGTTATAAGCTGGCGCTAATTTTGGATTGGATGGAACTCACGCATGAGCAAGAAAAAACCTGCAACTGTCACGAACCTCCGGGCGATTCCCCCGCGCCAATATCCCGATCTACACGAGCATCTCGAGCGGCTCGAACGCGAAGGATTGTTGATCCGCGTCAAAGAATCGGTGGACAAAGACCAAGAGATGCATCCGCTGGTGCGCTGGCAATTTCGCGGCGGTATCAAGGAAAAGGATCGCAAAGCGTTTCTTTTTGAGCAGCCGGTCGACGCCAAAGGCAAGCGGTACAACATTCCCGTCGCAATCGGCATTCTTGCAGCGAACCGGACAATTTACGGCATCGGTCTCGGCTGCGATCCAACTCAAGTGAACCAGTTGTGGGCGGAAGCGAAAAGCAACCCGATTGCACCGGTCGAGATCCCGTCGGATGCCGCACCGGTCCATGAAGTGACCTACCAGGGCGAAGATCTCAGAGTGCCCGGCCAAGGCGTCGATGGTATCCCGGTGCCGATCTCGACTCCCGGTTGGGACAACGCACCGTATATCAGCGCCGCGCATTTCATCACCAGAGATCCCGACAACGGTATTCACAATATCGGTACGTACCGCGCGATGATCAAGGCGCCCGACCGGGTCGGCTGCAACCCGTCTTTGGAATTGGGTCAGGGCATCTACGTTCATTGGGAAAAGTATCGCGCTCGTCAGGAGAAAATGCCGGCGGCGCTGTGCATCGGCGGCGTACCGGCGATTTCCTACGTCGCGGCGCAGAAATTGAATTATGACGTCGACGAGTTCGCCGTCGCCGGCGGCCTGGTCAAAGCACCGATCCGCGTTGTCAAAGCGAAAACGGTGCCCTTGATGGTTCCCGCGGACGCGGAAATCATTATCGAAGGTTGGGTGAATACTGAATGGCTGGAGCCGGAAGCGCCGTTCGGCGAATCTCACGGTCACGTCAATCCCAAAGAATACAATCCGTATATGGAAGTGAGCGCGATTACGCGGCGCAAAAAAGCAATCTTGTGCTCGATCATCAGTCAGGTGACACCGTCGGAATCCAGTGTCATCAAGAAGATGGCGTACGAACCGCTCTATCTCGATCATCTGAAGAACACGCTCGGCGTCAAGTGCGTCATGCGGGTCATGCTGCACGAGCCTTTGACCGCAACCCAGAAGCTGACCGTGATCCAGATGCGCAAGCCCAGCCGCGCGGAAGTCTGGCGCGCCCTGATGGGAGCGGTGGCGTTCCGGCCGTCGATGTCGAAGATTGTCATCGCCGTCGACGAAGATATCGATCCAGAAAACATGGATGCCGTATTCTGGGCGCTTGGCTATCGCTCGCAACCGCATCGCGATGTGCAAATCATCCGTGGCACGGACATCGGCCATGCGCCGCGTCACGACGCCCGCGGTTCCGCCGATGATTCCTGCCTGCTCTGGGACGCAACACTGAAAGAAACCTTTCCACCGATCTCGCTGCCCAAGAAGGAATACATGGAACGCGCCCGCAGGTTGTGGGAACAGCTCGAGTTGCCGAAGCTCGAGCCCGAGTCACCATGGCATGGTTATTCGCTCGGCGATTGGAACCCGCAGCTCGACGAAGAAGCCAGGCTCGCCGCCGCCGGCGAGTTCTGGCAGACCGGCAAGAAGATCGCGCTCGAGCGCCGCCGCACCGAAGAGGTGCCGGTCAACACTTCCTACTACGGGCATCAGAAAGAAAAGTGACGTGCGCAACAGACCAGCGCAGCGAAACCAAACCGGCACGCACCTTTCACCACGAAGGTCAGAAGAGCACGAAGTAAGAATTCGCGAGGACTAATTTTCCGAATCCTTCGTGGCCTTCGTGTGCTCATCTTCCCCCGAAACCGCGGGAAGAAAGAGATGGGGGTGAGCAACCTGCCCTTTTCATGTTCTGTGGGTGAGCGTAAGCTCGTCAACCATTTGATGGTGAGTAGAATCAATCAAGGAGTTTGCAAATGGACTATAAAGCGCTCAAGTGGTCGGTGCACGACAACCCAGGCAGTCCCGGCGAACCGGCCATCGGCGTGATCAAGCTCAACCGTCCGGACCGGCTCAATGCCGTCGATCCCCTCATGCGTTTGGAGCTCGATGCTCTTTGCAACGAAATCGCGCGCAACTCGATCGTCAAAGTCGTCATTGTTACCGGCGAAGGGCGCGGCTTCTGCGCCGGCGGCGATCTCACATCGGAAGGGGAAGTGCTGGGCGCCTTCGAAGGCAGCATGGGTATCACCGGACCTTACAAGGAAATGGCCGAGTATTTTTTTAACGACCTCCGCCATCGCGTCTTGCAGAGCGCGATGCGCAAACTCGAAGATTTGCCGCAAGTGACGATCGCGGCGATTAATGGACCGGCGGTCGGCGTCGGCCTCGAGATGGCAACATTATGCGATATGAGAATCGCTTCCGATCGCGCGCGCTTCGGCGAAGTGGCGGTACCCGCCGGCTTCGTGCCCGAAAGCGGCGGCGCTCGAAATCTTCCCAAGCTGGTCGGCATTGGCCGAGCGATGCGCTTGATCCTTACCGGTGAAATCATCAACGCCAAAGAAGCATTGCGCATCGGCTTGGTCGACGAGGTCGTCCCCCATAACAAGCTACTCGAGATGGCGTTCGAGCTTGCCGGCAAAATCGCCATGAACCCATATCTTTCGGTGCGTCTCGCCAAGCGCCTGGTAAAAATGTATTGGAACTGGAACCGCAGCGACGAAGGTTATCAGCAAGAGTTGGACGCGGTGTTGGAAATCACCCGCACCAAAGATTGCCAGGAAGGCATGCGCGCGTTCAGCGAAAAGCGGCAGCCACGCTATACCTATCCCTACGACGCCGGCTGGCCATTTCAGTCCAAGACGCCGGCCAAAAAGAAACAAAAGTAAGTCGATGGGCGCGCCCAACGAAATCGACAGACCGTGGCCGGGTTATCGAAGGTACCCGGAACGACTGAATCTCGCCGAGGAAGTTCTAAAAACATCGATGGAGCGCGGTCTGGGCGAGCGGACCGCGCTCATCACCGAACGCGGCACAGTCACATACGAAGAATTGAATCGGCGGGTTAACGCGGTTGCCGCCGGCCTGATCCAGCTCGGACTGAAGCGAAGCAACCTCGCGCTGATCAGTATGAGCAACTGCCCGGAGTTCGCGGTCGCGTTTCTGGCGGCGGTCAAGCTCGGGGTCGTCCCTGTTTTGGTGAATTCTTCGCTGTCTGCACACGAGCTCGGAACTATCTTGGATCAAGCGCAGCCGCGGTTGGTTTTCACCGAATCGGCGCACGCCGATGCCGTGCGCGAGTTCTGTCGTGCTGGATTATTTAACCAGATCGTCTGTGCCGGCGACGCCAAACCGGGGGAGATCTCCTTCGCCTCGTTGTCACAAGCCACCGGGCCCCTAACCGCCGCCGATACCGGTGCAGACGAACCATCGTTCATCGTCTATACGTCCGGGACCACCGGCAAGCCCAAGGGCATCGTCCATGCGCACCGTTGGATCGTCGCCCTGGGCGATCTGAACCGATACCGGTTGCCGCCGCAAGAAAATGACGTGATCATGGCGACCGGCGAATGGAGCTTCATTAGCGCGCTCGGCCACAATCTGCTTTTTCCATTGCGAAACGGCGTTACCGGCGCGATTCTGCCTGTCCGGGCGACGCCGGAAAATGTTCTCCGCTACATTGAAAAGTACAAAGTCACAGTGCTGCATTCGGTGGCGACCGTGTACCGCCGGCTGCTCGCCATGCCCGACTTCGAGAAACAGCACGATCTCAGCAGCTTGCGTTGTGCCCATTCGACTGGAGAGGCCTTACGCGAAGCGACTTACAACGAATGGAAACGCCGCGTCGGCTCCGAGCTTTACGAACATTATGGCGTGTCCGAATACCAGCTCGTGATCGGCCACGGAGTCAGTCATCCGGTCAAGCCCGGTTCGGTAGGCAAACTACTTCCAGGGGTCGACGTGGCCATTCTGGATGATGCGTTCACGCCTGTGCCAACCGGAGATCTCGGCCAGTTTGCCATCTCGACCAGAGATCCCGGTCTGTTTCTCGGTTACTATAAAGACCCCGAGCGCACTCAAGCGGTCATTCGCAACGGTTGGTACTTCACCGGCGATCTCGCCTATCAAGACGCAGACGGCTACTTTTTCATCGCTGGCCGTCGTGACGACTGTTTCAAAAGTCGCGGTATCTTCATCTCCCCGACCGAAATCGAAAACGCTCTACAAAAACATCCGGCGATCGTCGAAGCCGCCGTCGTTCCCGAGCCTGATACCGAGATCGGCAATAAGATTCGCGCCGTGGTCGTTTTAGCTAACGGTCAAGCGCCGTCAGATCACCTGGCGCAGTCGCTGCGCGAATTGCTGCGAAGTCACATCGCGCCATATAAGATGCCGCACAGAATCGATTTTGCGCAGAGCTTGCCAAAGAGCGCCGTGGGTAAGATTCTCAGAACCGCTCTCGTCTTACAGAGCAAGTGAAGCCGTCGCTGCTTGAACGGCTTGCCCACTCTCATCGACAAGGAGCTCCTGGCAATCGGTAGGTTAATTTTGCAGCGCTCCCGTCCAGGCTTGAGAGTTCGGCTATTTCTATCCCCGGCTATGTGCTCCCTTCGCGGCCAGCGGCTTTGAAAGGCGCGCTGTCACGTTTGCCGCTGTCGAGCAGCCTTGTGGTTGTCCTTCAATTTCAATCGCAGGAAGTTGAGGATCTCCATGTGTTTGTGCGAGTCGTGGATCATGGTCGTATAGAGCAGCGCAAAGACGTTGCGGTAGAGCCCCTGGCTCTCTTTTTTCAGCCGTTCGTACTCCTTGATGGCGTCACGCTCCGCGCCGAGAAAGTTTTCGACAGACGCCAGCAAGCGCTTAGACTTTTCGCCGCTCTCACCGGCTTTGCGGGCGATTTCGGTGGGCCGAGTCCAAGCCAGCTCATCCTTGAGCTTCGACATCATCCGTGCCGTGAGCTCGTGGTGCCTCTCCTCGTCAGCGACGATGAGATCGAGAAGAAAGCGGATCTGAGGATCGCTCGT
>DATBMR010000294.1:0-8642 GCA_036554745.1 Binatia bacterium
GCTTGGACCGAGGAGATATCATTAGAGGCTTTCGTGTCTGCTCCCACTGATTCCTCCACCAATTAGCACTACCAAGCCGTTGATACTCTAAACTCGATCCCCGTGCAAACAATGCGAATGCATAGCAGGTGGGACATTTTATCAGAAATGTTTGCGCGTCAATGGCATTGAACTGAAATAAAAATTTTTGACCATCAGGCAAATCGGAGCAGGTCTGTCCATTTTTGGCAGGATCTGTCCTGCTAGGCGGTTTACGCCTCCGCTCGCCGATTTTTCGCGCGCCTTGGCTCTGAGATCTTTTTGAGCAGCCTGCAATCCGGGTTTTTCATCAACCTGCTAGAAGCCGAGTCAACGATCTCAATGATGGAGGAGAGCGCAAACTATCACGTGGAGATGCGCTGTCAACCGAGACATCGCGGCCGCACCTCATGGTTAAACGATTACCCTAATCTTGAACCACAATTTTGATTGAAGAGACCGACATATGGTATCCCGGGAAGGGCTCTTGACCTCCGTAATCGTTGCAACCAAGATAAGCGCTGTATCTGGCAAAGTCCTAAGAGAAAACGAAGATTCCTCGAAGAGATTTCTAAACCGTCTAAGAGCAGAAGATGCGGCCGCAAACGGAATTCCTTTTCGAACGGTTTTGTCTTGACGCGACCAACCAGCGTTTGCTGCGAGACGGAAAGGAAATCCGCCTGACGCCCAAAGCCTTTTCCGTATTGCGCTACCTTGCCGAGCACTCCGACCAGCTCGTTACCAAAGAGGTCTTGCTCAAAAACCTCTGGCCCAACGTGGCAGTCACCGACGCGGTTCTGACGGTGTGCGTCGGTGAAATCCGCAAGGCTTTGGGAGACAAACCGCTCCAGCCGAAGTTTATCGAGACCGTCCATCGGCGCGGATATCGGTTCGTTGCATCCGTTTGCAATCACCGCTTGAACAGCGCGGCAACCGCGAAACAAGACATTCGCTTTTGCAGCACTGTTGATGGTGTCCGAATCGCGTATTCAACAATGGGACATGGCCCACCCATCGTCATTCCGCCGCAGTTGGTGACTCATCTCGAAGCAGATTTGGTCGAGGGACCGCTTGCCGATGTTTATGAAGAGCTGACGCGACACCATACGTTGGTGCGCTTCGATATGCGTGGCACCGGACTTTCCGATCGCAACGTCCGTCTCACGTCGGAGCAACTTTTTGTTCTTGACCTTGAGGCTGTGGTTGATGATTTGGGCTTAGAAAGTTTTCCTCTGTACGGCTTGTGCGCCGGAGCGGTGCTAGCACTCCGGTACTACGCAAAGCATCCCAATCGTGTGAGCCGGTTGGTTTTTTATGGCGCAAACCTCGAACCGGTCACCAGCGAGCATAGGAGACAAAGCGACATCACGAAGTCCGTCATGCGTGCCAGTTGGGAAATTGGCTCTAGGATGCGGGTGGAAAGATTGATGCCGCAGGGTGGAACGCGCGAAGATGTCGAGAGGCTGGCACGGTGGCTACGGGTCTCCGTGTCGCGTGAGGTTTCGGAGAGATTGATGGAGCTCAGGCAGAAACGCGACGATTTGGCGCCGATTCTCCCAACTGTTTTGGTTCCCACACTGGTTATCCACCGCAGAGGAGATCACGTACCGTTCTCGGGTGGGCGAGAACTCGCCGCGAAGATTCCTGGTGCTCGGTTGCTGGCGCTCGAAGGTTGCAACCACCTTCCCGCGACGCATGAAGAGGCCGTCGAGCTTATCTCACCCGTCGTAGATTTCCTCGCTGCAGGGTCCGAGAGCGCGCCAAACTAAAAACTTGCCGGTATTTCCTTGTAGCTGTGGTAGGTGTCCAGGACGAGGGCGGCGAACTGGTTGGAAAATTCGAGATCGTTGTCGAGGCGGTTTTTCACTTCACCCGGTCCGAGATTGTAAGCGGTCAGGGCGAGGCGGATATTTTGAAACTGCTTGCGTAGACCTTGGAGGTAATAGGTTCCCAAACGAATGTTGTGGAGCGGATCATCGAGCGTTTCGGGCTGAAAAATCGCCGGACTCAGGCCGCGCTCGCGATGCCAAGCGTCGGCGAGATGCTTCCCGGTCTCGGGCATGATTTGCATCAGACCGCGCGCGCCCACCGGTGATACCGCCGTCTGATGGAAATTACTTTCGGTTTGAATCAGCGCCAATACCAGCAGCGGGTCGAGACGGTGCTTTGAACTTTCCGACAGGACAACCTCCGACATGTGCCATGCATCCGTATCGGCGATCTCCGGCCGGCGAGATTTGACGATGTTAAAGGCTTTGACGAGTTGCCGGGGAATTTCAATCTTCGTCACAATAGAATCATCTGTGAAATGCGCCGGCAGCTCCATGGGGGCGAAAACCTGATCGAGCGACCATAAAGCCGGGATAAGAAGAAAGAGACCGACAAGGAGGCCTAGTTTCGTGCAGCCGGCCGCGCAGTTCAAAGTACGAGCGAGCGTTTTCTTAGGACGTTTCTCCATACTTTCACCTGGAGTGGTTTTTTGTTCGAACGTCGAGCGTGCGGAGCTCGAAACTTCAACCTTGGTACCAGACACCCGGAAATCTGTCAACGCGTTCTGGAAAAAAAATTCAGTCAAGTTGTCACAAGAAGTGACTTCAATGCGAAAGAATAATCTTTGGCGAATTCAGCGGAGAGCGGTGGCACTTGCTCGGAAAACGCGTGCAAGTTTGCCGCGGGAAAACAGCGAAGGGAATTCGCAGGAGCATTCCCTCCGCTGGTCTTGAATTGCGGCGAAGCGGGATTACCTGCCGGTGCGCGCGAGTGAGAGCACCCAGCCGTGCATGCGGCTCTTGGCGTTTTGAATGTCTTTGTCGCTAAACCATTTGTTGAGATCGACGCGATCGACCGGATATACCGGCCGCATGAAATCGCTCTCGTAACCAAACGGCACTGTCGCATCGATGCCCATACCGCCCTCGAATTGGGTATTCGACGCCGTCCACTCGCGCTCGCCGGCGGTCATCCGTTCGGCAGGCATGAAGGTCTGGCCGCGGCCGCCGGGCAACGGGTTGATAATGTCCGTTTTTGGATTGACCCGGGTGGTGAGATTCCAAATGATGTCGTCCATGTCATAAGGATCTGTGTCCTCGCTGACCGCGATGACGAGGCGCGAGCCTTGTGACGTTGCGAGGATGGCGGCCATGAAATTGCGCTGCCAGCCCTCTTCAATGCGGTTACGTTTTTTCACTTGAATGATCGCGCCGCCCCAGTCGGTCATGCAGTAGGGAATATTCACGTCCATGATCAGTCCGGGCTGCATCCTCTCGCACAGCTCGAACATGGCGGCTTCGCGCACGGTTGTGTCAATATTGTGATCATCAAGCGTGTGGACGCCGAGCGGGAAAATGATCGGTTTGCTGTCGCGCCGCCGCGTGGTAACGCAGGTCACATGGAAAGTCGGCGCTTTGTAAGCCTTGCCCATGTAGCCGGCCCATTCGGGATGAAAATGGAAACGGCCTTGGACGCCCGCCTTCTCGGATTCCGCAGTTTCGAAACGGCGATCGCGCGGATTCACATACCCTTCCAAAACGACCTCCGCATCGGCGAGAGCCATGGCATCCACCGTGCGCGCTTTCACCAGGCGCATCGGCGCGCCTTGAACCGCGCCGGCGACGCCCACCTCGTCACAGCCCTGCGGCAGGATCACGTAGTCGAAGCCGGCGCCCGCTAACAGCGAACCCGCGGGCGGCAAGCCGAAGTTCATGGTGATCGGCACCATTTTGTTATCCTTGTAGTACTTGCTCACCACCTGCCACATGTGCGAGCCGGGTGAGATTTGAAACGTGCCGACGTTGCCCCAGCGAAAATTCATCCGGTTATAACCGAGGTCAGTGCCTCCATTAAAATATTCGCCCGAGATGAGCCGGTTGCCCGAGCCGACGGTCAACTCAGGCTCAATATTCGTATGGCGGATCGGGATGACGAACTCATTGGCTTCGGCCGGCTTCTCGAAGACTTCTTCCTGCACTGGCGCGTCTTTTTGATCGATGACGATCGGCGGGATCGGATGGGTGAGCGCGTAGGCGAGTTTGCGCGTGCGATCGGCGTGATCTTTCCAGCCGAACATCTTGTTGATGACGGTCATATCGCCAAAAAGATTGGTGATGGCGCGGTGGTGGGGTTTCCCCTTGACGTTAGTGAATAGAATCGGGCAGCCGCCATCCAGTTGTTTCTGGATACCGGTAATCTCCAGATCGGGGTCGACTTCCTTATCCGTGATGATGATGTCGCCCTCTTTCTTCATCCATTCGATCGCGCCCCTTAAATCTCTTACCTCTTCCGGCGCCGCACCGTCTCTCTTTGCCTTTGCCATTGCTTCCCTCCAAATAATTTACGTGGATTGAGTTACATCCAACTCCGTTCGACTCGCCTTTGCAAACCGTCGCCTAAAAACATCAACTTTATTATCTTGAACCAGTCAGATAACGACAGGGAGAGAATTCTCAGATTCAGGACGCCGAGACGGTTTTTACGCTTATCCGACATTGTCGCCGAAGTCAACGAACGGTCCTTCGAGCCAATCGACCCTTTACACTTCCGATTCGGCTTGTTATCACTGCTGGGATTATTTTTTGTTTTTGAGGAGAATCTATGACGGACGGCGCGCAGCGTTCTAACCAAGATTGGCTGCTTCTCGTTGGTCTCTTCTGTTTCTTTTTTTCGGGCGCAGCGGGTTTGATTTATCAAGTCGTGTGGACCCGGATGCTCACGCAAATTTTCGGCAATACAACCTATGCGATCGCCACCGTCCTTTCCGCGTTTATGGCAGGCCTCGCGATCGGCAGCTATGTGTTCGGAAAGATCGCCGACCGCGGCAAGAACGATTTCTTGCTCTATGGCATTTTAGAGGCGGGCGTCGGCGTGTATGGGTTTCTCGTTCCCTGGTTCTTCCTCGCGGCGCAACGAGCCTATGGGCCGATCTTCCGCCTCAATGAAGCCTATCCATTTCTCTTCAACCTGGTTCTGTTCTGTCTCTGCTTTATTCTTTTGGTCTTTCCCACATTGCTGATGGGCGCAACGTTGCCCGTGCTCAGCCGGTTCTTTGTGCGCAGCTTCTCGCAATTTGGCCGCCGGGTCGGCGATCTCTACGCGACTAACACGCTCGGCGCGGTGATCGGTTGCGCCGCCGCTGGATTCTTTTTAATTCCGACGGTTGGCATGCGCACGACAGTGTTCATCGCTGCCGGCATCAATATAGTGATCGCTGTGTTGATCCTGATCGTCGATCGCCTGCGCGACAAGGCTCCCGTGATTGCTTCCGCCGAGCCTTTCGCCGAACCTGCTGTGGCTGAGGCTCGAGGCATATCGATGCTGCGCTGGGTGGTGCTGCTTTCGTTCGCGCTGTCGGGCTTCGCCTCGCTGGTTTACGAAAACGCCTGGACCCGCGCGCTCACGCTGGTGATCGGCAGCTCGATTTACTCGTTTTCAACCATGCTGGTGACGTTTCTGGTCGGCCTGGCGCTCGGCGGTTTTGTCTACGCGCGTTTTTTCGGCGAGCGCGAAGCGCGCTTGAGCACGTTCGGCTTGGTCGAGTTGTGGGTCGGATTGTCGGCGCTCGCGACCATTCCCCTATTTGAAAAGCTGCCGCTGATTTTTCTCCGCCTGCTGCACGGCTTCGGCGACACGTTCACGGTGTTTCTCTACTTGCAGATTTTTCTTTCAGCGTTGGTGATGTTCGTCCCGACGATTCTGCTGGGCATGACGTTCCCGTTGGTCGCGCGCCTGTTTACCCAGAGCCTCTATCGCGTCGGCAGCGGCGTCGGCAGCTCCTATGCCGCCAATACGGTGGGCGCGGTGCTCGGCGCGTTTGCCGGCGGTTTCATTCTGATCCCCAATCTCGGCGTTCAGAATACCATCATCTTCGCCGTGGTAATGAATCTGCTGATCGGCGCCGGGCTGATTATCAGCGACGGCAGACTTGCCTTGATCCCACGCTATGCCCTGGGGGTGGCCGCCCTGGTGTTGACGGTTATAACGCCGGTGAAGGTGCGCCGTTGGGATCCGCACATCCTGACCAGCGGAGTGACGATATACGCCGACCGCTACGAGTCGCTGCCGTCTGATTCTCTACGGATCGAAGAAATGAAGCGCGATGATATTCTCTACTATCGGGAAGGGTTGACGACCACGGTAAGCGTGCACCGGATTCCCGGCAGCGACTATATCTATTTCAAGTCCAACGGTAAGATCGACGGTTCCTATGGCGATGCGCTGAGCCAGTTGATGACCAGTTACCTGCCGATGTTGCTGCACCCGACGGCAGAGCGGGCACTGACCATCGGCCTGGGCAGCGGCATGTCAGCCAAGGCGTTGGTGACTTTTGACTCGTTGAAAGAAATCGAAGTCATCGAAATCGAGCCGGCGATGATCGAGGCCAGCAGGTTTTTTGGCAGGACTTCGGTACCCGCCGAAAGCTTGCCGCCCGGAGTCGATTTTCCAGCGGAAGAGACTGACAGCCGGATTTGGTATGACACCCATGAGAAGCGGCTGTACTACAAAGGCGTGATGGACGCAGGCGCGCGCACGGAACTCATCAACCGGTCGAAAGATCCGGACTACCGCGGCGCCATCGACCACCTCTATCGCAACGCCCGCCACTCGCGGAGCGCGGGGTTGCACGAAGACAAGCGCGTGCGGATCATTCCGACTGACGGACGCAACTATATACTGGCAACGCCGAAATACTACGACGTCATTACCGCCGAGCCTTCGAACCCGTGGATTGCCGGCATCGCCAACCTTTATACCCGGGAGTTTTACCAGGTCATCAAATCCAAGATCAAAGACGACGGCATCTTCGCCCAGTGGTTTCACAATTACTCGATGTCGCCGGACGATTTCCGCATGGTGTTTCGGACTTTCGTGGAAGCTTTTCCGCACGTCTCGCTGTGGAGCATGAAGGAAAGCGACTTTCTCTTGATCGGCAGCAAACAGGAGCAAGTTTTGAACTATCCGGCGGTGAAAAAGATCTTTGACAGGAACAAGACACTGCAGTCCGATTTCGAGTACCTCGGGCTTTCCGATGTCTATGCGGTTCAGGGCTTTTACCGAATGAACCGGGACGCGTTTGTGGAGTTTTCCAAAGGCGCATCGATCAACACCGATGACGGCGCCGAGTTGGAGTTCTCGGCGCCCAAAAATCTGCGCCGCGCGACGACGGACCTCAACCGAAAGATCATGACCCCCTTTCTGGTCGATACCCCGCCGTGGCTCAAAACCAAATCCCTCCCGGTGCCCCAAGCGATGCATCATTACTATATGGCCGAAGCTTACGCCGCGAGCTTGGCCAGGGAACGCGCCCTCAGTGAGCTTGAGGAGGCGCTCAAGCTCGAGCCCAAGAACCCGAAGTTTCACCTCTTGAATATGCGTATTTTGCTCGAGCAGGATAAGAGCGCCGAGGGCGCCAAGGCAGCATTCGCCGCGCTGCAAAGCGGCGACGAGTACATTTCGGATGTACTGGGCATGAGCGACGAGTTTTATCTGCCGGAGGCCCAGGCGGTCTATCGCAAAACGATCGAGATGGGCAACAAAGAGGTGCTGCCTTATCTCGGCTTGGGCAATATCGCGCTACACGGCGGCAAGTTGGAGGAGGCCGAAAAATGGTTTCTCCAGGCGCGCCAGCTGCAAGCGGAACATCCCGCCGTGTTGTTCGCCTGGGGTCGCCTGCTCTCGGCAAAGTCGCAGCGTCTGACGGACGAGGAAGAGGTCAAGAAACAGCTGCAGGAAGCGCGCAGTTTGCTCGAGCAATCAAAGAGCAAGGGGGAACGGTCGGCAACGATGCACGCCGAACTCGGCACTGTATACTACCGGCTCGCGATGTGGGAAAAGGCGGTGGAAGCTTATACCGACGCGCTGCGCATGAGCCGCCGCCGCACCGATCTACGCTTTTACCTTGGCCAGGCCTACGCTCAACTGGGACAGATCGCCGCAGCCGAGCAGAAGTATCGCGAGATTCTTGCGCTCAGCCCCGACGACGCGCGTGCTTTTAAAGCGCTTCAAGAGCTGGGCAAGAAGTATTGACGGAGCGTCGCTCTCATGGCGGCAAGAAGCTGCGGTCATTTTCCCAACCGCCGTGGTTCTTCCGGCCATGACCGTCTTTGAAGTTCCGGTCGGTACGAACTATGCTGGCCGCACAGTTGATCAGGGAGGTCTCCCGTGTTGACAGAAAAAATCGGTGTCATCGGCGCCGGTAAGATCGGTTCCGCAATCATTCGCGGCATCATCCAAGCCGGTCTGGTGAAGAAAGAAAATGTCCTGGCCAGCGATGTCAGCGACGCGCTCCGGCAGGCGATCGCCAAGGAGCTGAGCGTCAAAACCACCGCGGACAATCGGGAGGTTTGTGATTTTGCCGACATCGTTGTCCTGGCGGTGAAACCGCAGATCGTGGAGCCGGTGGCCCGCGAGATTGGCAAGCGCCTCGGCCACGCCAAACTTTTAGTCTCGGTTGCGGCCGGCGTCCCGCTGGTTCGCCTCGAAACCCATCTCGAACCGAGCGCCCGTGTTGTACGCGTCATGCCGAATCTTCCCTGTGTCGTCGGAGCCGGAGCGGCCGGCTTCGCCGGCGGGGCGCATGCGACCGCGGCGGATCTGGAGAAAGTCGGCGCAATTCTCAATAGCTTTGGCGT
>DATBMR010000095.1:0-32913 GCA_036554745.1 Binatia bacterium
ATTTGAATCACCGCTTTCATCCCCTCCATGTTCACCCGGCCGTCATGGTCCCAGGCTTTGTTTCCGGCGTAGTATTGCCAGGCTCTTCGGGCATGTGCCGGCTTGAAACCGAATTCCTTGATCATGAACTCCGTTGCGGGCGCTTCATTGTCCTGCAGCCAGCGAATCGCGCGCACGTAACCTTTCAGAAAGCGCACCTGCAAGCGACGATTTTTTTCCGACCAGGCGCGGCTCCCAGCGAGGACGGTGAGCTGAAAATTAGGGAATACTTCCATGAAGCTACCGATCGCATGATAGCCCAATTCCTCGGCAGCAAAGTTATACGGCAAGGCCAGCGGCGCCGCGGCAATCTGATTGGAAGTGAGCGCAGTGAAGAGCTGCGGCGTACCGCCGATGACGAGCAACTTATAGTCGCGCGGATACTCCAGCCCTTTGGCTTTGAGAACGTGCCGCAGCACCAATCCGGTGCCGGCGGTCAAACTGATCGTACCGACGGTGGCCCCGCGCAGATCGTCAAACGATTTGTAGTTCTTGCCGCCAAGAATCCAATGGGCCAGGCGCTGGGTGTTACCGGCAATGATGGCGGTATCCAAGCCGCGATCGGCGGCGACCATCGGCGCGTCGGGCGCCAGGAGCGCCGCGTACACTGATCCGCCGACCAGCGCCTGGATCGACCTGTCGGAACCGCGAATGACAACCGGCTGAACTTCGAGGCCCTGCTGCGCAAAGAAGCCCTGTTTCGATCCCGCCCACAATGGACTGTACCCGGCGGTCTTGGTTGACGCGGCCACCGGAAATATGACTTTCTCCTGCGCCCGCACAGGAACGAACCAGAGTACAAGAAGAATCGGCGCCAGGACTACTTTTGTAACTGTCATCCTCACATCCCAGCTTTCGAGCCCTGGGAACAGCTCAGTTCCATACCGTGATGCCCATCAAGTTCTTGCCGGCTTCCAGATCGCGAAACGCGTTATTGATCTCGTCGAACCGGTAGCGTCTGGAAATCAAGCCCGCCACGTCGACGCGCTTATCGCGCACCATGTTTAACACCTCGACAACATCCGTCGGACGGCGTAGCGCCACTCCGGCGATCTTGATTTCCTGCATGGTAAAGCTGCCATCACTGATCGTGAACGGCACTTTGCCGAGCCCGCCGATGATGGTCGCGGTGCCGCCGGGTCGAGTGGCTTGGATGATTTGATCCGAGGTTTTTACATTGCCGAGCGCTTCGAAAGCCTTGTGCACACCGCCATCGGTGAGCTCACGAACGGCTTTGACCGGATCTTCCTTGGATCCGTTGATCGTATGAGTCGCACCGAATTTTTTTGCTGCTTCGAGTTTGGCGTCGAGAATATCAACGGCAATGATCGGGTAGGCGCCGAAGGTGCGCAGAAACTGAATCGTGTTGAGACCCACGCCGCCGCAGCCGATCACCAGAGCGGAGTCGCCGGGCTTGATCTCCGCGGAATTTTTAACGGCATTGTAAGCCGTGGTCATGCGGCAACCGACGACGCTTGCCTCATCCAGTGACAAACCTTCCGGAAGCCTGAAAACCATGTAGCCCGGAAGCACGAGATACTGCGCGAAACCGCCGACGTTCCAGCGGTAGATTTCCACTCCATCCGCTCGCCTCAACGACGCCGGCGCCGGCCGTGCGCGGCAAAGGTTCTCCCTGCCGGCGACGCAATATTGGCAGCGGCCGCAGCGATAGCGCGTGCCGACAATGACGGCATCGCCGGTTTTGAAGGCATTGCGTTGAGTGCTACCGACCTCTTCGATCGTGCCCGACACTTCGTGCCCGATGATCGTGGGCACGCGGCTCTGAATCCGGCCTTCGATCACCTTCAAGTCAGTGTGGCAGACTCCGCAAGCCTTGACCTTGATCAGAACCTCGTCCGGAGCGATCGTCGGCATCTCGAAATCTTCGATGCTCAAAGGAGCGTGGACCTTGTGTAGAACTGCGGCCTTCATGGCTGAAGCCTCCTTGGTCGGAAGTAAAGTGATCCTATGATAGGTCAAGATAAGCTTGTCAAACGTTCTTCGATGGAAAGCGGCCGGCTAAATACGATTGTTTCGCCGGCGCCTTGGCAACAAACATCAGCAGCATCGACAACAAACCTACGCCGGCAAAGATGGTAAACGCCACCGCGTAACTTTTGGTGAAATCATAGAACAGGCCGGCGATGATCGGACCCATGAAAGTCCCCGCGGTGGTGATCGAGCGGCTCACTCCCTGGATGGTGGCAAACGCCTTCGTGCCGAAGTAATCGGCGCGAATCGGCTCCTGCAAGGACGCCAAGCCACCATAGGCAAGCGAGTAGACGATCATACATGTCGTGAACACAAGCGAGCCTGCGGCCCAGCCCATCACGCAGACGGAGATGCTCAGCGCCGCAAGGAGCCCGATGACAAGCTTTCGCTTGTCGACGATGTCACCCAACCAACCCATGCTGATGCGCGCCGGTGCGCCGATCAGTGCCGATACACCGAGCAGACTGCTCGCTGCCTCCGTGCTCCACCCGCGGTCGACGAGCAGGATCACGAAGTGCACCGATACGCCTTCGGTTACCATATGCCGTAGCGCCATGGCGACCGAGAGAAACCAGAAGGTCTTGAGGCGCAACGCCTCCCTAAGAGTGAACTGCCGATCCAAGGACTGTTGCGTCGGTGAACCCCTTTCAGCGCCGGTCGACGAAGCCACCTCACGGTCTCTTTCCTCGGCTTGCGCAATCCTGTTGATGAAATAGGCGAGCGGCACTCCAGCGGCCAAAAGCATGCCACCCGAGAGCAAGGCGGCGGTGCGCCAGCCCCACCAAACGATCATCGCGCCAACCAGAGGAACGATCGCGCCGGACAGGCCCGGCCCCATGCGAAAGATGCCGAACGCCAGGCTGCGCCTCTCGTAGAATATTTTCGCAATGAGCAGACTGATCGGCATGTGGTAACCAAGGCTCGACCCCAGCACAATGCCCAGGACGATCGCTACATAGAGCAAGGTCAACGAGTCGACGAAACTGAGGGCGACGAAACCCACGGCGCAAATCACAATGCCGATGTACATGATGCGCCGGGGTCCCACGCGGTCGACGAAGTAACCTTCAATTGGGCCCAACAGTCCCGATTCGACTCGCGCGAGGGAGAAAGCCCCGGAAATCGCCGTTCGACTCCACCCAAACTCGCGCTCGATGGAAGGGAAAAACGCACTCATACCGAAATAACTGAATCCGGTATTCACGGCGTGAGTGACACAACCGGCAATAACAAGCCACCATTTTCGATCCATAGGTTGATGCGTTGTCAGGTAGTGTTGTCGTAAAACTCGGGCAGGTTAACGTAAATTGCGCACTTGCGGAAGGGAATGTCTGCCGACTGGGCCGAGCGTTGCCGCGCCGCATTCTCTTATTTCAAATAAATGCTAAAGTCGGCAACAGGTAAGGTCGAACTAGCGAACCCACAGAAAAGCGCGCCATGCCACACGACATTTCACTGATCTCCACCATTGCCGCCGCTTTCGGGCTGGCGCTTGTCGTGGGACTTATCGCCGACCGGCTCAAGCTGCCGCCGCTCGTCGGTTATCTCATCGCCGGCATTCTCATCGGCCCGGCGACGCCGGGGTTCGTCGCCGATCTCGAACTCTCGGCGCAGCTCGCCGAGATCGGCGTTATGCTGCTAATGTTCGGCGTCGGTTTGCACTTTTCCCTCGATGATCTGCTGGCGGTGCGCAAAATCGCGCTCCCAGGCGCGATTGTCCAGATCACGGTCGCGACCTTGCTCGGTGCGGGAGCGGCGGTGCTTTGGGGCTGGAGCTTTTCCACTGGAATCGTGTTCGGCCTCGCGCTTTCGGTCGCCAGCACCGTCGTGCTGCTAAGAGCGCTGGAAAGCCGCGGCATCTTGGAAACCGTCAATGGCCACATCGCCGTCGGCTGGCTCGTAGTCGAGGATTTAGTAACGGTCTTGGTATTGGTGTTGCTGCCGCCGCTTTCAGCGTGGCTCGGAAGTAGTGCACACGTTGCCGCTCCAGAAGCAGGTGATCGCACTCTCTGGGCGACTCTCGCTTTGACGCTCGGCCGGATCGCCTTGTTTATCGCGCTCATGCTGCTGGTTGGCAAACGGGTCTTTCCATGGTTGCTCTGGCAAATCGCGCGCAGTGGCTCGCGCGAGCTATTCACTCTATGCGTCATCGCCGCCGCCCTGGGGATCGCTTACGGCTCCGCCGAACTGTTTGGCGTTTCTTTCGCTTTGGGCGCTTTTTTCGCCGGCATGGTCCTGCGGGAGTCACCATTAAGTTACCGTGCCGCCGAGGAATCGCTGCCGCTGCGTGACGCCTTCTCGGTGCTGTTCTTCGTTTCCGTCGGCATGCTGTTCGATCCGCAAGTGTTGATCCGCCAGCCGCTACAGGTGTTCACCGTTATATTGATCATAATCTTGGGTAAATCGCTCGCCGCCTTTTTTCTGGTCCTGTTGTTTCGCTATCCCCTCAATACCGCTCTCACGGTCTCGGCGAGCCTAGCGCAGATCGGCGAGTTCTCTTTCATCTTGACCGGACTGGGGGTTTCATTGGGGCTGATGCCGCCGGAAGCCCAAAGCCTGATTCTCGCCGGAGCTATCATCTCGATCGCGTTAAATCCTTTGGTGTTCCAAGCGATCGAGCCGGCACAGGCGTGGATTCGCAGACGCTCCAGACTTGCGCAGGCTTTGGAACGTCCCGACGATCCGCTCGCTGTGTTGCCAATGACCGTTGAGCTAACCCGGCTCACCGGGCAGGTCGTATTGGTCGGCTATGGCCGGGTGGGTCGGCGCATCGGCGATGCGCTGACGGCCAACGGCATCTCGTTCGTTGTCGCCGAAGCGAATCGTGAAATAGTCGAGAAGCTGCGCGGAATCGGCATACCGGCGGTTTCCGGCGACGCCTCGGATCCCAACGTATTGATCCAAGCGCATATTCATCGCGCGCGTATGCTGGTGATCGCAATCCCTGATACCCTCGACGTGCGCCGCATGATCGAAATCGCGCGTACGGTCAATCCGCGGATCGAAACCATCGTGCGCACCCACAGCGAAGAGGAAGCCCTGCTGCTGGAAAAAGAAAACGCCGGCAAAGTCTTTCTTGGCGAGCACGAGCTGGCGCATAGCATGATTCAGTTCGTGCTGGAGCGCTATGCCGAAAAAGCCGCGCGCCACTAGATTGGACAGTCTGTGTCTTTATCCGCACGCAGGATCTACAGAGACCGGCACGCCTTCTTGCCGGCTCTCGCATATAATAATAGTGGATCGTCGCCATCGTGTTTGTTACGCTAAGAGCATGCCGGTGACAGATGACCGTTCTGTAACCGCTTCGCCTTGAATCGACGCCATGTTCACGCTCGATAATAAGTCGCCCGCCCTTGCACAAAACCCGCCGCTTGACGAGGTGCTGCTTGAACACGCGCGTGCCGTTCATGAAAAAATCATCACCCTTGATACGCACGTCGACTTCAACCCCAATGATCTAGTCGGTGAGCCAAATTATACGCAACGCCTGGCAACCCAGTTCAATCTTCCGAAGATGATCGACGGCGGACTGAAGGGCCTATTTTTTGTCGTCTATGTCGGCCAGACTAGGGAGACGCAAAACCCGGACGCGTTCAAGCCAGCCGGCTACGAACACGCTTATGCCCGCGCGGTTGAGAAATTCGCCGCCATCCAACGCTTCACGACCGAAATCGCTCCGGACAAGATCGAGCTGGCGCTCAATTCAGCCGACATCCGTCGCATCGGCGCGCAAGGAAAGAGAATCGCCCTGATCGGCGTCGAGAATGGGTATCCGCTCGGCGACGACATCGCGCGCGTTCAAGAATTTTACGAGTGCGGCGCGCGCTACTTATCTTTGACGCATAACGGCCATAATCAACTTGGCGATTCCCACACGGGCGAACGTGACGGCTGGAAATGGCACGGCCTCTCGGCATTCGGCGAACAAGTCATTCGCGAAATGAACCGGCTGGGAATGATGATCGACGTGTCTCACGCGAGCAAGACCGCGATGCTGAAAACCGCGGCTATTTCCCGAGCACCGATCATCGCCTCGCACGCTGCGGTCCGCGCGCTCTGCGACGTGAGCCGCAACCTGGACGACGAGCAATTGCTCGCGCTCAAAGAAACCGACGGTGTCCTTCAGGTGGTCGCTTACGGCGATTTCGTCAAGACGACAAAGCCGGATTCTGCGGAACGGGCTGCCGCCATCGCCACCTTAAGGAGAATACTTGATCTTCCGAATGGAAACGGTCCGGCCCACCGCGCGCGCTTCCAGGCCGCGCTGATGCAGCTCGCCGAGGAGCAACGCTGCGAATACGAAGCAAAGCTGGCCGAGATCGATAGCCAACATCCCGGCGACGCGCCTGCTACCGTGAAAGACTTTGTCGATCACATCGATTACGCCGTTCGTTTGATCGGCATTGATCACGTCGGCATCTCCTCCGACTTCGACGGCGGCGGCGGCGTCGTCGATTGGAACGACGCTAGCGAAACTTTCAACGTTACATTGGAGTTAGTTCGCCGCGGTTATGCTGAAGCGCAGATCGAAAAACTCTGGGGCGGCAACCTGCTGCGGGTCATGGCCGAGGTCGAGCACATCGCAAACAATCCAGGGCTGTAACGCGCTCATTGAAGTTTCAGGTTGGGCGTTCAAATCGTACCCGGGAAAGATTCCGCGCCAAGTTATTCGGAGTTCCGACCGAAGGGTTCGCCATGACAACCAAGTAAGGCATCGGTCATCTCCAATCCAGTGGAAATCTTTCTATGAATCGAACCACTGCGCGCAGATTGCTGAGAATGCGCTTACGGAGCTTGCGCAAAATCGGCCTTTGTCCTAGCGTCGAAGCAGAATCTCGCTGGGCAGCTAGCCGGCTTTGCCGCTTAGCGAGATTTGCATAACAGCGATGCTTGGAGGTGAATATGGAACAAAGCGCGATCGATGCCGATGGTCACGTGATCGAAGACGAGACCCTGCTGGACTTTCTGGAGGAGCCCTATCGCAGCTGCAAAACCCGAGGCGGAATCATCGGCCCGATTCGAAATGTTTTGGGCAACGTATTTCCGACCCTGGATTTTCTCCATCTGGCCACGTTTAAGCGGAGCGGACGGGCGTTTGGCGGCGGCAACCGGGTCGGGCCGGATCAGTGGCAGGAGTTTCTCGACGTGGCCAAGTTCCAATACGCTTTTCTCTATCCGACCGTTGGTCTCGCCATCGGAAATATTGTCCATCCCGATTGGGCATGCGCCGTTGCGCGGGCTTATAACAATTGGATTCACGACCGTTATATGAAGCGCAGCCCGCGCCTCAAAGGCATGGCGCTGCTTCCCATGCAGGACGTGAGCGAGGCCGTGTCCGAGTTGCGCCGGGCGGTAAAGGAACTTGGCATGCCCGGCGCGATGCTACCATCGCGCGGCCTGGCTTTCGACCTGGGCCATCGGACCTATTGGCCCATCTATGCGGAAGCCGAGAAGTTGGATTGCGCGCTCGCCGTGCACGGTGGCTGCCACCACGGCATGGGGCTCGACACGTTTGAGACTTTCGTGCCGATTCATGGGTTGGGCCACCCGCTTTCTTTGATCATCGCGTTCTCGGGTATGGTCTATCACGGCGTGTTCGATGAATTTCCCCGGCTACGGATCGGTTTTCTCGAGGGCGGCGCGGCTTGGGCAACCTTCTGGATGGATCGCATGGATCGCTCCCACCACTACTTTGGCGAATTGAATGTGCGGGGACGATATAGAGGCCCGTCCATGGAGCAAACCCCGAGCGACTATCTCAAAAAGGATAATATTTTTATCGGATGTGAGGGCGGCGAGCGGGGATTGGACTACCAGGTCCGGCGGACGGGGAATTCCCACTTCCTTTTCGCGAGCGACTTTCCCCATGAGATCGGGCCGGAAGATATCATGCACGAAATTGAAGAAGTGCGGGAATACCCCGGCCTCAGCGACGAAGACAAAGCAGCCATTCTCGGCGGCAACGCGAGGCGCTTTTATCGAGTATAGACGGCAGCTACCGCATTTGTTCGGCGCACAAGGAAACCCACCATGAAACGAAGCACGGATCGCATTCTCACTACCCACTGCGGCAGTCTCGCGCGGCCGAAGGACCTGCTCGACTTGATGAAAGCCAAAGTTAACGGCGCGCCGTACGATGAGAGTGCCTATAACCAACGGGTGCGCAGCGCGGTGGCGGAGATCGTCCGCGAGCAGGCGGCCCGCGGTATCGACGTCATCACCGACGGCGAGCAGAGCAAGCCCGGCTTTTTCGCCTATGTGCGCGAACGTCTTTCGGGCTTCGAACCGAAGACGCCGCAAACCGGCGCTTGGAAGCAATGGGTGGCGGAAGTGACGGCATTCCCGGAATACTACGAACAATACTTCAACCGACGCATGATGGGCGGCAGCATCGTGCCGCGCACGCCGATGGCATGCACCGGGCCGATTGCTTATCGCGGCCAACAGGCCCTGCGAGCAGACATCGAAAATCTCAAGGCGGCGCTCAGTGGGTTAATGTTTGAAGAAGCGTTCATGCCCGCGGTGGCACCGAGCGGCGTCGGCGCCAATGAGTATTACGATAGCGACGAAGCCTATTTGGAAGCTGTGGGGGAAGCTCTAAGAGTCGAATACCGAGCGATTGTTGACGCCGGATTCATCCTGCAGATCGACGACCCCTGGCTCACGGAAGTGCACAGCCAGGATCCATCGCTGAGTGCCCGCGAGCGGCGCAAGATTGCCGAGCGGTCCATCGAAGCGCTTAACCATGCGCTGCGCGGGATCCCGCCGGAAAAAATTCGATTTCACACTTGCTACGGCATCAATGAAGGTCCGCGGGTTCACGACGCGCCACTGCAGGAGATCATTGATCTGGTGTTGAAGGTAAACGCCGGCGCTTATTCGTTCGAGGCTGCCAACCCACGTCACGAGCACGAATATCATGTATGGGAATCGGTAAAGCTTCCCGATGGCAAAGTGATTATTCCAGGAGTCATCACTCACGCGAGTAACATCGTCGAGCATCCCGAACTAATTGCCGAGCGTATCGTCCGCTACGCGAAATTGGTGGGCCGTGAAAACGTTATGGCGGGGTCCGACTGTGGTTTTTCCTCACAGGCCACTTATAACCCCGAAGTCGACCCAAAGGTGGTTTGCGCAAAGTTCCAGGCCATGACGGAAGGCGCGCGTCTGGCAACCAAACAGCTCTGGCGATGAACAAGACTAGATATCATGGCCATTCGCATCGTACGCCTCGGAACTGCGCGGCACCGAAAAGAAGGATTGCGCATTGGCACCGTTCGCCACCTGCCCCGCGGCATGCGCAAAAAGGACTATGCGCGGCGCGACTATTTTGATGCGTGGTTGCCGGAGCTGGCGCCGAGCGCGCCGCTCGTGTCGTGGGCGTTTTCCGAACCTTTGACGGCAAAGCGTTGGACTACCTTCACGCGGCGCTATCGGCGCGAGATGACACTGCCGGTCGCTCGACGGATGATCGCACTACTGGCCGCGCTATCTCACCAAACGAACTTTTCAGTCGGTTGTTACTGCGAAGATGAAACTCGCTGTCACCGATCGGTGTTGAAGAAGCTTTTGCAACAGCAGGGCGCGGAGATAATTTAGCGGCGCTCTGTCCAAGCGCTGCCGCTCGTCTGATGATTGAATAATCCGGAATAAAAAAAGGGGCCCGGGAGCAGGACCCCGTCTCTGGTGAATTTGCGCTCTAATTGCTTGGCCGACTATTCATCCAACCACATGAGTTTGGCCGGATTGTCTTTCAGCATCATCTTGACTTCTTCCGGCTTGATGCCGAACCCCAATAGCGCGCGAATAAAGACGCGCATGCCGTCGATGGCGTCCATATGCAATACCTGGCCGAAGTCGCTACCGATAATGCAGCGGTCCGGACCGATTTCTTTGATCGTCCGGATCGTCTCCATCGGATCGGCCACCGGCTGATACAAGCTCGGAATCATCGGCTGGCAGTAGGTGCCGACGTAAACGCCGAGGTCACGCAGCTGCTTCATTTCGTCGAGCAAGAGCTTGTTCAATTCCAGAAGCGGATGGTCGAGGGTTGCACGGCAACCGATCTCTTTGGCCAGCCGCGCCAACGGCAACAGCTCTTCGAAATCCGTGTGGCCGAAACCGATACCGACTCTTTTCTCGGCGGCCATCTCCATGATCTGTTTCACTTCGGGCAACACCTTGCGGTCCTCACTGCACAAGCGCACGCCTTCATGGTCTGGGTGCCCCGCGCTGCGCCAAAAACCGTACGAAGTAAAGGTCGGAAACCAGATCATTTTGAAGTTGGGGTATTGTAAGCCGACCCGAAGGTATTCCGGACGCATGCCGAAGCACATGCCGACGCCGCCGTAGACTTCGACCCGGTTGGTGAGCTCGCCGCGTGCAATCATGTCGTCGATGTGGCGCTGAGTCAAATACGCCGAGGTTGCGCTGATGTTCCAGTGGTCCTTGAAAGCGATGGCGCGCATGCCGCATTTCGATGCCTCGATCGCGATCTGGATCATATCCTGGGAGCGGTGGACGAAGTCGGGAAACGCGTGAATGTGGCAATCGATGCCGCCCTGGAGCAACTCGTTTTCGATCCCCGGATAGATCTTCAGCATCTCCGGGTTGTCCTTGAGCATCTGATAAAAATAATCCTTGGCGTTAAGCTCACGCACCCGCGCCACACTCAACGTCCGCCCCACCATCAATTCCTCGGCTGCTTTGGCATCCGCAGCGAAATCACACATGGAAATTTCTCCTCCTGTCAAAATTTCGGTTCAAGGTTAATATTCATGTTCAACCTTGAGATCGGTTCGAGGTTTGTGCCCCGACTTTGAACCTGAACCTTGAACGTTGAGCCGCGCATGCGGCTATGCCCGCCCCCACGCCTCCAGGAATCGCCGCGCATCCTCAACCACAGGCTCGGTCACCGGTACATACGGAATGACCATGCGCGTGACCCCCGCTTCCTCGAACGCTTTCATCTTTTCCTTGATCTCGCGCACGTCGCTGGCAGGCACCACAGGCAGTTTGTCCATATATTCATCCGTCAACGCGCCCATGGCCGCCTTGAAGCCGCCTTTCTGAAACGCTTCATGGATCTCCTTGACCTCCTTCTCGAAACCCATGCCGCGGAGCATGTCGCTGTAATGGTCGGCGATATTATAGAAAGTCAGCACCTGGCGGAGCTTGGAACGCGCCAAATTCTTGTCCGGATGAAGCGACACGCGCGACTTGGCGATGATCTCGATTTTGCGCGGATCGCGCCCGGCTTCGATGGCTCCTTCACGCACACGCGCGGCGATTTCCTTCACCTTCGCCGGTGTTGCCATGTTGATGAACACGCCGTCGGAAATCTTGCCGACCAGTTTAGTCATCTGCGGCCCAAGACCGGCGAGGTAGATCGGCAGGCTCGGATGACTCGGTTTCCACGAGAGCTGGAAGCGTTTGCCGGTGTGATAGATCTCGCCTTGGTACTCGACGCGCTCGCCGGCCGCGACTTTCCGCACGATATCAATATATTCGCGGGCGCGTCTCAGCGGCCGGTCGAAGACGCCGCTGTGCCAGCCGGCGATCGCCTTGTTGGCCACGCCGAGGCCCAGCAACAATCGACCGCCGGAAAGATCTTGCAGCGTCGCCGATTGAATGCCGAGCGTTACCGGGCTACGTCCGTAAATATGATAGATCGCCGTGCCGAGCTTTATGGTCCTGGTCCGGCTCGCGACTGCCGAGAGCATCACGATCGGATCGGTGCTGTTGGATTCGCCTTTCCAGAAGGCGCCGAAGCCGACTTGCTCGGCCAGCACGATCAGGCCCGGCACATCGGCTGCCGGATAGTGCGCCGCCGAGTTGATTTCCACGTCATAGATCATCTTCGGCTCCCTGCCAAGTTTTGATCGCTCGAAGTTTGATATTTTGCCCGGAAAATCTTCGGTACACTAGCCAGCGGTCCCATTTAAGTCAAATTGCCAAGTGCGCGATCGAACCCACGGGCTTATGGCTGCGCCGCTTTGGCTTTCTGCGCCAGAGCGCCGAGCTCTTGCTTGATGACTTGGCTGCGGTCGATGAACTGATCCATGGAAATTGTCGGCAGCCACGCCGCATCAAGGGGCTTGACGATCGCGCTGAACTCCATGACATTGGAAAATTTGCTCCGGCTCGCAAAGTCGGAGATCACGGCTACAACCACCATCGCCGCGCTCACCGCGAGCGCTGCCCACAGGCGCGACCGCCTCCGCATCGCGGATGCAAAACCAAGATGTCCATATACCAATCCTGCAACGATCACGGCGGAGCCGAGAAGACTGGCGATCCGCATCATCGGCACCGCCGGAAAGAGAAACTCCAGCCACTCGGAGCCCAAGCCGAGCATGAAAAAACCACCTATCGCGCTACAGACAATCGTCATATGGCGGACATAGTGGAAGCGGCTAACGACCACCCGGCTCGCTAGCGCCCACAGGCCTGCCCAAATCAGCAGTATCGTGAGAGTGAACACCGGCTCGGCGACCACTTGCGAAGCCGTCCCGCGTTCGGCCATACCGAGATAGGAATCGAGACAAAGTAGCAGAAAAATCGCGATGCCGGCGATCACTGCCGCGGAGGGCGAAACCATCCATGAGCGGCCGTCTTCACGATCCTTGCGCGTCGCGGGCAACGGATGATCGACGGCGCAAAAGCGCAGGAGCGTATGGCCTATGCGAAAATGCGTGCCGGAATGGATCTCCAACCTCGCAACGCGTTCGCTTTGCGAATTCGCGCGCAGGCCGTTAACGCTGTTCAAGTCGCGTGCTGTTAACCGGCCGTGCTCGTCGGGCGCGATCGCAAGATGCACCGGGCAGACATAGGGATCATTGAGAATCACGTGATTGCCGTAGCCTCGGCCAATATGGATCGGAAAAGAATCGACCGGAACCCGCTCGACTACGCCGCCCTTGCTGTCGAGAACTTCAATATAGCCTAACGCCGCCATTTGATGTTCTCCATGTAACGCCGCGTGAGCAACTGAACGTTATCAAAACTCGCGCCCGAAAGACTCAGAGTGGTCACCAACCCCACGTTCCTTGCGCCGAGAGCCGCCGCCCTGAGGCCGGCATCGTAAAGACCGGGCAGCTTTACGTATTGCCGCGCGCACAGCACTGCTCTGATCTTACCGGTCGCGATGCGCACGTTGCGCGTTTGGCAGCGAAACGGGGTCACTTCTTCTTCGTTGCCAAACAGAGCCGCGTTGCCGGATTGAAACTGCCCGGAGTAAAGAGTGAAAAACTGCGCGGGATTCAACTCTTCCGTCGCCAGCATCTGATGGGTAAAGCGAACGATCCCCGAGGAATGTTCGCTCGACACGAAAATAAAATCGTCCGTCGCGCAGTCGTGGGTAACGGCGGTGTAAGGCAGCTCTTTGCGGCGCAATGCGTCCGCCCAACAACGAAAAAACTCCGCCGGCTTGGTCGGCAACGAATATGGCCCGAGAGCAACTGTCGGAGTTGTCTTGCCGAACATTCCGGCGAGGTAACGCTCTTGGTTGGCGTGAATCTGCCGGCCGACTTCGGCAAGAAAGCCGTTCGCCGCTGGCGGCCTGTCGGTCTCGGCGGTTCGCTTGAGCAATGCCAACGCGCGCTCGGCGGGGACCAAAAAGCTGATCTGTTCGCCGCCGGTAGCGACGTTGACGCCGACGACTCCGCCCGCTTGCGTCAAAGTTGGACCGCCGCTCATTCCAGGATTGAGCGAGCCGGTGAAATGAACCTTGGGATAAAGCGTGTGCTGCAAGAGACCATTATAGGTGCCCTCCACGATCGTCAAGCCGAGATCGCGCGGATGACCCAGCGAGTAAAGCCGTGTCCCTTGCGCGACCGTCTTGGACTCCAACGTGAGATAACCCTTAGGACGGCGATCGGTGCGCAGCACCGCCAGATCGTAAACGACGTCCACCGCCAGCACCACCGCCGCTGTCGCCTGCGCCGACCCATCAATAACTTCGATGCGGTAACGATCGGGCGTGTGAATGTGTTTGGAAATGACATGATAGTTGGTGACAATATGCCCGGCGGCGGTGGCGTAGAAGCCCGTGCCGATCGCCGCCTTCGCCGCCGAATCCTTTTCGACAATTTCGATCTTCACCACGTGCTCGGAAAAGCGCTGGAAAATCTCCGGTGTCGTCGCCGGCATGCTCTGACCACGGGCAGCGCCGGGCAGCGCCACGGCTACAACCAGCGCGAGCCGAGCGACCTGAATAATGATTCTCTTCATGAACGAGGGAGACTTGACGTGAATGACTGGCGCCTATGGAAAGGTTCGCGTCACCCCGTGCGACCGAAGCTCGTCGATCGCATCATCGGCATAGCCGAGCGTGCGCAACACTGCCGCGCTGTGCTCGCCGAGCAGCGGCGGGGGCTTAGACCTTGCGCGATCTAAATCATCGAACCGCACCGGTCCGCGGACAAATCTCAGCATTCCCGCCCGAGGATGCTCAACTTCCTCCGTGAGATCGAGATGTTTGACCTGCGGATCGTCGAGGACTTCGGCAATGTTGTAAAGCGGCACAGCGGGCACGTCGTGAGCCTCGAGAATTTGCAGCCACTCGCCGCGCGAGCGGTTTCGAAAAGTTGGCGCCAATGCTTGTTCTAACTCTTGGTAATTTTTCCGGCGCGCGTCTCGGTGCTTGAACCGTTCATCAGCGGCGATGTCCATCCGGTCGGAGGCGGTGAGCAGCGCCAGCCAGAATTTCTCAGGAACCGAACAGTGAATCGCCAGCAACTGGCCGTCTTTGCAGACAAAGGCGAACGCGTGAGCGTTTTTCACCCGCGCCATCCGATTAGGCACATTGCCGGTGCGCAGATAACCCGCGGCCGTTTCGCCAATGAACGAAATCGTCGCCTGTAGCAAAGAAGTCTCGACTCGGCAGCCGTCGCCCGACTTCTCGCGCGCGCACAACGCGCCGAGAATGCCGTAGGCGGCGGAAAGTCCGGTGACATAGTCGGCAACCGCCATACCCATCACCTTCGGATCGTCGGCATCGCTGAGCAAACTCAAGAGCCCGCTCATCGCCTGCCCCAACGTGTCGAAACCGGGCTTGTCGGCGTAGGGCCCGCTCTGGCCAAACGCGGAGATCGAACAGTAAACCAACTTGGGATTGAGCTGCCGCAACGCTTCGTAACCGATGCCGAGGCGCTCCGCAGTTCCCGGCCGGAAATTTTCAATGAACACGTCGGCAGTTCTCAGCAACTCGATGCAAACCTCGAAGCCCTTTGCGGCCTTGAGATCGAGTACCAGACTTTCCTTGTTGCGATTGAGATGCGCAAAATTGAAGCTGAAAAACGGATCCGGCGCAAAGTAACGATACGGGTCTCCTTCCGGAGGCGATTCGATCTTGACCACCCGCGCGCCCAAATCGGCAAGCAAGGCTGCGGCGTATGGGCCGGTGACAAACGTCGCACACTCAATAACCGTCACATCTTTAAGAATGTGCACCGGCATGACTCTTTTCCTCTGCCATCGAGCCAGCGTTGAGCGTCGTGATAGCTCAACGGGGCGCGACTAAGATTTCCTCGCGCGGAAAATAGTCCATAATTTCGGCGCCGTTTTTGGTGACCACCATCATGTTTTCCAGACGCACGCCGCCGACGCGGTGCTCGCCCTCCCGGCATTCGACCGCCAGCGTCATACCCTCTTCAAACACCTGCGGATGCTCCAACGACCAGAGCCGATTGATAATCGGTGCATCGTAACCGGTGCTCGTACCGAGACCGATACCGTGACCAATCTCGCTAGCGAGCACTTCGACTTCGCTCTTGTAACCCCATTTGGTCGCGGGCGGAAAGTGCTTGGCCGCATCGGCGGTGGTTTTACCGGGCTTGATCTCTCCGATAATCGCGTCGATGCGCTCGCGCATCACCTTATACCAGTCTTTTTCTTTCGGCGTCGGCTGGCGCCCGACGATAAAAGTTCGATAGGTGCAGCTGCCGTAACCCATATAAGTTGCGCCGCAGTACGAGCCGTACATCAGGTCGCCGAATTGAATGATCCGACTGGTGGCGTGCGGCCCGCGGTCGAAGGTCATGGGCCCGGTACGCCAGCCGCCGGGCACCGCCGATTCGAGGCCGATTTCATAGCCCGCCGTTGATCCCAATGTCATCAAATCAGTGTCTTTCATTCCCGGTTTCAAATTCTGCCACATGCGAAACCACACTCCGTCGACCATGGCGGCACAAGTCTTCAAGCAGGCGATCTCGTCTTGGTTCTTGATCATGCGCGCTTCGAGCATGAGCTGGCGGGTATCGACGATGTTTCTCACTCCCGCGTTGACCAGCGCCTCGCGAGCGTAGCCGTCGAATCCTCCCAAACCAAGCTTCTCGCCGAGTAAACCGCGCTTCTCCAGCTCCACTTTGATTTCGCCGGCAAACGCCTTGGCTTCGGCGGCACAGGCTTCCGGCCCCGGCGCGCCGGTGAGCCAAGAGCGCGCCGGCCGCCACTCTTTGATCCATGGGCACTGGTCCGGCATTTGGTGGAAATAGCCATCGTGCTCGTACATCACCGCCTCATGCTCGGCGAAAAAAAGTACGTAGCGGACCATTGGATAAGCGAAGCCTTTGAGCGCAGTGAGATAGCGGATGTTCTGGTGATTGGCTTCGAGGATCGCTGCGATACCGTGCTTGCGCATGAGCATTTGTGCGCGCTCCACGCGCATCCGGCGCATGCGTTCCGGATTGAGCCGCTCCTGCCAGTCGGCAACTTCAGGACCGTAGGTAAGCTTCGGTGCGTATTGAATCATACAAGCCTCCCAGCCAAAAAGTTGGCGTGCGATTTTCAAATTTGAACGGAACTTTCGTCTCTGCCGACTCTACATTGAAAAAGTTGACGCTTGCAACCACCGATCCCCGTCCGCGCGCTTGCAATATTAGAGCAGGATCGATACACAGCATGAGAGCCGGCGATCACGCTGAAAATTGCCATGTCCGAGAACGGGATCCGCATTATCGATATGGACGGCCACGTGCGCGAGGCCGACGATTTGTTCGAGCGATATTTGGAGCCGCCCTTCCGGGCGCGCGCGCCAAAGATCGAAAAAGTGCCCAACGGGCAGCTTTTGTTTCGTCTCGAAGCCGACCGTCATCACCGTCGCCCTGACGAATCCCCGTTCCGCGCCAGACCGGACGGCGCACCGGTCAACGAGCATCGCCACCTCGCCACCGACCCGAAACAGCGCCTTGAGGCGATGGACCGCGACCGCATCGAGCGCGGGCTGCTGTTCCCCTCGGCCGCGCTTTACTTGGCATCCGTGCAGGAAGAAGCGTATGCCGCCGCACTCTGCCGTGCCTATAACAATTGGCTGTACGATTATTGCGCCGAAGATCGCAAGCGCTTGATGGGCGTCGCCGTGATTCCCCAGCAAGATGTTGCGCTCGCCATCGATGAAGCCAAGCGCGCCGTCAACCGGCTTGGCTTCAAAGGCATTTTTGTTCGGCCCAATCCCGTCAAAGGGCGCAACATCGACGATCCCTATTACGACCCGCTTTATAAGACCGTGGTCGAGTTGGGCGTACCGCTGCTAGTCCACGAAGGCACCGGCGCCTTTTTGCCCACCGCCGGAGTAGAACGTTTCGCCGGACAATGGTTTTTCACCCACACAATCTCGCACCCTTTCGAGCAGATGCTGGCAAGCCTGGGGCTGATTTGCCGCGGCACTTTGGAGCGACATCCGGATCTGCAAGTCGTTTTTCTCGAATCCGGCGCGGGCTGGCTGCCGTATTGGCTCTGGCGCATGGACGAGCATTACGAGATCTTGTCGTTCCAAGTTCCGTGGCTCAAAATGAAGCCGAGCGACTATTTTCGCCGCCAGTGCTTGGTTTCTTTCGAAGCCGACGAAACGCGCCTCGGCGAAGTGATCTCATCCGTCGGCGCCGACCGGGTGGTTTTCGCCTCTGACTATCCGCATTGGGACGCGACGTTTCCCGGCGTCACGGACATGATCCTCAACCGTACCGATCTGGACAGCGAGACGAAAAGAAAGATCATGGGCGAAAATGCCGCCCGCATGTTGCGATTGGATTAAACCGTAGGGGCGGAGAGTAAAGTTTCTCGGGTCTTAGGGTCTTCCAAAACGCCCGACTCTAGCCCCATGACTCTAAGCAGGAGGTAACATGGCCGACACACCGAAGCTGGTTTCTTCCATGGGCCGCGCCGAGCTCGACCGGATCTTCGTGCGCGATTACGACCTAAATAAGGACCTGCTCGGGAAAATCACCTTTGCGCAAATGGTCTATCTGATGCTCGAAGGGCGCCTGCCGACGCCGGAGCAAGGGCGCATGATTGACGCCATGCTGATCGTTTTGGTCGACCACGGCATGACTACTGGCGCTGCGGCGGCGCGCATGACGTTTCACTCCGCACCGGAAGCGATCCAGGGCGCGGTCGCTGCAGCCATTCTTGGTGCCGGCAGCGTGCATCTGGGGTCCTCGGAACATTGCGCGAAGATGTTGAACGACGCGCTGCCGAAGGACTCGCAGGAAAGCGACCTCGATACGGTCGCGCTCAGGACCGTTGAAAAACGGCTGGCCAACCAACAGCTGATCCCCGGCATCGGCCATGGCATTCATACCGGCGGCGACCCCCGCGCCGAAAGGCTTTTTGAAATCGCCCAGGAAACTGGAGTTTACGGCCGCTACTGCGAGCTGCTCAAAAAGATCGGCAAGATCGCCGATCAGAAAGTCGGCAGGCACTTGCCGGTAAACGTCACCGGCGCAATCGCGGCGATCTCTCTTGATATGGGCATCCACTGGCAGATGTCGAAGAGCTTCGCAATTCTCGGCCGAGCCTTGGGTGGCCTCGCTCACGTCGGCGAAGAAATCCGTCGCCCGATTGCCCGCGGTATCTCGAACCTGATCCGAGATAATCTGCAGTACGAACCGGAGAGATGACAATCTCCTGTTGCCGTCGCTGTCGAGGATAATGATGCGCCTCGTTAAGGGCATGGTTCGCGTGTGCAAGATTGACTCGACCGCGATACTAGCCGCACCTCACAAAGGATAGATGCTATGTTGCAGGCGATTAAAATTGACAATCGGATGAACGGATTTCTCGGCACCCCCGGCGGACCGGCTAAAAAACCGGTCGTGATCCACCTCCACGAGCGTTACGGCATCGTACAGCACACTACCGATCTCGGACAGAAGTTCGTTGACGCCGGATACGTGACGATCGTGCCGGACTTTTTCTCGCGCTTTACCGGCAACCGCGAAGCTTTGGCCCATGGCGATGATCGTTGTGAGCTTAGCGACGCGGAAGTTTTGCTCGACCTGGATGCCGTAGTCACCTATCTGAAAACAATCCCCGAAGCCGACATGAGCAAGATCGCCATGTCGGGCGTATGCCAGACCGGGCGGCAGCCTATTTTAGCAGCCGCCAAGCGCGAATACTTGAGCGCCGCGGTGGTGCTCTACGGCGCCGTCTATGAAGCTGACTGGAAGTCGCATCCGCTCCGGCCCGAGCCGATCGATCAGCTGATGCAAGCGATCGGGTGCCCGCTCACGGCGGTCTTCGGCGAGCTCGATAATCTGATTCACCGGGATCATGTCGTACGCATGTTCACGGTCCTCGCCCAATCAAAGAAGAGCTTCGAGATCCGCATGTACGCCGACGCGCCGCATGGATTTCTGAACGACACCATGCCGGGGCGTTATCGCGCAGCTCAGAGCGACGCCGCCTGGAAGCAGATCACGTCATTTCTGCAATCGGTCTTCGCCGGTGAGTGGAAGAAGGACCGGGCCATCTGGCGCTTCGCGGCCGATAGCTCGGTAGATTACGATTTCACCAAGATGAAGCGCTGGGAATAGTCCTCGCTCCGCGAGGAATCGCCAATCGCGGAGATCAGATCTCCAAGGGTTTCTTTTGAATTTGAATCTTAGATTGTGCAATGCGCGAAGCGCCGGGCGCGCCTTGACAGCCCGCACGGGTGGCGCATAAAGTCGGTGGCAGTTGGCCAGGAGGATCCGCCACGGCAAAGCGCGAGCAAGAGACCGTCGACCTGGTTTCAGTCGACGCTTCGAACCCATTAACGACCAACCGTCTGTGGCAACGCTCGCGGGAACTGGTTCTCGATTGGCTCGGCCTGCTCGGTATTGTCTTGTTCTTCGGAACCTGGGAGCTCGCGACCCGCCTGGAACTTCTTAATCCCTTCTACTTTCCGCCGTTCAGCGCCATCCTGATCAAAGGTTACGAGCTATTCGCCGATGGTTCCATATGGGACCACATGTGGTTCAGTCTGACTAATTTCGCCATCGGCTTTGTCGTGTCGGTGTTACTCGGTGTGCTGCTCGGCATACCGATGGGCTGGTACAAAAACGTTTGTAAGACTTTCGACCCGCTGTTGTCCGGCATTTACGCAACACCGCTGATCGCGTTGCTGCCTTTGATCATCATGATGTTCGGTCTCGGGCCCGTGTCGAAAATCATTATGACCGTTCTCGCGGCGGTATTTCCGATTCTGATCAATACCATGGTCGGCATCGCCAATACCGATCATCGCCTAATCACGATGGCGCGCGCCTTCGGCGCTAAAGACAACCAGATTTTTCGTAAAGTATCACTGCCGGGATCGCTGCCTTACATTGTCGCCGGCATGCGCGTAGCGCTCGGACGCGCGCTGGTGTACATCGTCGTCGCCGAACAGTATGGCGCTGCCACCGGGCTCGGTTACTTGAGCTCCGTGGCGGCGCAACGGTTTCAGATGGCAGCGATGTTCGTACCGATCGTGATCATCGCGGCTTTAGGCGCCGGCCTCAACGAATTGCTCAAAGCATTGGAACGGCGCCTGGAAAAATGGAAGCCACAAAAATAGCGGAGGAGAGGATTTTCAACAGTTCTCGCGAAAGATCGGCGCGGACTTTGCGTGACCCGCTACGCTGACGCTTGGAGCAGCGCCGAGCCAGATATTCACAAAATAACCGGGGGGGAATGGGATGAAAGTTTTGTTTAGAATCGCCTTTTTGCTTGTGTTCGGAATGGTCGGGATCATGCAGCCGCCGGAAAGCAGCGCGCAGTCGCGCAAGATGACCGTCGGTCAGACCGGCACGAATCCCGGCACGTCGCTTTTCTTCATCGCCCAAAAAGAAAAATTCTTCGCCAAGCACGGTCTCGAGGTCAATATCATCAAATCAAACACCGCAGCGGCGGTACAAGCAATGCTCAGCGGCAGCATGCACCTGTCGACCGGATCGGGAGCCGCCGCCTTCACGACAGCAACCATCGAAGGAGCGCCGCCGTTTGTCTTGGTAGGTTCCTGGGTGAACGTCTTCCCTTACAAAGTGATGGCTTTGAAGGAAATCACCAAAGTCGAAGATCTCAAGGGAAAGACCGGCCATATCGGCGCCCCGTTTGGCACCATCCCCGATACCGCGTTGAGATTTGCTTTAACCAAGCTGAAACTGGACCCGGAAAAAGATGTGAAGCTCGTCCAGGCCGCCAGCGCCGACCCGGCCATCATCCTTTCTTCGATGGATAAAGGCGATGTTCAGTTCGGCATATTGGCGGCGCCGTTTGATCGCATCGCAGAAAGACGCGGCTATCGAACCTTGCTCGCTTTGCCCGATTTGGGAATCCCTTGGCAGCAGAATGGTGAATGGCTGCAGCGGTCGTATCTCAAATCCAATCGCGACAATGTTGTTCGTTTCATGAGGGCGATATCGGACGCCATGCAGTTTTATTTTCACCAAAAGGATAAAACCGTTGCTCACCTGACTGAGTTCCTTGGCAGTAAGCCCGAGGATACCGAATATGCCTATCAATTGTTTGCACAATGGGCTGACCGCAATCCTCGACCGAAAGCCGAATCAATCCGAACGACGTTCGAAGCGATCAAGAAAAATACGCCCAAAGCGGCCAATGCCAACCCCGCGTCGTTCATCGATAGCAGCATTGTCGATCAGCTGGCTAAAGAAGGATACTATAAATAGTCGCCGGTCGGCGTCGGTAAAACCGGGCGGGTTAAGACTTGCGATAGGGCGCATCGTCGAACCGTGCGAATTCACCACCCGCGATTGACCGGGTTATGACCCGGTGTTAGCATCTCGCGAGTTCGCATTAAGGAGCAAGCAGACGTGAAGCTTTATAATTTCGATCTCCTCGCCTATCCTCATGTGCCGAAGGACGCGCCGCGCACGCCGGTTCCAAGCAACTACTTCGATCCGCAAAAGGGCGCGGCGAACTATGCGGAGCATTTGGAGGAAATGGCCTATTGCGAAGAGCTCGGTTTTGACGGCGTAGTCTTCAACGAACATCACTACAGCGCCTACGGCACGATGCCATCGCCGAATCTGATCGCCGCCGCGCTCAGCCAGAAAACCAAGAAAATAAAGATTGGCGTACTCGGCAATATCCTCCCGTTACGTTACCACCCGGTGCGCGTTGCCGAAGAGTACGCGATGATCGATTGCTTGAGCAATGGCCGCCTCATCGCCGGCTTTGTGCGGGGAATCCCGCCGGAATACATCTGGTACGCCGTCAACCCGGCCGAGTCTCGGGGCAGATTCCAAGAGGCGTACGACCTCATCATGACTGCTTGGACCCAGTCGGTTTGGAGCTTCGAAGGAGAATTTTTCCGGCTCAAAGACTGCGCCATCTGGCCGCGTCCCGTGCAGCAACCGCATCCGCCGATCTGGATCGCCGCACGGAGCGCCGAGTCGATCGAATGGTGTGTCAAACGGCACCTGCCATGCGCCCAGGTCTACCAGACCACCGGACAGATCGAAGACACCTTCAATTACTATCGAATCAAGGCGCAGGAAGAGGGATGGGAGGCGAAACCCGAGCATTTCATCCTCTGCCGGCACATTTACGTCGATGACACCGATCAGAAGGCGCGCGACAACATCACGGAGCCGATGGCTTACTTCTTTACGGTTTTCAACCGCGGCTTCAACGAAGCGCTCAACAAAGACGCGGTCAACCGCGAGCTAATGGCAGCGCTCACCTCGGAACGTTCGTTCAGCTATTTTCGCGAGGGCAATCGCGAGCGCTTCGACTTCTCCAAGATGGATTACGACGCCTTGCTCAGCAGCGGCTATTTGATCGCCGGCAACCCCGACACCGTCGTGAAACAAATCAAGTCGCAAATGAACCAAGTAGGCGCCGATCATTTCATGGGCATGTTCCACATCGGCAGCCTGGCTCACGAGAAGGTGGTCAAGTCGCTCAATCTCTTCAAAAAAGAGGTCATGCCAAGATTGCAGTAAGTTCCGCTGGCGCTGCCTGCTATTGAGGCGGCGTTCGGTTACAGTCCATCGCGGAGTAAGATTCCTCGCAGAGTTTGTCGCGAGCTTCAATCGAAGCACTCGGAATGACAGCAAACTAGCTGATCCGTCATCTCTTACAAAGTGAGAGATCCTGAGCAACTGACCCACCGTCGGGCATGGTGCGCAACCTTTGGTCCGCCAAAACCCGTATTTCGCCTTCACGTCCGTAAGCGGTAGCTCTTTGATTTGGAGCCGCGCCGATGCATGCTATCGTTAGGTCATTGAAGGAACCCAAGATGAACCGTGACCGATTTATTCAAAACTACAGCCGACGAGAAGTATTGAACGCGTTGGGCCTCGGGGCGGTGACCATTCTCTTTGGCCATGACGCTTTCCGCTCTATTTTGAACCGCGAATCCGAGTCCGGCGCTCACGCGGCGAGCCTGCCCGGATGCGTGATCCGTCCGGAACAGACCGAAGGACCTTACTTTGTCGATGAGAAACTCAATCGTTCCGATATCCGCATCGACCCCGCTGATAAGACAAATCAACCAGGCGTGCCGTTCCGGCTCGCATTCCAAGTCTCACGTATCGAGGAAGGAGTCTGCGCGCCGCTCAGCGCCGCGATCGTCGACGTCTGGCACTGCAATGCCCTCGGAGTTTACTCGGACGTGCGCGATCGCAGATTCGATGCGCGCGGGAAAAAGTTTCTACGCGGCTACCAGCAAACCGACGCAAACGGCCATGCGGAGTTTCTGACCATTTATCCGGGTTGGTACGAAGGCCGAAGTGTTCATATCCATTTTAAAATTCGCACCGCGGGATCAGGCACTCGGGCCCACGAGTTCACCTCGCAACTCTACTTTGACGAAGCAGTCACCGATTTCGTGTTCCGACAGGCTCCCTATCACAGCAAACAGGGCCATAGAACGATGAACGACGCCGATTTCTTGTATCGTCGCGGCGGCAAAGACCTGTTGCTGACACCGAAGAAGAGTGCGCAGGGCTACGTCGCGAAGTTCGCGATCGGCTTGCGGACCTCCTGACGATTTCGCGCAATGTAGGCATTCGCACGTTCTTTCGGTGTTTTGCGGGGCAAACTGTTGACAACCCGCCAGCCCTTACATATTTCCATCTGATACCGACTTTAAGGGGAGACCATGGCGACTAAGCATCACTATATCATCGGCGTCGATACCGGCGGCACGTTTACGGATGTCGTGGTCCTCGATGACCGCGGCGAGGTATGGACGGCGAAGGCGTCGACCACGCCCGACGATTTCTCGCGTGGCGTGATGAACGCCGTCACCGAGGCGGCCCATGCGGTCGGCGTTGATACTGCCGGATTACTGGAACAAACCATGTTGTTCAAGCACGGCAGCACCGTAGCCACCAATGCGTTAATCACCCATAACGGCTGCCGGGTCGGGCTCATCACTACCAAAGGATTCGAAGACACCACCGAGATCATGCGTGCGATCGGCCGCGTCGACGGTCTCTCGGACGACGAGATCAAGCACGTCACCTGGGTCACCAAACCCGAGCCGTTCGTGCCGCGCGAACGCATCATCGGCGTCCGGGAACGCATGGACTATCAGGGCAACGAGATCGTGCCGCTTAATTGGGACGATGTCATGCAAGCAATCCGCCGGCTGATCGAAGACGAAAAAGTCGACGCCATAGCGGTGAGCCTGATGCATGCCTGGGCCAACCCCCGTCACGAAGAAGAAATCCGCGCGCTTACCGCCGAAGCCGATCCGCATCGAAAGGTTTACTGGTCCTTCGCCAGCGCGTTGTCTCAAGTGGCCGGCGAATATGCTCGTACCAACACCGCGATCCTCAACAGTTACCTTGGTCCGACCGTCGAGCGGTATCTCAAAGGATTGGAGAACAAGCTGCATGACGGCGGACTCAAAGGGCCGCTGCTGATCATGCAGGGGAACGGCGGGGTGGCCCATCTTGAGCACGTCAGCGCCATCGCCAACCTGCAATCCGGACCGGCGGGGGGCATGATCGCCTCGGCGCATCTCGCGAGTTTGTTGAAGCACCAAAATGTCATCACTACAGATATGGGCGGCACCAGTTTCGATGTGGGCTTGATTACCGAAGGATACTGGCGCTACGCGCAGGAGCCGATCGTCGAGCGCTTTCGCATGCTGCAACCGATTATCGACATCGAATCGATCGGTGCGGGCGGCGGCACCATCGCCCAGGTGGAAACGGAAACTGCCCGCTTGTTGGTCGGGCCGCGGAGCGCCGGCGCTAGCCCCGGACCCGTGTGCTATGACAGCGGCGGCGAACAAGTCACCGTGACGGATTGCGATCTCGCGCTCGGCATCATCGATCCGGACTATTTTCTCGGTGGAAAAAAAAGCTTGAACAAGGAGAAAGCGCTGAAGGCGATCGAAGAAAGGATCGCCCGGCCATTGAAAATGAAAATCCATGAGGCTGCGGCGGGAGTCTATGACATCGTCAACGCCAAAATGTCGGATCTCATACGCCGCCAGGTCGTGCGTACCGGCTACTTGCCGGAGGAATTTGTCATCTACGCTTTTGGCGGCGCCGGCCCGGTGCATGCTGCCGGCTTCGCCGCAGAGCTCGGCATCAAGCAAATCTATATCTTTGCCACGTCTCCGGTTTTTTCCGCTTTTGGCGCGGCGGCCGCCGACGTCATCCGCACCCGCGTCATGAGCTGCCAATATATTTTGCCGGCCGATCCAAAGGTGATCAATCAACGTCTGGACGGCATCGAAAGCGAGATGAAAGAAGAGATGGCCGGCGAAGGGTTCAGAGCCAATCAAGTCGACTTCCGTCGCTACTTCACCATGCGTTATCGGCGTCAAAGCGCCGGTGTGGAAATGGCGGTTTCCGGAGACCGGTTGAGCACCGCACGCATGGCGGACCTGCAAAGCGCCTTCGAAAAGAAATATGAAGAACTCTACGGGGTAGGCGCAGGTTACGCTAAGGCCGGTATCGAGATCAGCCAGATCCGCATCGACGCGATTGGCAAGGTCGCCAAGCCTGCCCTCAGCGCCAGACGAAATTCCGGCGCCAACGCGCGCGCCGCACGCAAAGGCACCCGTCAGGTGTTTTTTACCCGGCCGGAGCGAAGATTTCTCGACGCGACGGTATACGATTATCAACGGCTCGGCGTGGGCGCGGTCGTGCGCGGTCCGGCAATCATCGAGCTGCCGTTCACCACGACATTGGTGCCGCCGGAACACAAAGTCACCATCGACCGCTTTATGAATCTGGTTTTGCAAGTGCCGTGAGGAAGAGATGGTGATGGAGCACGGGCATGATGGAGTATTGGGATTGCGAATCCTCCGAGGAGCGTCATGGGCTTCGCACCACTCCATTGCTCCAACACTCCCCGGTTCCTCTACTCCGTCACGGCAATACTCCGGCGTCCAATTCATCGCCTTCAGGAGATCCGCATGAAAAGGCAAAAATTCGCCATCGATCCCATTCGCTATGAGATGTTTCTCCACCGGCTTTGGGCGATCGGCGAGGAAGGGCGCATGACGCTGCAGCGCGTCACCGCGTCGCCAATCGTTTCTCAAGGTGGCGAGTGCATGAGCTCGTTTTACGACGCCGCAGGCACCATGGTGCTCGCCTGCTCGGGCCACTTGCGCTTTGCCGCGGCCACCTCCGATGCGATTGCGAGCCTCCAGCAGCGCTTCGAAAAATCGCCCGGCTTCTTCGATGGCGATCAGTTTTTCTTCAACGACCCGTATGTCGCCGGCTCGCACACCTACGACATGATGATCGTCAAGCCGATCTTTTATCAAAACCGGTTGATCGCGTGGACCGCAACCAGCACGCACACCGCGGATACCGGCGGCCTGTTGCGCGGCGCGGCCCAAGAAATTTTTCACGAAGGCATCTGCGTACCTGGCTTGAAGATCGTTGAGAAAGACGAGTTTCGCGAAGACGTATTTCAGACGCTCACCGGCATGTGTCGCGACCCACAATATGTCGGCCTCGACTTGAAGGCGATGATCGCCGGCAACAACATATGCGCCAAGCGCTATCTCGGCCTCGTGGAGAAATTTGGTCTCAAGTTCGTGCAATTGGCCGGTGAAAAGATGATCGAAGATTCGGAGGCCAAGTCGCGCGCCAAATTGCACTCCATGCCCGATGGCACGTGGGTCACGCGACAATACGTCACCACCCTCGATCGCAAGACGCGCAAATCGGTCGCCCAGCAGCTTTGCTGTACGATGACCAAGAAAGCCGACACGCTGAGCTTCGACTTCACTGGCACGAGCCGGCAAACCGACACGGATCACAATTCCACGCTGCCGAGTACCGTGGCTCACATCGCTTTGGCGCTCACCAACACGCTGTTCTGGGACGTGCCCTGGAGCGACGGCAAAATGCGGCCGGTCAAGATTAATGTGCCCGAAGGGAGCATCCTTAATTGTAAATATCCGGCCGCCTGCGGCGCCGGCCCGCGGATCGGCAACGTGCTGGTCTCGACCGTCTGTGAGGCGGTGGCCAAGATGATCTACGCCTCAGGGCGCTACGAGGACGTCAACGCGTCGACGACAGGAAATTTGGAATTCGTCGGCGGCCCGGGATATTTCTACGGCGGCCATACGCGCGAGGGCATCGCGGTTGCCCAGGGGCTCTACGACATCCACGGTGCCGGCATGGGCGCTGCGCCCCATCGGGACGGGGTCAACACCGGCGGGCATATGAACATACCTTCCGCCGGCATCAGCGACGTCGAGCGCATCGAGATGCAGTATCCGTTTCTTTACTTCACCCGCTCGCATAATCCCGACGGCAGCGGCTTCGGTCAGTATCGCGGCGGCCTGGGCAGCCATCGCGTTTATTTGATCTACGGCTCGCAAGACTGCAGCGTCGACTACAAGCCCTACGGCGGCGTTGCGCAGGGCGGTTTCGGTCTCGGCGGTGGCTATCCCACCGGCATCGGTGCGACTCGCGTCATGATCGAAGCCGGCCTGACCATGCTCGACCGAGTCAGAAGCGGCGAACATCCTACGGCAGAAGCTATGCGCGAAGGCAAATGGGGCAAGGCTTTTTTGCCGGCGGGCGTGCCGGAAAGAATTCCCCTCCCCGAAGGCAGCCTGCTAGTTGACTACGTTGCCGGTGGCGGCGGTTTCGGTGATCCGATTGATCGCGATCCCCAAGCGGTGCTTAGAGACTTTCGCCGGGGGTGGATCAGCGGCCGGGTTGCTGAGGAAATCTATGGGGTCATTCTGAATGATCGTGCCGATGGCATCGATGGTCGGGCGACCGAAAGCCGCAGAGATCAAATTCGCAACGGGCGCAAACGAGACAGCAACTCTGTTACAAGCCAGAGCCATGCCCGGTCGGCCGACGGCCAAAACGGCTGGCGCAGCCTTCTCAAATTCCACCCTGCGTTGGAAATTGCCACTGACGGCGCGCGGGACATAGTCCGCTGCACTCGCTGCAGTCACCTATTCTGCACGGCCAATGATAACTACAAGCTCTCCGCGCTACATCGAGTTGTGGATCTTAATCACTTTATGCCGCCGCTCGCATCCGGCGAGCCGTACATCGGCGAGTATCACATCTACAGTTGTCCGGGCTGTGCCACGCAGTTGCAAGTCGACATGTTCAGCCCAAGCCTGGGCGGCGATGCGGTGTTGTGGGATACACGTATTGAAGTAGATCGACTCAAGAGCGCTGAACGGCGCCTGGCCAAGAAAGGAGCAAAGCAATGAAGCGACACTTTTGGCTCCTTTTGCTCGCCCCATTCGTCTACTCGGTCCCATATTCTTCTGGCCAGGAAAGACTCACCTTGGGTTTGACCACACGCGCCGGCAGCACCTCCCTTCCCTTCGTCATCGCGGAAGAAAAAGGATTCTTCAAGGGCGAAGGCCTCAACGCCATTGTAGTCATCATGCAGAACCAGGTGGTGGTGAACGGCGTCGTCACGCGCAACGTCGACTATGGCGGAACTTTTTCCAACTTTGTCGGGGCGGCAATGTCGGGTCTGCCGGTGCGCATCGTCATGGCCGCCATGGATGGCTCCGATCATTATCTGGTCACGAGCCCAAACGTGAAGCGCGTGGAGGACCTGAAAGGCAAAATCTTCGGGATCAGCAGCTTCGGCGGCACGCCGCACAGCGAAGCGGTGCTGATTTTGCGAAAGTACGGCATGAATCCCGACAAGGACGTGACGTTTCTGCAGATCGGCGGCAGCTCGAGCCGCTACACGGCTCTCGAAAGCGGCTCGATTCATGCGGCCATGCTCGTGCCGCCGTTCAACAATTTCGCTAAAAAGCGGGGCTTCAACCAGCTCTTGTCATTTAACGAAATCATGAACATCCCGCTCGGCGGGCTTGCGGTCCACACGCAAAAAATGAAAGAGAAGCCGGATGAAATCGTGAAAATGATCAAGGCGGTATTGAAGGCCACCGACTATATCCGTAATCGCAAAACCGAGGTCCTTTCCTTCCTGGAGGCTAAATGGGGCATTAAGGAGGCGGACGTGCGTGAAAGCATCTACCGCGATATGGCCGGCCTCTTTACCCGTAACGGGGTAGCTTCCGATGAGACGATGGGCAACGTCGTTCAACTGGTGCGCGACACGCGCAAATCGAAGGACGATAAAACGCTCGCCGATATCGTCGACTGGAGTTTCGCGAAAAAAGCCCAAGCCGAGCTCAAGCTACGCTAAAACCGGCACTTAAACTGTGTTCCCCATCGCTCGTGGCGGCGTTTCAAACGCGCCTCTTGCGTTCGATGAAATTGAAGTCTTGAGCTCACCCGCCCAGCTTCTTGAAAAATCCCTCCTTTTCCAACTCATCGAGAATAGAGTGGTCGATGAACTCTTCCGGCTTGCGATTTTTGAAGTCGGGGTTCTGTTCGGAGTAGAAATTGATCGTGTCGCGTACGCCGTCGAGATTGACGCGGGGCGGTAGGGAAAACCGCGGTGCAAAGTATTCGTAAGTCGTTCGCACGATTTCCGAATCGTCGATACGCATGCGCTTTGCGAAGACCTTCATCGTGCGATTCCGATCCGTCTTAATGACATGGATCGCTTCCGCATAACCGCGCACGAACCGCTTCACCCGATCCCGGTGCTCCTTAAGTGCACTGCCCTTCACATAGAGCGAAGACTGCGTAAAGTTGGCGCTCATATCGCCCATGTCCGCAAGGATGCGATAACCGGCTTTGGCCACGATGGTTAAATGCGGCGGTGACAAAATCGTCGCGTCGATGCGTCCCGCCATCAGCGCACCCATTCGCGTTGGTGCGTCGCCACCGATAATCACCTGAATATCCGAAAGCTTCATACCCCATTCCCTCAGTGCCAACTGAAGGGCGAGATCATTGGAGCCACCGTAGTTGAGGATGTTGACCCTCTTGCCACGCAGCTCTTTCGGCGTTCGTATCTCCGGCTTTACGACAAATGCGTAAGGGAATTTGTTGTACGAAGCTGCGATGACCTTTATATCGGATCCTCTCACGCCAGCAGCAAGCGGTCCGGTCGCCGATCCAGTCGAAAAATGCGTGCTATTTCCTAGTAAGGCAGCGACCGATCGCGCCGCGCCGGTGATCATGACGATTTCGACATCGAGACCGTGCTTCGCAAAAATGCCCAAATCCCGGCCGACCCAAGTCGCGCTCTGAAAACCCGCATGACCGCCGTAATCGGCAATCAACTTCTCCGCACCATGCACTGCGCGCACGACCAAACACAAAAAGACGCCCAAGAAAGCCATTTTCAGATACCGCTTCATAGTGACAATCTCCTGAGTTTTCATCGCTGTTAGCGTTTCTATAGTGGTCGGTGCACGCGATACTAAAGATCGGACGAGCCTCGGTCAAGAGACTTGATAATTAGGTGACTTAGTATTTTTCAGATTAGGCGATTAACAAAAACTTCGTCTTTGCGTCAAATGTGCAAGGAGGCGGAACACAGATGAACGCGAGATTATGCGCTCTGCTGAACGTTTCGAAAGTCGCTTTGAGTTTGACGCTCGGTGCAACTTTGCTGGTCGGTTGCGCTGGCGGGTCGTTAACGACGCGTGAAAAGGGCGCAGGGATCGGCGCCCTTGGCGGCGCCGCGGCGGGAGGCATTATCGGCTCTGCCGTGCGCCATCCAGCCGCTGGAGCGGCGATCGGCGCGGCAATCGGCCTCGGCGCGGGCGCGCTCATCGGTGATCAGCTGCAGGGAAGGGAAAACGAGGGTTACAGCCAGGATCAGCAGGTTTATGAGAATCAGCTGGAGCTCGAACGCCAGCGCCGCGAACTCGAAGAGCTAAGACGGCGGCGCGAATACTGATCGAAATCAAGATGGATTCTTTCATCTGCTCCCGCACTTTTTATGTTCAGACTGCAGTGCTCTTGAGGAGATCTCGCAGCCGTTCTAGACTCACGCCTGGTGAAAATTCTGATTACTGGCGCGGCAGGGCTGGTCGGGGCGCATCTTGCCCGCAGATTATCCCGGGAGCATGACGCAGCGGCGCTGAAGCGCTCCGACCTCGACATCACCGACCGTCAAGCGGTCTATCGAACCATCGGCAAGCTAAAGCCGGAGGTTATTTTCAATTGCGGAGTGCTCCAAGTCGACGATTCCGAACAAAATCCGGCGGCGGCCAAGGCCATCAACACCGACGGACCCGGCTATTTGGCCGAGGCGGCGAGCGAGGCTGGCGCCGAAATCGTTCACTTCAGCACCCAGTACGCGTTTGACGGCGAACCGATCGATCGTGCTCCGTATACGATTGACGATAAGCCGCAGCCCGTCAACGTGTACGGCAAGTCCAAAGTGGCCGGTGAACAAGCCGTTCGCGATGCCTGCAAGCGTAGTTACATTGTTCGGACTTCCTGGGTGTACGGAAGCGGCAAAAACAGTTTTTTGTGTACCGTCCATCAACATCTGCGCACCGGGAAGAAAGTCCGTGCTATCGACGACATCTGGTCGAGCACGACCTATGTCGAGGACCTGATCGATCGCTGCCTGGACATTCTGCAAAGGCGTCGCTATGCGATTTACCATATCGTCAACGCCGGCGTGTGCAGCTACTACGACTTCGCCCTTGAAGCGGGGCGTTTGCTCGGTCTGACGCCCGCCGAAATCGCGCCGCTCATCGAGATTACTCACGAGAGCGACATGAACCGAATCGCCGCGCGGCCGCGCTACACCCCGCTGCGCTGCTTGGTCTCCGAAGAGCTTGGTTTGGCACCGATGCGCGACTGGCGTGCTGCGCTTGCCGCGTATGTGAAGACAGATTTGAAATGATGGAGTGTCGCAGGCTCTTCGGGCACCGGCCTTTTCTTTTTGACCCATGTTCCAAATCCAGTACTCCATTACTCGGGTGGTCGGCGCTTTCCTGATTGACAGCCCTACACGCTCTTGAGTAATACTCGCAGCAGAACGGGCGGCGCAGAATTATTTGCACTTTGAAAAAGACGTTTGGGGGAAATTCATGGCACGACTTGTCGGCAGCATCGCGCTCTTTTTGGTCACTTTCGTTTTTGCTTTCGTCGACGGTATTTCCGCCCGGGCTGCCGAGCCCATCCGGATCGCCTACAGCTCGGTGAATCCTCACGCGCTCCTCGCATGGATTGCCGAGAAGCGCGGCCTTTACGCCAAGTACGGCCTGTCGTCCGTGCTGGTTTACGTCCCCGGCGGATCGGTATCGATCCAAGCGCTGGTCTCCGGCGA
>DATBMR010000126.1:0-21091 GCA_036554745.1 Binatia bacterium
GTACCTTCGAAACGCCGACCAGTGTCTGGCCTGACGGTAATACACCGCCGCGCCCAAGCGTCGTCGTTGTGACCAAACAAGTCGGCAAAGGTTCGCCAGTTGTCGGTTCCTAGAAGGTATCACGTAACAGCCGGCAGGACCCCTTTGATCAGAGAGTCCTGCCGGCGTCAACGACAGCGAGGTTGCAGCGCTGCAGGTATTCAGATGCCAGGAATGTGAGTACGACCAAGACAATTTGCGGATGGTCCGCACTGAACATGCTGCGCGACTCGAGGATCTCCGGCCGATCGGGGCATCACAGCCTACACAACCAATACTTAACATCCGCTTCACCTTACCTTAACCTTTCCAAGGATAGTCTGCGCTCAAGATGCACGAGGAGAACGTTATGGAACAAGTTAATCTCGGTTCGGTCATCGAACAAGCGATCACGAGAGTCACGCGAAGCCGCATCGGCGAAAAGCCACCGGTGTTTGTGACCCTTTCACCGACTCTCACTCAAGTGCCGTGGAAAGATTCTGCGCTGAAACAATTTTTGCAATTCTTCCTCTATGAATCGCTGCTCACTAGCGATGCCACCGCTTCCATCGAAATCTCTTTGCGGCGCCGCGCAATGCTTAAGGACCTGACCGCTTTTGTGGGAATTCATCCGTCATACTGGGTACAGCTGCGCATTTCCGGGCGGGGACTGAAGATCGCCGAAAATCACGTCGAGGATCTTTTTACGGAAGTCGGCTACCGCTGCGAAGAATGGGTCGGCGTCACCGGTTCGAACGCGCGTTTGGGAATTTTCGGTGCAATCGACACCCCGAAAGTGAAAATGGTCTTCTGTCTGGACTCGACAAGGCATCGTTTGCGTTGCGACTTGCTGCTGCCAGTACACGATGACTGCCCTGTCCCGTCGCTCATTGAACGCGCTGCGTAAGGGAAGCTGCGGTTTAACCAATAAATCACCCCGGCGTCATTCTCTAATAACAAGCGAGCTTTAAGAGGCCTCTAACATTTCAATCAATGGAGGCGCTATGAAACATTTGCACAAAATCCTGGTACCCACCGATCTCTCTGAGCATTCCCGCTGTGCTCTAACTTACGGCTGCTGGTTGGCCGCGGAGGAGAACGCCGCCTTGGTCATCCTTCACGTGGCAGATGAATTCACTGCCTGGGAGTACTATTCGGAAGACCTTGCCTTCTCTGGACTCAACGGCAAGCCCTGGCCGGTTGATCGCGTGTTGGAGGAAGCGAGCCTCGATTTGAGTCCGATTTCTCGAGCCGAGCCTGTTCGCTTTGAAAAAGACCGCCAGTGCAACCAAGCGCGTCGTGCTCGGTTCGGCGGCACACCAAATCGTCGCGGTCGCGGAAAATGAAAACGCCGATCTCATCATTATGTCGCCGCGCCGCCATCGCGGGCGCTGGCATTGGCTCCACGGCTCCGTCACGGACCGCGTCACCCGTATGAGCCCCTGTCCGGTGTTATCGATCACGAATCCTACGACCTCGCACCAGCGTCGGGGTAAGCTTGTGCCGATCGTATCCGGCTGGCCAAGCCAGCGCACGGTCGAGGCATGAAGATCTTTGCCGCCTGAATCGATGGCGAGTGATCCCGCAACATTAAACCAATCTCCCGGAAGACAGGTCGATGCTCTTACATCGACTCGTTAGCAAAAAGAAAGTCAATAAAGCAACTTGGGAACAAAAAAGAATTAAATTGTCAACATTTTTAATATTTTTAATTTATATTTAACCGGAATTTCATCAATCGTTAACGATTCTCCCGCCCCGGTCGTCACGTTTTTGTGATATGGAACGACATTCCATGTCAGATTATTTTGCAGTGATCGATGTAGGCAGCAACGCCATGCGTTGGCAGATCGCCGCCGTCGAACATCCGAAACACTACCGGATTGTCGAACAGGACCGGCAGCCGGTCCGCCTGGGTCACGAAGTTTTTCAAACCGGAAAACTAAATGCGGAGGCCGTCGAAGCGGCCTTAGAAGTCTTGAAAGAGTTCAAAAGCGCCACTGCACGCTACCGCGTCAAGGCGATGCGCGCCGCTGGCACCAGCGCTTTGCGTGAAGCATCCGATCGCCGGAAGTTCATCAACCGCGCGAAAACCGCCGGTGTGCCCCTGGAGGTTTTGTCGGAACAAGACGAAGCGCGCCTGATCAGTCTCGGGATCATGAGCGGTCTGCGCTTCCATTTGCCGCTCGGTCTTTTTCTCGATATCGGCGGCGGCAGCGTCGAACTCAGCATTGCCGATCCGGCCACGACCTTTTGTCTCTTCAGTCTGCCGCTTGGCGCCGTCCGCCTAAGCGAAAAGTTTCTTGAGGCTGATCCTCCGCGCGCGAAGGAAATCAAATACTTACGACAACAAATTCGCGATCAACTTAAGGTGGTCGAGCGCCGCATTCGAAAGGAAAAATTTACCATGGCCTTCGGTAGCGGCGGCACCGTCACGGCCCTGGCGGAAACCGATGTAAGATTTGGCCGCGAAATCAAGGAGAGTTCGCTCATCGTACTGCGCCGCCAGCGACTAAAAACATTGCTCGATCTTCTAACGGCGCGTCCGGCAGCCGAGCGTGCGCAGATGATCAGCGGCGATCCCAAGCGTGCCGACATTATCATCGCGGGCGGCGTTGTCCTCTATGAAGTCATGTCCGCGGTGGATCTCGACTATATCTTTGTCTCGCGGCGCGGCTTGCGCGACGGCTTGATGGTCGACCTCCTGCAGCGTTCCTATCCCAAGTCGGGAACGTGGCACCCGGACGCGGAGCGAGCTGAATCGCTCGAGCAGGTGTGTCAGAAATATTCCTACGACGCCGGCCACTCTCGGCAAGTCAGCCAGCTCGCCGTCAACTTGTTTTACCAGTTGCAGACGCTGCACAAGTTGCCGGAAAAATACGCCGGCATACTGCATGCGGCCGCGATGCTGCACGATATTGGTTTGTTCATCGCGGACGGCAAGCACCACAAGCACTCCTATTATCTGATCAAAAGCTCCGGCATGAAATCCTTCAGCAAGCTCGACCTGGAACTGGTCGCCAACATCGCGCGCTATCATCGCAAAGCCCACCCGAGCCAAAAACATCTCGGCTTTAGCCAGCTATCACCTTCCGATCAGGGCGTAGTGCGCAAACTCACCGCACTGTTGCGCGTCGCCGATGCGCTCGATTTTCGACGCGAAGCCCGTGTGGAGTCAGTGAGTTGCGCATTGAGCAAATCTAGAGCGTTGACCATGTCGGTGACGGCGACCGCAAACATCAAAGACGAACTCGAATGGGCGGCAAAGAAAGGCAGACTCGTTCAAGAAGTCTTCAACGTCCAACTCATCATGCAAAAAGCCAAAACCAATCGATCGTGAGCAGGGGGAGATTTGTATGCGGCGACAAACTCTGGAACGAAATATATTGTTCCTGTGCGAAGACAACGCCTGTCTAAGCCAAATAGCCGAAGCAGCGGCCAAACACCTGGCGCCGCCTCGGACCCGAATCTTCAGTGCCGGGATCAAACCCAGCACGATTCCGCCCCACGTGGTTCAGGCGATGCAGGAGCTGGGCATCAGCATGAGCGGACACAAAAGCAAAGGACTGGCCGAGGTGCCGATTCAAGACATCGACTTGGTTGTGAGTTTCGGCGACGCGGACAAGCAATGTACCGATCTTCCTCGTCGTGCCAAAATCGAACGCTGGCCGATCGCTGGTGACTCTCGAGCTGAAACCGATGCGGCGTCCGCGCTCTCGGCCCTTCGCGCGCGTCGCGACGAGATCGATAAGCGCGTCTTTGCCCTATTCCTCGACCATTGGCGCAACGTGCCCAATTCGTAATATATTAATCAGCCGCTTGCAGGGGGCCATGAATCTTTATCTTATGCGGCACGGCATCGCTGTGCCTGCAGATGATCCGTCCGTTACAGTCGACGCGCAGCGCCCGCTCACCCCCAAAGGGATCAAGCGCACGCGCAGGGCTGCCCGAGGGGTGCGCCGGCTCGAAATCCCGTTCGACGTGATATTAACAAGTCCGGTCTTCAGAGCGCGTCAAACCGCCGATATCGTAGCCGAAGCGCTCGGAGCGGAGGAACTAGTGAAAGAGCTATCCGGCCTGGCGCCGGAGAGCACCGTCGATCATCTGCTGTTCGGTTTGACCCGCTACCAAAATCACCGACATCTCCTGCTCGTCGGCCACGAGCCGTTACTAAGCAACTGTCTGTCAGTATTGCTGGCGGGCTCTTCAGCGAATAACGCGACCTTCGAATTCAAAAAAGGCGCGCTATGTTGCATCGAAATCGACGAGCTCTCTCCGCCGGGCCTGTGCAGACTTCACTGGTTTCTCACACCCAAGCAGCTTCGACTACTGGGTCAGCGTTTGGCAAAATCGTGATAAAAGATGGGATCTGGCTCGACCGAATCCGGACCTGGCTTAGCCCAAAAAAGGCTGGTGAAGTTGACCCACAAGCGCTTGGAACGGTTCGTAACTCTTGTACCGAAATTTCTGCTTAGCGACGATCCCGACACGATTCACGATTTACGCGTCTGGAGCCGGCGGCTTCAACAAAGCTTGCGCATCATCCTGGCTGAGGCGAAATCACCGGCAAGCCGCAAGGTCGTTCGCACCCTGCGGCGAGTGCGGCGGGCACTCGGCTCATGTCGTAATCTTGACGTCAATATTGATCTCGCCCGACAGCGATCTCGAGAAGCTCAGTCGCCGATTTTGCGCGAGGGCTGGGAGACGCTAGAGACGTATTTGAAAAAGAATCGGGAATCACTTCTCGCGAGCGCGCGCAAGGAAGTTGCCAAACACGATCTGGTAACGTTTATCGAGCGCGCCCGCAAAGCGGTCGCTCGTGCCGATCTCGACGCAGACCCAACGCCAAGACTGGAAACGGCGATGGCCCGCTCCATGTCGGAATGGGACGAAGCCTATAGGTTGGCCGAGGAAAGCAGAAGCATCGCCAATCTTCACGCTTGGCGCATCGCCACAAAACGCCTCCGCTACCGTGCGGAATTGCTGGTCAATAGCGGTAGTGTGGTGTCACCCCCCTTGGTCGAGGATCTCAAAGACATTCAAGCAGCGCTTGGCGACTGGCATGACCGGTGCGTCTTTTTGGAATCTGCCGCGGCGTTTCTGGCGCGCCAGAACTTCCTGCTCCAACACCCGAATATGGGCGGCGCGCTACTCGCCGACATGGAAAAAGAGAATGCGCGCAATGACGCAGCCATTGAAAGCGTTTTAACCCGCGCCGCGAAAGCGCGAAAACGCTGGACCGTTCGGGGTGAAAAGCAGGCGGCGAAAAGCGCGAATCAGTAGCCGTTGCGGGCCACCACCCCGTCGACGCGCTCCCGCAAATCTTCGAAGACTTCTTCAATGGAACCCGAGGCATCGACGATCTGGAATCCATGGGTTTCCACCATCTTGTCGAACTCTGCGAGCAACCATCTTTGATAACGCACGAAGCTTTCGTACATGTCCTCGCCCATGTGCATATCCATGCCCGATTCCCAGTAGTCGAAGCCGGTGCTCTGCAGGACCCGCGTGACCAGGTCATCGATCTTCAGACGGAGATAAAAGATTGCATCGGGACGCAACGCGAAGCCATACACCTCGCGCAACCACTCCGGGTCGGCGCCGCGCACGATGGCGCGTGCCATCAACGAGTAAATATAGCGGTCTGTCAAGACGATGAAGCCGGCGCGCAGCGCCGGGATAATCTCATTCTCCAGCCGGTCGGCGAAATCTGTCGCATAAAAAAGGCTCATCGTGATGCCGCCGAGCGTGTGTCCCTCCTTGGCCTGCTTGAGTCTCTTCCCAGCCAAGGGCGAGCGCGTCATGCCGGTGTCGAGCACGGCATGGCCGTGGTTCTCCAACCATTGCTTCAGTAGCCCAATGTGCGTCGACCGGCCGACGCCGTCGGTCCCCTCAAGGACGATCAGCTTACCCTTGAGCTCGTCGAGATCTATACCCGGGAGCCCTTCGCCAAAGAAGCTAAATCCACCCATCTTCTAATCCTGGTTTTCTTTGTACCCGTCAACGAATCGGAAACGATGCGGCGCACCTCCGCCTGTTGCTCTTCGATTGATCGAGTGGCGTCGACCGGCACCAGGTTGAACTCTTCAACCATTTTTTCGTACTCATCGATAATGCGGGCCTGAAAGATTCTGAAGCTTTCCTCGATATCGTCGCTCAAACCGAGGTCCATTCCCGCTTCGTAGTATTTGATCGCGTCGCGCCCGCCTAGGATGCGCTTCATGGCGACATCGAGCGGCGTACGAAAATAAAAAGCCACCGTCGGCTTAACCGCAAACGCATAAAGCTCGCGCACCCATTTGGGGCTGACACCCCGCACCACGTCACGGGCGAACGCCGTGTAGATATAACGATCGGCCAGCACCACCGCGCCTGCCTTCATGGGGGGGATGATGTCGTGTTCGGTTCGATCGGCAAAGTCGGTGGCGTGGATCAGGCTGAAGGTCATCGGCGTGAGCATCTTTTTCTTCTTGCCACGTTTCGTGACGTCGGTGACGAGAGGCGACGAATTCCACTCGCTGAAATAGACGACATAGCCCTCGGCGTCCAGCCATTTTTGCAATAGCGAAAGCTGCGTGCTCTTCCCGGAACCATCGATCCCCTCGACGACAAACAATCGCCCAGGCAACCGATGATTACCGTACATCTTCATTCCGCCGGCCATGGGGTTCCTTGATGTTCGTTGTAGATCCGAAGCGGCCAGAAGCTTAGCAAACCATTAGCGCGTTTGCCTAGTGGGGAGCAGGAGGACGTATGTTAAATCTTTGTTACGGTATTTCCGGGATCAGGCATCTCTCCTTTTAACGCTATCTTCACACGCGCTTAACCGTGGATTCATCCGGCCGCCTTAAATACGGCGTCGAAAGAACAGATGAAAGCCATTCCACGCCGCCCAGTCAAGATACGTTCGCGATGCCGGAGCCCCTGTCGGAATTCATCAGACGTTAAACGAATCGTAACACTTTCGTAACACTAACCTACTAAGTAGCTGAAAAGGAGAAGGTTTTTATGAAAAATTACATGTTGGCGTCGTTCGTCGGCGCGGCAATAGCGCTGGCACTCCTAGCAAGTGGCATCGCCAGGGCCCAGATTGTCGAGATCGACGGCTCGAGCACGGTGTTTCCCGTCACGGAAGCGGTCGCGGAGGAATTTCAGCAAGCGAAGAAAGGAAAAATCAAAGTCACCGTCGGCATATCCGGCACCGGCGGCGGTTTCAAGAAGTTCTGCCGCGGCGAGACCGATATTCAGGACGCCTCCCGGCCGATTCTCAAACAGGAAATGGAGGCGTGCAAAAGCGCCGGCGTCGAATACATCGAATTACCCGTAGCTTTCGACGCTCTAACGGTCATCGTCAACCCGAAAAACAACTGGGCCTCGTCGATGACCGTGGCCGAGCTCAAGAAGATCTGGGAGCCCGCCGCTCAGGGAAAAATGACCAACTGGAATCAGGTCCGCAGCAGCTGGCCCAACGCCCCCTTGAAGCTCTTCGGTGCCGGCGCCGACTCCGGGACTTTTGACTATTTCACCGAAGCGATCACCGGCAAGTCCAAATCGAGCCGAGGTGACTTCACCGCCAGCGAGGACGATAACGTTCTGGTTCAGGGAGTGGCCAACGACGTGAACGCCTTGGGATTCTTCGGCTACGCCTACTATGCCGAGAACAGCAAGAAGCTGAAAGCCGTGGCGATTGACAATGGCAAAGGACCCGTCTCACCCTCGGAGAAGACCGTGCTCGACGGCAGCTATCAGCCGCTTTCTCGGCCAATTTACATTTACGTCAGCAAGAAGGCATTGGCAAAACCCGAAGTCAGGGAGTTCGCCGAATTCTATCTCAAGAACGCCCCCAAACTCGTCAAGGAAGTGAAATATGTTCCGCTCCCGGACAAAGTCTATGCCGTCGGGGCAAGCCGCCTGAAAAACGGCAAAGCGGGAACGGCGTTCGGCGGAAGCGCCGAGGTCGGTGTAACGATCGACGATCTGGTGAAGCGCGAACCGAAAGTCTAAACATCGACGCTGCACCCATCCGATCAGAGAGGGGCGCCCAAGTGCCCCTCTCTTTTTGGAAGAGCGAGGACTCATGCCAAATAATCCCGGCGAACCGCAAGCGACCTATCCAAGCCTAAGACAATTATCCCTTCAAAGCGGCGTCGCCGGATTCAATCTGCAAAGAATCAGAGAACGCGTCATCGAATTCCTTCTGTTTCTGGCGGCGCTGTCGTCGATCGCCATAACTCTTGGAATCGTCGGCATTCTGCTTTACGAGTCCGAACAGTTCTTCACGCATGTCTCGATCGTCGAATTTCTCACGGATACGGAATGGACGGTGCTGTTTGCCAACCCGCGCTATGGCATTCTGCCGCTGGTCACCGGAACGTTAGTGACATCCATTACCGCGCTGGTGGTGGCGCTGCCGCTCGGAACGATAATCGCCATCTACCTGAGCGAATACGCCGATCATCGTCTCCGCGAGATTCTCAAGCCAATGTTGGAGATGCTCAGCGCCGTGCCGACGGTGGTGTTCGGCTACTTCGCGTTGCTCTTCCTGACGCCCTTCTTGCAAAAGTTTCTGCCGACACTGCCCGGATTCAACATGCTCAGCGCCGGCATTGTCATCGGCATCATGATCATCCCGTACATCAGTTCTCTCAGCGAAGACGCGCTCAACGCAGTGCCGGCCATCATTCGCGAGGGCTCCTACGCCATGGGGGCGACGCGCCTGCAGACCGCGCTACGAGTCCTGGTCCCGTCGGCCTTCTCGGGCATCGCTTCCGCCTACGTTCTTGGTTTCTCCCGTGCCGTCGGCGAAACCATGATTGTCGCCGTTGCCGCCGGACAGCAGCCCAATCTGACGCTCAATCCCATGGAAGGAGCCGCGACGATTACGACGTACATCGTGCAGGTGAGTCTTGGCGATCTGCCGCACGGCAGCATCGCCTACCAGAGCATTTTTGCCGCCGGATTGATGCTGATGCTGCTAACGTTGGCATTTAACATCGGCGGCTACTTTCTGCGTAAAAAGTTCAGGGAGATTTACTCATGATCGAGGACTTGGCGAAGAACACGGCACGCCGTAAACAAACCGACGCGCTGTTTGCAGTGATTGGCCTTCTGGCGACGTTTGTTGGCATGATCACTCTCGCCGCCCTGATGATCGATCTGGCGATCGACGGGGTTGACCGGATATCTTACGGCTTCTTCACTTCCTTTCCCTCGCGCTTTGCCGGCCGGGCCGGTATTCTTTCGGCATGGGTCGGAACTACGGCGGTCATGTTGGTCACCGCAGCCACCGCCGTGCCTCTGGGAGTGGCGGCCGGCGTCTACTTGGAGGAGTACGCACCGAGAAACTGGTGGACGACTATCATCGAGATCAACATCGCCAACCTGGCCGGCGTGCCGTCGATCATCTACGGCCTGATGGCCCTCGGTTTGTTCGTATACCAGCTCGGATTGGGCCAGAGCATACTAACCGCCGGTCTGACTTTGGCCCTGCTGATCCTGCCGATCGTCATTGTTGCGACGCGGGAAGCGATCCGGGCGATTCCCAACAGCATACGCGAGGCGGCCTATGCGCTGGGAGCGACCAAGTGGCGGACGATCCGGGATCATGTGCTTCCTTATTCCACCGGCGGCATCCTGACCGGTGTGATTATCGCGCTATCGCGGGCGATCGGAGAAACCGCGCCTTTAATTACGATTGGCGCATTGACCTTCATCGCGTTTTTGCCGGATTCGCCGATCACTTCGGAGTTTCCGTTTATTTCCTTTAAGTGGCTGATGTCCCCTTTTACGGTCATGCCCATCCAAATGTTCAACTGGGTCTCGCGGCCCCAGCAGGAGTTCCATCTCAACGCTGCGGCCACCGGGTTGATCCTGATGATCATGACCCTGTGCATGAATGCGGTGGCGATTTATTTTCGCTATCGTTTTCGCAAGCGCATCAAGTGGTAAGGGCGGTCTATGAAAGGCAACCCTGTTGGAGGTAAGATGCCGGCTGAAGAAAGTATCGGATTTCCCGAAGTCAAGTTGGCCATAGCCGCACCCAAGATGGACGGACAGCTCGGTCAAGCAAGCGCCGCCGAAACGGTCGAGTCGATCATAGAAGTCGACCATGTCGCCTTCTATTATGGCGATAAACGCGCGCTCAACTCGATCAGCCTGGATATCGCCGCGAAGAAGGCGACGGCGCTCATCGGTCCCTCAGGCTGCGGGAAGACCACGCTGCTACGCTGCCTTAACCGGATGAACGATTTGATATTGAACACCCGGGTTACTGGTCAAATAAGGTTCGAGGGCAAGAACATTTATGATCCATCGACAGATGTGATCCTGCTGCGGCGCCGGGTGGGTATGATCTTTCAGAAGTGGAATCCCTTTCCGAAAAGCATCTACGAAAACGTCGTGTATGGCTTACGCATCGTCGGCATCAGTGATCGCGCCGTCCTGGACGAGGTCGTTGAGAAAAGTCTACGCCGCGCGGCTCTCTGGGATGAGGTCAAGGACACTTTGCACAAGAGCGCGGCCGACCTCTCCGGCGGCCAGCAGCAGCGGCTTTGTATCGCCCGCGCGCTCGCCGTGGAACCGGAGGTGTTGCTCATGGACGAGCCGTGCTCGGCGCTCGATCCTATCTCCACAGCAAAAATCGAAGAACTGATCCACGAGCTTAAAGACACCTTCACCATCGTGATTGTCACGCATAACATGCAGCAAGCCGCGCGGGTGTCGGACTACACCGCATTTTTCTACCTGGGCGAGTTGATCGAGTTCGGCGAGACCGGAAAGCTGTTCACCGCTCCCGAAAAGCGCCAAACCGAAGACTACATCACGGGTCGGTTCGGTTAAGGAGAAGGATCATGCCAAATTCCATAGAACATACCGACAAGAGATATGAAGAACAGCTCAAGAAGTTAAGAGAAGAAATTCTCTACATGGGCGGCCTGGTCGAGGATCAGATTCAAAAAGCCGTAAAATCTTTGGTCGATCGGGACTCCGAGCTGGCGGCGGTCATCATCGAGCGCGATCACGAAGTGAATCGGCTCGATGTCGAGATCGACGAGCTGTGCATCAAGCTCCTGGCGCTCCATCAGCCGGCCGGACGGGACTTGCGCTTCATCACGACCGGACTGAAGATCACCACGGATTTGGAACGGATCGGCGACATGGCCGTCAATATCTGCGAGCGCGCCCTCGAACTCAATCAGGAACCGCAACTCAAACCCTATATCGACATCCCGCGCATGGCCCGCATCGCCCAGCGGATGATTCGCGAGAGCCTCGACGCCTTCGTTCGTGAAGACACCGAGCTGGCGCTTAAAGTTTGCAAGAACGACGACGAGGTCGACCAGCTCAACGCGCAGATTTTCCGCGAGACTCTGACGTTTATGCTCGAAAACGCCCAGACTATCAGCCGCGCCACCAAGATCAGCTCCGTGTCAAAATACCTGGAACGTATCGCCGACCATGCTACGAACATCGCTGAAATGGTCATCTTCATGGTCAAAGGCAAGAGCATCCGTCACGTGAAGATTCTCCCCCCGTCGGTTTAAAGCGATGGCCAGCAACGGACAAAAAATACTGGTGGTCGAGGACGAGCCCGATATCAGCAAGCTGGTGAGCTATAATCTCACCCAGGAGCGATTCAAGGTCTTGACCGCCGAAGACGGCGAACAGGCCCTTAAAGTCATTCAGCGGGAAAAACCCAACCTAGTGGTGCTGGATCTTATGTTGCCAGGCCTCTCCGGCATCGAGGTCTGCAAAATTTTGCGCGACCGGCCGGAGACAGCGAAACTGCCGATCCTCATGTTGACGGCCAAAGCCGGTGAAACCGACCGGGTAGTCGGGTTGGAGCTGGGCGCAGACGATTATCTGGCCAAGCCCTTCAGCCCAAGGGAAATGGTTGCCCGCGTGCGCGCGATTCTACGCCGTGCCAATATCGCCGCAAGCGCCGAAACACCGCCCGCCTATGACAAAGGCGGCCTTAAAATCGATTTCACCACCTACGAGGTCTTTGTCCGCGGCAAGAGCGTCAAGCTGACTTTGAAGGAATTTGAGCTTCTGCGCTTCTTGGTTCAGAATCCCAACAGGGTGCTCAGCCGCGACCAGCTGCTCGATCGCGTCTGGGGGGGCGAGACCTACGTCACGCCGCGGACGGTGGATGTGCACATTCGACGTCTGCGCAAGGCGATTGAAAAGGACGACAGCAAGCCCAAATGGATCCTAACCCTGCGCGGTGTCGGCTACAAATTCGATGAAAAGGCTTTGGACCAGTAGCCTCGTCACCAAGGTTTTTCTTTCCTATTTCGCCGTCATCGTACTGCTCTTCGCAAGCTTTTACATCTTATCGGCAACCGAGTCACGAAAGCGGCAAATCGTCACTATCGGCGAGCGCCTGGGGAAGGAGGCCCGCTTTCTCGCACGGGTCCTGCCAAGCGGCGAAGCTGGACCGGTTTTCGACACCCTGTGCCGGCAATTGGGCGACGATCTCGCCAGCCGCATCACGGTTATCGCGCTCGACGGCAGAGTTCTCTGTGACTCCGCCGAACCCTCAGCAGACATGGAAAATCATGCCGGTCGTCCGGAAGTCGTCGAAGCTCGGCGGCGCGGCTACGGCAGTATCACGCGCTACAGCACGACCGTTGATGTCGACATGTTCTACCATGCGTTTTATCAGAAGGATGGTGGAGCCGAGCGCTTCGTCCGGGTAGCCAAACCCCTGCAAGAGGTAAAAAGTTCGATTCAGTCGATTCGTTGGTCCATTTTTAGCGGCTTACTGCTGGCGTCCGCCATGGGTTTGCTATTGGCCTGGTTCTTTTCGCGTCATCTGACCCGCCGCTTTCAACGCTTGGAGCAATTCGCCAGCCAAGTCGCACAAGGGTCGTTCCCGCAGAATTTTTTTCCCAATCCGACACGAGACGAGATCTCACTGCTCGAGCAACGCCTGAACGAGATGAGCCGCAAAATCCGCGACAACCTGCAGCAGGTCACCGCCGAGAAGGAAAAAGCCGACTCGATCCTGCGCTGCATGGTGGAGGGCGTTTTGGTGCTTGATCCCAAAGGCCAGGTGCTCCTCATGAACGACCAAGCCAGGGCGATGTTCCACGTGCCTCTCGAGAGAGAAATTCACGGTGCGTCGATGCTGGAAATTTCCCGGCACCCAGAAGTGCGCAAAATCTTGGATGACGTCTTGGCCTTCAATTTCGCCGAGCAACGTTACTCGAAAGAGGTCGAGCTCGACGGAGAACGCTGGTTCCGCGTGAACGCGGTCCAGCTACGCAACGCGCGGGGGCAGTCGCTCGGTTCGATTCTGGTCTTTCATGACATCACCGATATCAAACGGTTCGAGTCCATGCGTTCCGACTTCGTCGCCAACGTCTCGCACGAGCTGCGCACTCCGCTAACGGCGATTCGCGGCTATGTCGAAACGCTGATGGAGAGTCCGCCATCGGACCCGCGAGACAGCCGGCAGTTCCTGGAAATCATCGAGCGACATTCCGAGCGGCTCAGTCGTCTGACCGAGGATTTACTCACGCTCTCGGATTTGGAATCCGGTAATATTCAGCTCGCACTGCAGCCGCTCGATCCGAATCAGCTCATCCAGCGAGTTTTGGAAATTTTCTGGGAGCGCGCCGCGAAAAAGGATGTCAAACTATTGCACGACCTCAATTCCGAGGTGCCCAAGCTACACGGCGATGCGGATCGGTTACAACAGCTCTTTATCAATTTGGTTGATAACGCGATCAAGTACACTCCCTCCGGCGGCACGGTCACCCTGAACGCAGCTCTGAAAGCAGCCGATGACGGCGTGGCGCCAACCGTTGAAATATCCGTGTCCGACACCGGTCCGGGCATACCGGAAAAAGATTTGCCGCGCTTGACCGAACGATTTTACCGGGTCGACAAGGCGCGCTCGCGCGACCTCGGCGGCACCGGTCTGGGCTTGGCGATCGTTAAACATATCGTGCAAGCGCACAAAGGCGAGTTAAAGATCGAAAGCGCCATCAACAAAGGTACCACTGTCCGCATCCACTTGCCGTTAGCGCCGTCAAACGAGCAACCCACGGCTACTCCTGTCGTCGTGCAGAGCTAACCTGTCTGGGCAAGTCCATCCCCGAATCTGATCCAGGCGCCGTAACAATGCCGTAACCTTTCTGTAATATAGATTGACAACAGCGTTATGCGCTGTTAACTAGAAAAGCTCTGCTTGACGGAGCGTCCATGTTCAAGTTTGTTCCGCACAAGGAAAGATTCTTCGATCTATTCAAAGAGTCGGCGCAAAACGCGCTCGCCGGGGCCCAGGCGCTAAAGGAAATGCTCGATCATTACGATCACCCGCAAGAGTCTTGGAAGAAGCTTAAAGACCTCGAGCACGAGGGCGATCGGATCACGCACCGGACGATTCGCAGCTTGAATCAGACTTTCCTCACGCCGATCGACGCCGAAGACATTCACGCCCTCACCACCGCCCTCGACAACGTCATGGACGCCATTGAGGCCGCAGCGGCGCGCATGGTGCTTTTCAGGATCGACAAACCGACGCCGGAAGCCAAGGAGTTGTGTGAGATCATCGTGACCTCAACGGAACAGCTGGTGAAGGCGGTCTCGCACATGCCGCGGCTCGACGATATCGACGAATACTGTATCGAGATCAACCGGCTGGAAAATACCGCGGATGACATTTATCGCAAAGCGATCGGCTGTTTGTTTGAAAACGGCACCTCGCCCATGGACGTTATCAAATGGCTCGATATCTACGACATCCTTGAATCCGCCACGGACCGCTGCGAGGACGTCGCCAATACCCTCGAAACCATCGGCCTGAAAAACTCCTGAAGCCGTCCTTCGCATCATGCTCGACGCCACCGTGGTACTCTACAGCGTTCTCGCGCTGATCCTCGCGGCCGAGTTCGTCAACGGCTGGACGGATTCCCCCAACGCGATCGCCACCGTCGTTTCCACCCGTGTGTTGTCGCCGTACCAAGCCGTCATTATGGCAACCGTCCTCAACGCGATCGGTGCGATGTCCGGGACCGCGGTGGCCGCGACGGTCGGCAAAGATATCGTCAGCCCGGACGTCATCAATTTGACCACCGTCGCGGCGGCGATGGTCGCGATTATCTTTTGGAGCACGCTCGCGTGGTACTACGGCTTGCCGACGAGTGAAAGCCACGCCCTGATCGCCAGCCTAAGCGGCGCCGCTTTGGCAACGGCCGGACCCTCGAGTTTACTTTGGTCCGGCTGGAGCAAGGTTCTCATCGGGCTGGTCTTTTCGACATTCCTGGGTTTCTTTGGCGGTTTGTTGTTGATGGCGTTGCTCTATCGCTGCTTGGCCAACCGGCGACCGGGGACGGTGCGCAGAATTTTTGGGCGCCTGCAGATTCTCTCGGCAGCCTTCATGGCCTTTAGTCATGGCTCGAATGACGGGCAGAAATTCATCGGCGTGTTCACCCTGGCACTTTTGCTGGGCGGTATCTTGCCGAACTTTGAGGTGCCGATCTGGGTCATTCTCTTGTGCGCCGTAACCATGGGAGTGGGCACGGCAGTGGGCGGCTGGCGCATCGTCAAAACCATGGGGCTCCGACTGACCAAGCTCGAGCCGGTTCACGGCTTCGCGGCGGAGACCGCGGCCGCCTTGACGATCGAACTTGCGACACGGCTCGGTATCCCTCTAAGCACCACACATACGATCAATACGGCGATCATCGGTGTTGGAGCGACGAGAAGATTTTCCGCCGTCCGGTGGGGCGTCACGTTTGACATCGTCATCGCCTGGATACTTACTTTTCCGGTGTGCGGCCTGATTGGATGGGGAGCAACAAAACTGATGTTGCGTGTGGGCGGCTAGGAGCCAATAATCTCCACCACCGCTGCACCCTCGGCGTTGCAATAGACCGAGACGACGCCAACAGGTTGATGAAAAACCCGGATTGCCGGTCTGCCGTAAACAGGCTTAGTGCCGAGGCGCGCGCAAAATCGGCGAGCGGAGTTGTACTTAGCGAGTGCGTTCCAGCGAGACAACGAAGGATATGAGTCCTTTTCGTTCAACCTGCTAGATCTCCCGCCGGCCTTCCAGGGCCTTACCCAAAGTCACCGCGTCGGTATATTCAAGGTCGCCGCCCATCGGTAAGCCGCGCGCTATTCGAGTTACGGCAACTCCCAGCGGTTTTATCACCTTCGAAAGATAGAGCGCGGTCGCCTCGCCATTCATCGTCGGATTGGTCGCCACGATCACTTCCTTGACGCTGCCGTCGCGCAAGCGCTCGAGCAGCTCTTTGATTCGCAGGGCGTCGGGACCGATGCCGTCGAGCGGCGAGAGGGTACCGTGAATGACATGATAAAAGCCGCGATACTCGTGCGACTTTTCCACCGCGATCAAATCCGCAGGCTCTTCAACGACACAGATCTTATCGGCCTCACGGCCAGCACTGCGACAAATGCCGCATAGAGCGCCGTCATCGTCTTGGGGCGTGACTTCGCTAAAGCCGAAGCAGCGCCGGCAGAGTCCCATCTCCTGACGCAGTTTGGCGATGCTATCGGCCAACCGCATCACGTCATCCTTGTTGCCTTTCAACAGATGAAAGGCCAACCGGGCCGCGGTCTTTTCGCCAATCCCGGGGAGTTTCGACAGCTCTTGAACGAGGCGAGCGAGAGGAGCGGGATAAAGGCTCATGGCATCAGTCCAGGAATTTTGATTCCCCCCGTGAGCTTGCTCATCTCTGTCGACACTAATTCGCGCGCCTTGCGCATGCCGTCGTTCACCGCCGCCAGGATAAGATCTTCCAACATTTCCTTTTCAGCGGCATTGATCACCGACGGCTCGACCTGCACTGCGGTGATGTTGAACTGGCCGTTGACGGTGACTTGGACCATACCGCCGCCCGCCGATCCTTGTACAGTTTTATTGCCGAGCTCCTCTTGGATCTTCGCCATCCGCGCCTGCATCTCCTGAGCTTGCTTTAACAGATTGCCCATCCCGCCTATGCTCGCCATCTGTGTTCCTCCTTTTCAGGCACCGGCACACCAGCCATCACGGTGCTGCAGCGGCTATTGATTTTCCCGGCGGACATTGCGTACCGAGCCGCCGAAAATGCGCAGAGCTTCTTTGACCATCGGGCTGCGTTCATCGGCGTTATGGTCCGCAGCGGCTTCGCTACTAGCGGAAGGTCCATCGTCGATCATATTGACGATCTGTACGTTAACATCTCCAGAAAAAAATCTGCTCGCTTGTTCCTTAAGCGTGGCAAGATTGTCGCCGTCGAGCAAGAACGCCAGGTGCTGCCGCTCGGACACGCCGACCCTAAGCCGGCCCGGCGGCAGCTCCAGCGGCTTGCCGGCTTCGAGGTGATAGGCCAGTAATTTTTTCTCTTTGCCAACAAAGGCAACGAACTCAGGCCACGAGGGAGACACGCTTCTAGGCGACGCCGGATCACCTCGGGCTGGAACCGCGGGCGGCATGACCGGCGCAGTTTTTTCGCCGGTGCGGGGAACCGCGGGCTTGCCCGCTCCGGAAGCCGCCTTTGCTTCAAGCCGCTCAAGTCGTTCGATCAACTCAGCCACAGGCAAGGTTTTGGGCAGCCCGGCCAAACGAACCAAGACACTCTCGAGCGCGAAGCGAGGGGTTGCCGAGCGCGCGATTTCTTCATCGCCGGCTACCATGAAATCGAGATAGTCGAGCAGCGTTTCAACCGAGATCGGCCGCGATTGCTCCACTAGGTCGGCGATCTCCTGATCCGGTAAGTCCAACAACTGCGTAGCGCCAGATTCTCCGGTGCTGGACCCACCAACGCGACTTACCAAACGTGCAACCAACAGATTCCTAAAATGCTCGACTAGATCGCGCGCGAGACGGTTGACGTCGCGGCCTTGGTTGACCATGTCAGCGACCAACTCAATGCAACGCGGAGCATCGCCCTCGAGCACCGCTGCGGAGATTTGATAGAAAATCCGACGCTCTGCCAGTCCGAGGACTTCCTGGAGCAAACTTTCGTCAACGGCTCGTTGTTTGGCGCTGGCATCCGTCGGCGCCGCAATTGCAAATACCTGCTCCAGCAGCGATTGGGCATCGCGCATGCTGCCGTCGGCTTCACGCGCGAGCAAAACCAGCGCTCCGTCGGTGATGTCGAGCCCCTCACTCTTGGCGATGGCGTCGAGGCGCTCGACGATTTCGCGTAAGTTAATTCGCCTAAAATCATAGCGCTGGCAGCGCGACAGGATCGTTGGCGGCAAGCGATGCGGCTCCGTTGTCGCCAGAATAAATTTCACTGCCGGCGGCGGTTCCTCCAAGGTCTTTAGCAGCGCGTTGAAAGCGTCCTTGGTGACCTGATGCACCTCGTCGATGATATAAATCTTGAAGCGGGAGTTTGCCGGTTGATAGCGCGCGTTCTCGATGATCTGGCGAATCTCGTCAATGCCGCGATTTGACGCGCCGTCGATTTCCAGAACATCGATCGAGCTTCCCTGCGCGATTTCCTGACACTGGCTGCATTCGTTACAAGGGGTAGGCGTCGGCCCTTTCACGCAGTTTAAAGCCTTGGCGAGGATCCGCGCCGCCGTCGTCTTTCCCACGCCGCGAACCCCGGTGAAGAGAAAGGCGTGAGCGATGCGATTGGTTTTAATCGCGTTTTGCAGAGTTCGGGTGATGTGCTGTTGGCCCGCAACATCGGAGAAACTCTGTGGACGCCACTTCCGTGCAATAACCAGATAAGACATAAAGCCGACGCTGGCTGGAAAGACTCGGGCAGGAGAAAACCTTTCGCCTTCCAATAACGTTAATTATGGGATGCCCATTGCTGACAGCTAGGTTGCCCCGTGGCACAGGGGCTGTTCCGATACCGCTGCTTCCTTCCGGACCTGACGGAGTTCACGGTGCCGCCTTGCACGGGACCTAACTATCAGCAATCGACATCCCAAAGCGTTTCTGGACGAAAATCGACGATCACGATCTTGCATCCTCGCTTCTGGTTGCACTCCCGACTGGCGGAGAGGGAGGGATTCGAACCCTCGGTACCCTTATTAGGGGTACACACGATTTCCAGTCGTGCACCTTCAACCGCTCGGTCACCTCTCCGGCTTGGAAAATCGAGGACTCCACAGGGATTTTTCGCCGTTTTACGAGCCGATTCGCCGACTTCAACAACCTATCACAGGAAATTTTCAGGGGCAAAGATGAAATGCAAAATTGATGAGGGGTTCATGATTGAGAATCCTGCTGCTGGTTCCAAGTATGCCGAAGAGCGTCGGTTTTTTCTCCACGATGTCTCCACGTTAGCGAACGGCATTGAGCGATTTTTGATCGAGGCAACATGAACGATAACAGACGCTCGCCGGCCCTGTTCCGAGCACCGACAGAGCCTTTTTCATCGTCTTAGGCCATGCTGCAAATGCCACGAAAAAAAGCCATCGCATTGAGCCAATTCCTTACCGACTTTGAATCTACCGTCTAGCGCCGCGATTTGATCGAAGATTTCGGTGGCCAGGAAAACATCAGCGTCCGGCACGAAATTGAGCCATGCCAGTCGGGGGGCAATGCGCGGATATGCAAGTTTCGGTTGAGACGAAAAGCCTACCCCGCAAGGCTGAGTTAGTCCTGAGCAACGCGAGAAGTTCAAACTGTACGCTTTGCGAGGGGGGGAAATCGGGCGAGAATCGCCACAAGGTGTTGAAGGTAAGCCTAGGCGGGTGAACGTGACAGCCAGAAAAAGACGTACAATAGCGAACAAGAACCGGCGACGATCAGGCCAACCCACGCAAGCGGCCCGAGCCCATATCGTTTAGCTATCCAACCGCTACCGAAAAAAATCACGAACCACGCACAGAGCAATGAAACGAGCATCAACATAAACCGTAGCAAGTTGGATCATGAGCAGAGGCGCTAGTCACAAAGCAAACGGGCGACGGGCTCTTTGGCCGAGGCGATCAAATATACCCGCCCTTCAAATGTTCCAGTTGTTTATTGTCAGGTTCTTCCAAACTCAAAAGCACGTTTCGAGCGTCTTTGGTCGCTCGAATCAGCTCATCGAGCTTGAGGTGTATCTCGGTTTTGGGTGGATAAAAACGCCACCCAGAAGGTCACAATGTGTTCGGTCTTGCCTCTTAGTACCCGGTTGGGCTCGATCGCCGATATAGATCAGAATTCTGGCTGAACGAGCTGGCCCTCGAACGTCGGAGGAAAATCGTTGTGGTCGAGCAATCCTGTTACGATAACGTCACCCGCACCCCCCTTTTCAATACGGAGCCGTGCAATGATAGTAAAAGTGTTATTATTGTTGTTGAGGATACTTCCTTCAAGTACGTTGCCAGAAAACCTGCCCTCCAATGTCGTCAGATTCCAGTTCCCTGCGGAGATAGCGGAAGAAAAAAAAGGATCGGGCAATGGGGCATGTTGTACGGCGACCCAGAAAAAGCCGACCGTGTGCAGGTTGTTAACCTTACAATCGCATGTTCCCGTGAAAATAGCGGCGCCGCACGCGGATTGCGGACATAATTCCACCCCTGAAATCTCGCCAACGATGGTTGGGTCCGATCCAATTGCGGGTTGAACCGACAGTAAAAGTACCGCCAAAAATATCACTAAAGAGAATGATCGTTTCATTGTAGAGATGTCCGCTCCTTTTAAATGGTGCCAGGAAAGAATCAATCATCAGCAAGTCACGACGTTGTCTTACGACTTACGCATTAGCTTGCGCCCTGTGATGGTGATGATCCAAACTTAATGCCAAACACAAGTTCTTTCTGTCCGAGTCCACGGAAGCGCCAAGACACGGCAAGCCCAGAGAAAAGGCACAGAACAAGCACATTATGAGAGAGCAAGGCATTTGATTCTGGCACAGGGCACTTTTGACTGAACACTAAGTGACGACGGCAGAAATTTTCTTTTCAGGTAGGAGCAAAAGGCGTAAAGCGGCGCTCACGGAACGGAGCCGTTTCTGAATCGCGACGTGAGGGCGTGATCGCAGAGTCAAAGAATGTTCGTCAAGTTGATCACCAACCACAGCAGCAGCACGAAAACGAACGCGGCAACTGCGATGAAGAACCACATGACCATGCGGCTATTATCGCGTCTGGATCACTTGACGCAAGA
>DATBMR010000154.1:0-4372 GCA_036554745.1 Binatia bacterium
CGCGGCAAATCTGCTCTCGTACCGATGGTGCGTTCTCGCCGATGCCGCCGCTGAAGATGACCGCCTCGGCACCGCCGACAACGGCAAGATAGGCGCCGAGATACTTGCGGGCGCGATGACAAAATACGTCCACAGCCAGGCGCGCACGCTGATTGTCATCGTAAGCGGAGAGCAGCTCGCGCATGTCATTGGAGAATCCGGAAATACCGCGCAGACCGGAGCGATGGTTCAGCCAGTTCTCAATCTCGACGGCCTCCACTGCTTCCTTACGCGCCAGGTAGCTGATCAAAGCCGGATCTATATCGCCTGAGCGAGTACCCATGACCAAACCTTCGAGCGGAGTAAAACCCATGGAGGTGTCAATGGAGCGGCCGCTGCGGACGGCGCTTGCCGAGCAGCCATTGCCGAGATGCAGCGTTACGAGATTGACCTCTTCAGCCGATTTGCCGGCAAGCTCGGCGTAGCGCGCAACGTCGTACTGGTGCGCTAGGCCGTGAAACCCGTACCTACGGATTTTATGTTTTTGTGACAGTTCGTAGGGGATCGCGTAAGTCGCCGCGGCGTCGGGAATCGCATGGTGAAACGAAGTATCGAACGCTGCAACCATGGGCACCGAGTCGCCGAGGATTTTTCGTGCCGCGCGAATGCCGCTTAACGCGCCCGGATTGTGCAGTGGCGCAAGCTCGCAAAGCGCTTCGAGAGCAGCGATCACGCCGTCATCGATGAGCACCGGGCGAACGAAACGGTCGCCGCCGTGCACCACGCGATGGCCAAGCGCATCTGGCCGCAGTCCAGCGGCCTGTTCCAACCATTCGATCACCACGCGCACCGCTTGATCGTGATCATGAATTGGCATCGTGCTTTCCGCGACATTACGATCGCCAGCGGTAAAGCGATAACTCGCACGGGGGCCGATGCGATCGACGATGCCGCCCGCTAGTTTGAATTGCTTGGCAGTCGACTCCGACGCCGGATCGGCCTCAATCAACTGAAACTTGAGAGTCGAGCTGCCGCAGTTAAGAACCAGAATCCTCATTTGGCGCGCTCGTTGTTGTCGGCGTTTTGACGTCGATCCGCGACGCCGCCCGCCATTCACGTCGGTACGCCCAAGCGCGGCAGCACCCAGCGCATGAGCACGATGTAAACGACAAAAAATGCGATGAACCAGAGCCAGTCGGGCATAAAATCCTCCCTCGGCGCTAATGAAGCATATAGACCATCGACACCGAGTACAGATACACGATGACGATGGCGAGCGAGTCCCACGCAAAAAGAAACCGCTTCTTGCTGGCGCGGTAGGTCAAACCGATCATGGCGATCGCGGTCATGGCCATGGCTGCGTTTGCGCTTACGATGTGGCCCGGGGTTGCTGCCATGAGCAGCGGCCCGTCGAAATAGAGCAAATCATCGATCGCCAGGATCGCCATATTGAACAGGTTGCTGCCAAACAAGTTGCCATAAACCAGGTCGGCCGCGTCCATTCTCAACGCAGCGATCGACACCACCAGCTCGGGAAGCGTCGTGGTCAAGGCAAGGAAAGTGGTGCCGACAAAGGTGCTGCCCAGTCCGGTCGTGGAGGCGATTTGATCGCCCAAATCTGGCAGATAAACGGCAGCGGCGATCACCATCACCGCATTGATGGCGTAGTTACGATAAGCCTTGGGCAAGGATATCGAATCATAGCGAGCGGCCTCAGCCTTTTCGTGCACAAATTCCGCGATCCGCCTTTTTTCGAACAAAAACACAGTGCGCATGGCAATTATATAAACAAGAAAAAATGCCGTGCTATACCAGCCAATCCAACCGAGCGCCGGCATGCTACCGCCTGGGGCGATGCTCATGCTCGCCAGCGCGAGCAGCAAGACGGCGAAGCCGGCAGCCAGAACCTGGCCCTGATGCACCCGCGCTGAAATCGGCGTCGGACCGCTCAAGACGTCGAGCAACGCGATCGTCAACATGTTGAACGCGCATGCGCCAAGAATGTTGCCGATAGCGAGATTCGGCAGATCAAAGATCGCCACGGCACTAACGCCGGTGATCAGCTCAGGCAGCGAGGTCACCGACGCCATCAGCACCACTCCGACCCAGGTTCTGCCCATGCCAGTTTTTTCGGCGATGACGTCGCCATATCTCGAAAGGTTCGATCCCGCAAAGACGATGACGCCCGCCACCACGGCGAATTGTAGCCACAGGATCACCGGTTACCGTTCTCCTCGACGACGGCGCCAAACCAACCGCGCCGCTCCAGCCATTTCACCAGCTCGAGAACCGGAAAGATAGTCAGCGCCAAGGCGACCAAGATCAACCAATCATTCAGTGTAAGACTGTATGTGCCGAGAAATTTTTGCACCATGGGCAGATAAATGACGGCAAGAAGCAGCGCCAGCTCCAACAAGAACCGCGCCATTGAGCCACTTATTGCTGCTGCACCGCGGCGAATCTGATGATCACGCCGATCCCCGACGCTACGGCGTGGCCGAGTATCGCCGACAGGCCCACTGCTACGCTGCCCAACTCTTTCGAAGGCCTCGGCCTGGCTCAGGCGGTGCGATTTGTTTCTCGTTCCTCATTTAACAGCACTCTCGGTCTGTGAATCATAGGGTGACCTAAAAGTAGGCCTTCAAGACATATTGCTGCAGCATGCGGTGGGTGTTGAAAAACGAGCCGTTGAGCGCGATCGCGTGGCGCATCACATCAAGATAGTCGTCGCGCTGGACATAGTACAAAGGCAGGATGATCTGCTCCAGTTTGTCGTACAGGGAAGCGGCGTCTCGGCTGTGATCCGACACCGCTCCAGTTCTCCCGTCGTTGGGGCCGATGGACCATCCGGTTACGCCCTCGATACAGCCTTCGATCCACCAGCCGTCGAGTACGCTCAGGCTCGGTACGCCGTTCACCGCGGCCTTCATACCGCTGGTACCGGACGCTTCCATCGGCGGCAGGGGCGTGTTGAGCCAGACATCCACGCCCGCAGTCATCATTTTGCCGATATGCATACTGTAGTTTTCCAGATAAGCGATCCTGATTTTGTTGCGCAGTTGGTCGCGGGCGCGGAAGACCCTTTGAATCTGCTCTTTGCCGGCCTCGTCCTGGGGATGGGCTTTGCCGGCGTAGATGATTTGCAGTCCGCCGCACCGATCAGCGATGCCTTTTAGCCGTTCGGTGTCTGAGAACAACAGGTCCGTCCGCTTATAGGCGGCGGCGCGCCGGGCGAAGCCGATGGTGAACACATCCACATCCATGCCGACGTTCATTTCGCGGTTGACCAACTGAAGCAACGCCCTTTTTGCCGCCCTGTGGGCCTGCCAAATCTCCTGCTTGGCAATGCCCAACGCAGAGCGCAAGCTAGAGTTGTCCCGGTCCCAGCCCGGAATGTAACGATCGTAAAGCTCTGCAAAGGGCTCGGCGGCCCAGGTGGCTGCGTGTATGCCGTTGGTGATCGCATCGACGTCGTAGGCGGCGAACATGAGCTTGGCAATCTCGCCGTGTTTCTTGGCAACGCCGTTGACATAGCGGCTCAAGTTCAGAGCCAAAAACGTCATGTTCAGAACATCGCCACAACAAAACACATCCTTCATCTCCTCAACTTCACGTCTGCCGAGAATCTGATTGACCAGCGTCATGGGAAACTGATCGTGGCCCGCGGCCACCGGTGTGTGGGTCGTGAAGACGCATTTTTCGCGCACGGTTTGAACGTCATCCCGGTTCGGCGACGGCCGTCCCGCGCGTACGGCCTCTTCATCCAACAACTCCAGTGCCAGTAAACTCGAGTGGCCTTCGTTCATGTGGTAGCGCGCGATCTCTTGATGTCCTAAAGCGCGCAACATGCGCACGCCTCCGATACCGAGGATGACTTCCTGGCAGAGGCGGTAATGCAGATCGCCGCCGTAGAGAAAGTGCGTCAGCGTTCTGTCCCACGCGGAATTTTCCGCTAGGTCGGCGTCGAGAAAATACACGGGAACCGAGAAATCCCCGGGACCAGCGACGTTGTATTTCCAGGCGCGCAGGGCGACCACGCGGCCCTCGATCGTCACCGACACGCGGTCCGGCAATTCCGTAAGAAAATCATCCACCGCCCAATCCACCGGCTCTTCGATCTGCCGACCGGCGCCGTCGAGCCGCTGATAAAAATATCCCTTGCGGTGGAGTAGACTTACGCCAACCATCGGCACTTTGAGGTCGGCCGCAGCCCGAATCGTGTCGCCGGCGAGCACGCCCAGGCCGCCACTGTACGTCGGCATGTCGGACAGCAGTCCGATTTCCATGGAAAAATAGGCGATGGTTTGCTGGTTCGATTTCGCCATCTTTGTAACTCAGGCAACTTCCCGGACCGGCGTTGAATTTACCGGCTGATCATTCGCCGGCCCGCCGA